>CAYNAP010000001.1:0-3596 GCA_964395285.1 uncultured Candidatus Saccharibacteria bacterium
CGCTTAGCGGGGCTCCGCTCGAAGAATAACTATTTTTAAACATTTTTGAGATGGGTTCTAGACATTTACGCAAGGGGGGAGGGAAATTTAAATCGCAGCGCGAAACTGCTTTGCGGCCCAATAAATTGATGGGGCAGAATTTTTTGATTGCGCGTGGCATTTTGGACAAGATAATTGCCGCCGCTAGCCCCGGCAAGAACGACGTGGTGCTCGAAATCGGGGCGGGTTACGGCACCCTCACGCTCGAACTTGCCAAGCGCGCTAGCAAAGTTATCGCGGTGGAAAAGGACCGGCGGTTAGTCGCCGAGTTTCAAAAAAAGCTTGACGATCTAAAAGTGAATAACGCACGTATAGTGGAAGGCGATATTTTGAAATTGACGTTTGAGGAACTTCAACTGCCGAAAAAATATTTGATCGTCGCCAATATTCCTTATTACCTCACCGCGAGGTTGATCAGAGTGTTTTTGCAAAGCGATTGTCGGCCGGAAAAAATGTTTCTGATGGTTCAGAAGGAAGTAGCCGAGAGAATTATGGCTAAACCACCAAGGATGAATTTACTGGCTTTAGCGGCGCAGGCTTACGGCCAGTCCAAAATATTGTTTATGGTTTCGAAAAATAATTTTTGGCCTAAACCAAAAGTAGACTCGGCGTTCATAGTTATCACCGATATATCGCGCAAAGCCTTTTTAGAAAACGAGGTGGAGGAAAAAGTTTTTTTCGCTATCGCCCGCGCGGCCTTCGGGAATAAGCGAAAAACGCTTATGAATTCCTTAAGCGCCAACGTAAAAGTATCTAAGGAGGGGGTTCGGAAGGTGCTTAAAGATTCAAAAGTAGAACCGCGCCAACGACCGGAAGTTCTTGAGGTTGAGGACTGGATGAATATCGCGAAAAACTGGCACGAGGTGGTATAATAACGCCAATGAAGATGCAGTCTATTATCGAGCGAACGTTTATAAGCACTTTAACCGCGGTTATTCTTTTGGGCGCGGCTTTTGGCGCTCGAGCCCAGTTCGGAGGAGGCGCTATTGGCGGGGGAGGAGCTGGCGGATCATTCGGCGCTTTTGGCTTCGGCTACATACCTTTTGGCGGGCCGATACTGGCCATGCGCCCGGGGTCAAACTGCATTCACATAACGGTTGGGCCGCCGCGGCCGGGGGATTTTGTGTATGTGCCCGGCGGTTCCATGCTTTTCAGCTATTTTACGTTGAGAGTTGGGGCTAATGTGCTCGGCTTGGCCGGACCGGATGTGTTTTGTTTGCTGGGCAGGAGATTGGGGTTTACCGGCCCGCTTATTTTGATAGTCGGCACCAGCCACTAACCGCAATTTAATCGGCATTTAAGAGCCATTTTGTGTAGATTTGGGGGTTACATCATTATCTCACGATCGTGAGATAATGATGTAACTTTGCGTCTGCTCGGCAACGCAGCGTAGGCAAACCCCATTATAACGAGTGTTTCGCTGTTGGCTGATGGGAATATTACGCCTCTCGTTAGCTATTTTCCTTCTGACCGCTTATCGCCAAAAGGAGTTTGCGGAGCTCGAGCGGGATAAAGTTGGGACTTATCAACAGTCTTTACGCAGTTTTTCAAGTGTTAATGCTATAATAACGCCATGGGCGGACTAGCCCAAGGCGTTTTAAACGCGAAGAAAGAAATCAAAATTATCGCCGCTGTTCTGTTGTTTACGGCCCTAGTTGGCGCGGGTGTTTTGGTTGCTAAAAGCAGTCAAAAGAAAGGTGGGGTTGGTTTAAATTCGACAGCAAATCTGGATAAAACTTCGGTGGGCAGTAAAATTGCCGCTGATGCCGGCAAAGACAGCGATGGCGACGGCCTAAAAGACTGGGAAGAGGCGGTGTGGGGCACTGATCCGCAAAATCCGGATACGGACGGCGACGGCATGCCGGATGGTGAAGAGATAAAAGAGGGACGCGACCCGCTAAAGAAGGGACCGAGTGATAAAACCAAATCGCCGGTTGACGCTCAACCAAAAGCATCGGGCGGAGAGAGTGAAAACAATCTCACCTATAACCTGACCAAGAATCTCTTGGCTAGCGGGGTATTAAGCGCGATTGACGCCAACGGCAATATAACCTCCTCGGACTTCTTGAATAATATAACGCTGCCTGAAGGCCTAGATGCGGAAGCAATGCTTGAATCGGCGGCCCAGATCGCGACAAAGGACATACGCTTAAACCCGAAAAGCGATCCTGAAACTATTAAGCAGTACTTTAACTCAATTTACGCCGTTTACTCGAAGCACGTAATGCCGTTTCAAACTCACGGCGATCTTGCCATCTTGAGCGAGGCGTTAAGAAGCGAGGATTACTCGAGATTAGCTCGACTCGATCCGTTGATCCGCGCGTTGGGGCAAACGGCGGATGAAATAAAAAATATGCCGGCGCCAGCCGACTACCAAAACTTCGCCGTTCAGGAGGTTAACTATATCTTGAAAACCAAACGCGCGATTGAAATATTTCGCAATGCAGAAAACGACCCACTGGCTGCGGCTGTAACCGTCGCGCCGCGCATTGAATTGCTGCAGGAAATGAACGATTTTTTTCAAAAGACCAAAAACAAGCTTAATGCCCAAGGAATAATCTTTGGCGCAGCGGATAACGCCTACGCCTTATTTCAATGAAGCTCCGCCGAAAATCAATAAAAGCAGTACTATGGCGCTTTTCGATATTTGCGCCGGTTTTGCTGACGGCGCTGGTTGCCCCACTATTGGCCCGCGGACAACTTGATGTTTTGTCCGTCCCGGTAAACCAGTGTGTTTTAGGCCCGTGCCCGGCAGGCATCGCACAGGTTACCACGTCAGCCAATACGACAAAGCTCAACTTAAAATCCGTTGCTGATGCAATTGCCACGGCACTCATCAAAAAAGTCATAAACCTGACCCGCGATATGATTATTCGCTGGGTGGTAACCGGGCGGTTTGAGGCGCCGGTATTTTCGGCGAGCTTTGCCGCCGACGCTCTGCAGGCGGCCGAAAACGCTTCACGAGTGTTCCTCTCGCAAATAAGCGGTATAAATTTCTGCCAAGGTTTTGACGTTCCCGCAGCGCCGTCGCTATCTATAAGTCTTAGTCTGGGCTTAGAATGTTCTCTCCCCCAAGAGTGGCAGACTCGCAATAATAATCTTGAGTTTGCTCTCCATCCCGAGAACTTCACCGAGCGAGAGCGGGCTCTTATGATGCAGCCCGAGAATATATACCCGGAGGTTTTGATCAAGACGATGACCGCCAAAGCTCAAGCCGAAGCCCAAGCTGTGCAGAACTTCGCCGCCGAATACGCATCCGGCCAAGGCTTCCTTGGCATCCGCGACACCGACGGCACGCCGCAAACGAACCCCAACTACGGCAAGATAAAAACGCCGGGGAGTTATGTGGCTAGACTAGTGATGGAAAGCCAGATTACGTCGCCGATACGACAGACTGACGTAGGCAACACCCTCCAGCAGGCCATTGCCGATATTATTGACACAGCAATAAGAGTAAACATCGAGAAAGGATTGACTGCCGCTTTTGCCAACAGCAGCGGGGGCAATGTCAACTTTTCCTTCAACTCGGGCAATGCGGGAGGAAGAGGCGGCGGCTC
>CAYNAP010000001.1:3696-28709 GCA_964395285.1 uncultured Candidatus Saccharibacteria bacterium
TAGTTAACTGCTCTTGACGTTTCAATGACAACAAGCCGCGTCTATAAAAATTTGATCAAGCCAAGTAGCACGTGGTGGCTGGCTATAGCCATTGCTGGAGCTTTAGTATTGTTGCTCCTGATGCCTCGTCACGCTTTTTCGCAAACGGCGACACCGGCCTCGACCCCGCCGCCGTCTTCCGAGCGTCTGCGTGAGGGATCGTTTAGCCCGAGTGCTGGCAATACGCCAACGCCGCCTGAAGGCGAAGACACTCCCGCGGCTCAAGAACAACGCGCGCAAGCTTACGACTCGTTCATCGCCCAGACCAACAACAAGACGCTTACTGGTGGAGTTTCCGGACCAACTGATAAAGTCGGGGCTGATTGCAATTGGGATGAATTCGCCTGCCACATACTAAAATTTCTCAACCGAGTGGTTGACGCGCTATTCGCTATCCCGTTTGGGATTATTCAATATCTCTTTAGCTGGAGTCTTGAAACGACGATGACTTTCTTCGCGGCCAACAGTCCGGGCGGCTTCGCCGTAAATATCGGTTTCCCTTTAGTGTTAAGCGTGGCCAATATGTTTTTCATCTTAATACTCCTATGGATCGCCATCGCCACTATTTTTGATTTTGAGCCCTACACCGCGCGCCAGCTTTTGCCGAAGCTGATAATTGCAGCACTGTTAATAAACTTTAGTTTGCCCATCGGCCGGACGATAATAAACATCGGCAACGGTATCGGGGCTATCTTCTATCGGAATATCCAAACTATGGGTGGGGGTTCGATACGGGGGGTGATTGCAAAGATGTTTAACGCCGATGGGATATATCTAAGCCTTGTTACGCCAAACAGGCCGAATGTTTGCGCAGGCAAAAGCGACGCGAACTGCCGACAGGCTATTTTCGAAGATACCCGAGGCGCGGGCGCTGACGGACAACTTATATCCGCGGAGCAGTGCAACGTAAACGCCACAGGCGCATCGCTAGATCAGCTGACATTGGAGCAAATATTTGGGAAGGATTCGCTTTGTTACAACCTGATCACGAGCGCCAATGCGCAGTATGAAGTCACACCTAAAATCGGCCAGGCAAAGGAAAAGCTTCTTGCCACTATGCTGGTCGTAAAAATTTTTATTTATCCGATAGCCATGTTTGTCCTTTTTGCCGGAGCGATATTATTTATAATCCGAAGTGTTTCGCTGGCTTTTGTCCTTGTTTTAGGGCCGATGGCCTTCCTTTTCTTGGTAATGCCGCAGACCAACCAATATTGGGGCATGTGGTGGGATAAACTTTTCAAATGGACTTTTTTTCTGCCGGTATTCATGTTTCTCTTTTGGCTGGGCGCGGCGATGATATTCAAAGTACCTGATTCATTCTACACTATCAGTTCGGGAGGAGCTGCCCAGCCCAGCGGCATGGCCTTGCTCGCGGTATATTTTATGGCGGCGGCGTTCATGATTGGGGCGCTGACTATGGCCCAGCAGATGGGCATTGCCGGAGCGAGTACCGTGACCGGGTGGGGCAAAAAAATGGCCGGCGGGCTTGGCGGTTGGGCCAAGGGTAAGGTTGGGCGGATGGCTCTACGCGCTGCCGCGCCCTTGGCTAAGATGCTCGAAGAAAAGGGCGTGGCGGGCAAGGAGGGTAATATATTAGCGCGAGCTTTGACCAGCATACCCGGAGTAAGAAGGGGACTTACACGGGTTACTACCGCCGAGAGGGCGCAGGCCGAGGAATTTAAGAAGAGATTTGGCAACTTTTCAAGCAAAGAGCTCAAGCGCCGCCATAATATGGCTACCACTTCCATGGCCGAGCGCAGGGCTATAATGGAGACTCTGGCCGATCGGCGAGACATAGCCGCGGAAGACGATGAGAAGGGTTACTGGAACGCTGATAAAGTCGCGGATGCGATTAAGTATATGAAGTCGGTGGGCGCTGATCCGATTGGCCTTGAAAGAGCAGTGCCGCATATGATTAAAGAACGGACCGAAGAGGAAACCCAGAGGAGATTGGAACAGGTTATGGCTGGTATGCGCAGTGAACATATTTCACGTTTAGACCCCCATGCGCTCGATGACCCGCGCGTGCTTAGAGAAGCTGCCAAATGGAAGCAGGGGTTATTCCAAACGATGATGAGTTTTAGCCCGGGCGCTTTGGGCGGCAGGTTCCAAAAGGCCTTAGACGATGACAAGCTCGGTCCTGAACTAGAGGGTTTGATGTCGGATGCAACCATGGATTACTTCAAGCGCAGCCCAGTTCAAGGATTTGGCTATAGACTCCGCGGCTGGACGGCGCGGGCGAAAGAACAAAGAGGAGATCGGGAGGGAGGAATCATAACACCGCCGGGAGGCCAAGGCGAACCCACAAAGCCGAGGGGCGAAAGACAGCCGGGAGATATACCCCAACTGTAAACACGTAAATAAAACAATGCCAAAAACTTTTCCGACATCATTATTGCGCGAACGCTTTGCCAAGCTCCCTTTGGAGCTTCGCGAAGCCATTGCCAGTGTTGACACGGCTAATATTATATTGGCTACCGGACAGGCGCACCATGTCAGCATTGACAAAATCGGCAAGCTGGCCGAAGAGGTGGGCTGGATTATGGGCGGTCTTGTTTCAACCAAAGAATTTATACCTGATCTTGTGGAAGTTCTCGAGGTGTCGCGCGAGGAAGCAACGGCCATAGCTTTGGAGGTCAATCAAAAGATATTCGCGCCGATACGCGATCACCTTAAGAGAATGCACGGCGAAAAGTGGTCGGAAGACATAACCGTCGGAGCTGAAACGTTGGCGACCAAGGCGCCGGCAATCCCACCTGTGGCTCCGCGCATGCCGAGCCCCGCGCCAGCGGTGGCAACACCGAGTCAAATGCCGAAACCAGCGGTAGCTGAAATAAAACCGGCCGCGCCTGCGGTAAGACCGGTCATGCCCGAGCCAAGGCCAGCTACGCTCGAGCCAGGCGCGTCGCGAGCGCCGGAGCCGCCTACTCCGCTTAAAGTCGCGCCATTAACAACGCCAATTCAAGGCGCCCGACCAACGCCGGAGGGCGAAGGCTTTACCCGGAAACTAGAGCCACTGATCATAAATCCGCTCGCCGCCATCCGCCAGCCCGATTTTACTGAAGACCTGCCGGCGGGAGTCGAGAAACCAAAACCCAAAATTGAAGACGTGGTTATAAGGCCCCTTGAGATCCAGCCATCACAACCAGCGCCAACGATCAGGCCGAGCGGGGTCGGAACGGCTATGCCAGTGATAAGCCCTCAAGGAGTCAAACCCTACCAACCGCCAGCAACAGCAGCTACTAAGAAGCCCTTGGACGTGGTGCCGGCGACGGGACAGCCGGCGAGACCCCTGCCGCCCAAAGAACTCATGCCAACTCCTTTTAAAAGCGGGGTGGAGGCAAAAGCCGAGGAACGGGCTGAAACTCCCGCGATGTTGATGAGGGTGCCCGAAGTTAAACCGGCGGCGAGCGAGTCGGGCGCCAAATACGCCCTGACCAAGAGCAAGTTAGAGGAAGAATTGGAGCGATCGCGCCGCGAATTGTCCGGAGAAACTGACAAGGCGCCTATCATGCCGGCAACGCCAGAGAAACCGGCGGCGGTGGCTAAGAGCGAATCGATGAAAACCGCAGAGGCGACGCAAAAGGCCGCGGGGTCTTTAGCTGGCGGAGTGACACCGCCAGAGACTCAAATTCCGACCGCGGCGTCAAAACCGCCCGAAGAAAAAATGCTCCCGTCGTTATCAAGCGGAATACCAACGCCTCCGACGACCTTACCGATTGAAACGCCGAAGCAAGATGTGACCGAAGAAACGCCGCAGCCAGCGGCACCAAAGGATGATGAGTTAAAACCGAAAACCAGCGCGCCGTATAGCGCGGATCCTTACAGGGAGCCTATTGAATAAGAAGCGAAGCGAGTTAAGTAAATTAAGTGAATTAAGCTTAATGGGCCAGGTGATGACAAAGATAAGTTCATTCCGGGATTTGAAAGTTTGGCGAAAAGCACATGAGCTGGCCCTTTACATTTATCAAGTCACGAAAAAATTCCCACCGGAAGAAAAATATGAGCTGGTATCCCAAATGCGACGTGCGATCTTGTCCGTAGCAACCAATATTGTCGAGGGGTTCCGGCGAGTTAGCTTAAAGGAAAGTCTGCGTTTTTATGACATCGCCAATGCTTCTTTAGAAGAACTGCGCTACGAAACACAAGTTTCTTCTGACTTGGGTTATTTGTCTGATAACGAGCTTCAAACAGCAAATGAAAAGTTCGAGGAAGTCAGCAAGATGTTAAATTCATGGATAAGGAGCCAAATGCAAAATATGAAAAGGGTTAGCTAGCCAGTCTTCCCCTTGCTTAATTTACTTAACCTGCTTAATTCACTTAGTAAGCTTCGCTTACATGCAGCAATTCCAAGTGCCGCAATTCATAAATATCGAAGACCGCATTATCGGCCCTTTGACCTTGAAGCAATTTTTCTATCTTCTGGGCGCTGTGGCGGTCGGGCTTATTGGCTGGAGATTCCTTTACTTTCCGCTTTTCATTATATTTGCGGTGCCGATTGTCGGGCTATTAGGCGCGATGGCGGTCGGCAAAGTGGATGGGCGGCCCTTCCCGGTGGTTTTCATGAATGCCATAAACTACTTTTCAAAGCCGCATCTTTACTTGTGGAAACAAAGCCATAGCCAAGAGAAAAAACCGGGCAAAGAAATGCCGGTCCCGCCGCCCCAAGACAATCCGCTTCTAACCCTGAATAAAATGTCGGCAAGCAAACTAAGCGACCTGGCATGGAGTCTCGACATCAAGGAGAAAATAGGCCGTTAGCGTTTAGAAGTCATCTTAAAATTACCAAAAACCTTCTTACTCTTCGAGCGAAGTTGAGAAGTACTGTATAGATACGCAAGTAATGTTCTTCTCTCGACCCTAGTCCGACCTGGCGGGTCTAGGACAAGCTCGAGATAAACTGGCTCGAACAATACCTGCAGTGAGCCGTGTCGAACTAATGTCGTAATTGAATTTTGAGATAACTTCCAGTAATCGTCCTAAACTATGCTGCCCCAATTGGCTTCGTCAAAATCCAAAGTCGCTCTGGCCGCGCAAGAGTTCATAGCCATCGACTCGATCCGCGACGGCATCGTCGTTCTTAAAAACAACCAAGGACTAAGGACGGTGCTGATGGTTTCCTCGCTTAACTTCGGACTCAAGTCGGAAGAGGAGCAAGACGCTTTGATATTCCAGTACGAGAATTTCCTTAATTCGCTGGATTTCTCCTTGCAGTTTGCGATCCAGTCGCGGCATCTTAATATCCTGCCTTATCTTGAGACGCTCGACGCAAGACAAAAAGACGAAACCAATGAGCTTTTGAAAGTGCAGATAAGCGAGTACATGGAATTCGTCAAGACTTTCGTTGACTTGAGCCACATCGTGGCCAAGACGTTTTATGCCGTAGTGCCTTTCCAGCCCACGGTCGTCGAGCGAGGAGCGGGGATGATCAAAAGTTTTTCTTCGCTATTCAGCTCGTCCAAGACCAAGGGGGCGGAAGCCGAGGATGATTTTATCCAGCATAAAAATCAACTGCTGCAAAGGGTTGACGCGGTGAGCTTGGGGCTGCGGCGTTTAGGCTTGAGAGTAGCCATGCTAAACACCGAAGAGCTTATTGAGTTATTCTACGGTTTGTATAACCCTGCCGAATCGCAGCAAGTACACGATAAAGCCAAAGGCCGGGAAAGTTAAAAATTTTTACCAACTCATGGCGGCACTATCGTTATTCGGCAAAAAGAAAGCAGAGGAACCGGAAATTTTTTCGGTGTTCCCCGAAGAGATTTACCAGACCGGCGTTACGACGCTAAAAGACATTATCGCGCCGGCGGCTTTGGAGATAAATCCGAGTTACGTGCGCCTCGGCGAGAAGATGGCCAGAGCCCTTTTCGTTTTTTCCTATCCGCGGTATCTGCACACCAACTGGTTCTCGCCGATCATTAACCTCGATAAAGTTTTTGATGTTTCTTTTTTCATCCACCCGGTAGACACTTCGATAATTCTTCGCGAACTAAGGAAACAAGTGGCGCGGGTGCAATCGCAAATTTCCATGCGTGAAGAAAAGGGCCTGGTGCGCGACCCTATCCTCGACACGGCTTATCGCGATTTAGAGGAGCTGCGCGACAAGCTGCAGCAAGCCCGAGAACGGTTGTTTAATTTCGGCTTATACATAACCGTTTACGGGTCAAACATTGAAGAGCTGGATAAAATAGAATCGGAAATCAGGTCAATCCTTGAGGCGCGCATAGTCTATTTGAAGCCCGCACTATTTCAGCAAGAAGAGGCCTTTAACTCAATCCTGCCCTTGAACACCGATTATCTTCTGATCCACAGCTACCTAAGCTCCGGACCGATATCGAGCACTTTCCCATTTGTTTCTTTTGACTTGACCTCGAACAAAGGCATCCTATACGGCATAAACCGCCATAACAATTCTTTGATTCTGTTTGACCGCTGGTCTTTGGAGAATGCAAACTCGGTCACTTTCGCCATATCCGGCGCCGGGAAAAGCTACGCCACCAAGCTCGAGATCCTGCGTTCAATGATGTTCGGAGCGGACGTTATCGTCATCGACCCGGAACGCGAGTACCAGTACCTGGCCGAGGCGGTGGGCGGAACTTACTTTAATATATCGCTGACTTCGCCGAATCACATCAATCCTTTCGACCTTCCTCTGCCGCGCGAAGACGAATCCACGGCCGACGTTTTGCGCTCGAACATCATCAGCCTGATCGGCTTTTTCAGGATTCTTTTAAGCGGGCTCACTCCGCAGGAAGACGCCATCCTCGACCGGGCCATAACCGAAACCTACGCGGCGCGGGACATAACCCCGGAATCGGATTTTACCTCGGCCGTCCCTCCTACGCTTTCCGATTTGGAGCTGGTACTGGCGTCGACCGAGGGAGGAGAGGACCTGGCGGTCCGGTTAAAAAAGTACACCCAAGGCACCTGGGCCGGGTTTATAAACCAGCAAACCAACCTCGACGTAAAAAATCGCCTGGTGGTCTTCTCGGTCCGCGACATGGAAGAGGAACTGCGGCCGATAGCCATGTACATGGTCCTGCATTACATCTGGAATCTGGTGCGCTCGGAGCTTAAGAAGCGGTTGCTCGTGGTGGATGAGGCCTGGTGGCTGATGCGTTATGAAGACGGCGCCTCGTTCCTTTACGGCATTGCCAAGCGGGCGCGAAAATATTTTCTTGCCCTTTCGACCATCACCCAAGACGTGGCCGATTTTATGGGTTCGCCCTACGGCAAGCCTATCGTTACCAACTCTTCGCTGCAGCTGCTTTTAAAGCAGTCGCCGGCAACCATAAGATCGGTGGTGGAAACCTTCAACCTAACCGACGAGGAAAAGTTTCTGCTGCTCGAATCGGAAGTGGGCGAAGGCATTTTCTTTGCCGGCTTGAAGCATGTGGCCATAAAAGTGATTGCCTCCTATACCGAAGACCAGATTATAACCTCGGACCCGCAACAGCTGCTCTTGATTAAAAAAGCCAAGGAGGAATTTGAAATGACCCATAAAGAAAGTTAAGCCAAGCCATGAATGATGATACAATGAAGCTAGACGCCGCACGTCAAGCCAACCTAGCCGAGGCCCGACAACAAAGCGGCACCGGCGAGGAAGAAAGCAAAGACGAGGGCACGGAGGCGGGAAAACCGTCTAAAGAAACACCGCCGTGGGTGGTAACGTTTCTGGCTATAGGCATTTACTCCCTCGTAACCATACCGCTTGCCCTGTTTCTTGCCCCGGTGGTTTTGGTGTTTAACTATCTGGTGGTTGCCGGTCTATGGCTGTGGGCCAAGATGCGCAAGTTAAAGCCGCCGACTTTCGGATCGAGTTTGAAGGGGCCGGTGGGGCAAGCGGCGACTGGCGGAGCGGGTGCCGCGGCACAAGCGACCGACGCAGTTCCCGGAGCAGACATAGCTTTTCTTGTTTTTTCGAGCGGTATTACGCCGCTAATATATCTTTCAGCACTATGGTGGAACAATCGTTAAAAGCCAAATTTCTGTGGCTCACGGGCCTCGCGCTGACCGCGGCGGTTTTGGCTGCAATCCTGGCTATTTTGCCCCAACGCATCAGCCGAGCTGAAACCATTCCCCAGTTTTCAATTTCAGTTTCGCCCGAACTGCCGTACGCCGGGGACAAAGTTACGGTAAGCGTTACGCCGCAAAACTTTGCGGCGACGAGCACCAATTTCACCTGGTCGCGGGACGGACAAAAAATCAGCGCGGTTTCGGGCATCAACCGGCCGACGATTATCATTAACACCGATTCGTCGAGCCAGGAAATCATTAATCTTGGAGTGGAGGTTGACCCCGGGCCCGGATTCGAAAAAGCCAATCAAAATACCGTCATCTACACCCTGCCCACCGCCGCCGGACAGGAAAAAGTTCTTAGCGATCTTGCCAGCAATTTCAGTCTTGAATCTTCCGGCTTCAACCCCCAGCCGGGCGATATAGTTCGGGTGGAGGCGGTAACTTACACGTTCGACCGCGGCAATGCCTCTTTCCAATGGAAAGTCAACGGCAAGCTTCAAAAAGAGTCGAGCGGATTAGGCAAATACCAGCTGCTTTTCCCGAGCGGCAGGGAGGGCGAGCCCCAGACGGTAAGCGTTGACGTAACTACTCCAAGCGGAGAGACGAGGTCAAAAAATATAACTATAAGATCGGCCAGCGCCCATGTTTACTGGTGGGCGGATACAATAACCCCTTATTGGTATAAGGGCAAGCCATTGCCTTCCTCAAGCTCGCGAGTCACGGTGATGACTCTAATCAACAACCAAACGCCGGCGAGTCTAAACTATGCCTGGCAACGGGATTCGTCTCCAGTTACAAGCTTATCCGGTTTTGGGAAGTCAACCTTCGCCTTTACCTTTGACTCCCGGCTTGAAGAAGAAATAAGCGTAACCATGCGCACCGCTGACGGGCTGATAAACAAAATGGCTAAAGCCGCCGTCAAACCGGTTTCGGCCGAGGTGGGGGTGTACGAAATCCGCCCGGATTCCGGGGTCAGCTTCGCCAAAGGCATTTCCGCCTTCCGAGGCCAATCCGGAACTTCGCACGATTTTATAGCGGTGCCATTCTACTTCCCTATAGAGAGCTTAGGCGATCTCGGTTACGAGTGGTCGCTGAACAACCGAAAAATCACCGGCGAATTTTCCGAGCCATGGCTGTTTACGCTTAAGAGTGACGCAGGAGAAACCTATCAAAATCAAGTTAGAGTGGAGGTGGTCGATCCCAGAAAAAACGGCGAACGTTCATCGGCTCTTTTAGAGGTAAACTTGCGCTAACAATTTGCTTATGCGCAGCCAACTGACGACAGCCTCGAGGTTAGTGCTCATGGTGGTTCTGCTGTGCGCCGCGGCTATTGCATTGTCGGCTCCGGTAAAAGTGGCCGCTAGCAATCCCTCGGCGCAGGCAAATCCGTCGTTGTCTCAAGACACCGGCCAGACCACTCAATCAACCGGGAAAGGTGGCGGAGTCGAGCTCGGGCAAATTTACATATGGTTTCTCGGAGTTGTCGGCATATCGGCGCTTTTCTCAATAGTGCGCGGCGGAGTGCTTTATATGTTTTCCGGAACCAACCCGTCGCGGGTCAGCGAGGCCAAAAAGTGGATATGGAACGCCTTATTTGGCCTGCTCATCGCCGCGGGGTCATATATTTTGCTCAACACCATAAACCCCGATCTTGTAGAACATAACTTCGATCTGGGGAAAATCATTAGCGATAAGATGATCTCGGGCAGCTCGGGTAGCTCGGGCAAGTAAATATGAACCGAAGAAGAATAACCGTAATAACCATCGTGGTGCTGTTGTTTGGCGGCGCGGGTTTGGTTTTATACCTTGCGATCTTCACGCCCAGAACCCCGGGCCAAGACCAGTCTTTTTGGGGCAACCTGCCGATAATCGGCGGGGGAGCGCCAGTCGGGGGCGAGCCGACGCCAACGCCGACTGCCGCGCCTACTCCAGTCGAGAGCGATCATCCTTTGCTTCAAATTGCCGCCAAAGAAATAATCGCCCCGACCACGGCCTTAAATAACCAGGGCCTTCTCTACGTCCTGCGCGAAAATGGCCGCGTGGCCTCGAGTGACCTCGACGGCAACAACGAAAAAATCCTGACCGAGGTAACCCTGCCGGCTATTTATGAAGCGCTGTGGTCGCCGAAAAAAGATCGCATAGCCATGTTTTATAATGACGGCGGGACGATCAAACAATTTATAAACGGAGTCGCCACCGGGACCGTATCCAAATTCCTGCCCCAAGAAACCATCTCGTTTGACTGGTCGCCGGATGGCCAATCTATCGGTTATCTGGCCAGGCGGGGCAGTAACACCTCCCTGATCACCGCTGACGTCATGAATAAAAATCCTCTTTTGCTTTACACGACGCCGATCCCCGACCTGACCCTCCGCTGGATCTCTAAAAAAACAATCCTTCTTGTTTCGCGGCCATCGGGTTTAGCGCCAAGTCTGGTCATTTCGTTTGACCTAGGTTTAAAAAAGGCTAAGGTCCTTTTCAGCGGCAGAAACGGCCTAACTCTTAACCCTTCTCCTAACGGCGCATTTCTTCTAATATCCGAAACCAGCGGAAAAGGGCAATTGCTGCCGTTAACCGTCTATGATGTTGAAAAAGCAATTTTTAATCGCCTAAACATAACAACCCTAGCCGAGAAATGCTCTTTCGCCGGCGATTTGAAAAAACTTTACTGCGCTATACCCAAAAACACGCCAAACGGCCCCATGCCCGATAAGTGGTACATGGGCGCGGCTGCTTTCTCTGATCGCATAGTGGAAGTTGATCTCGGCACCAATCAGACGATAATGCTAATGGAAGACGAAGCGGACATTGACGCTGTTTTGCTGTTCACTTCGACTGACGGCAGGCATTTATTTTTCCAAGACAAAAAAACCAACACTCTTTGGAGGATAGTGCTGGCCAAAGACGCCACGGAGCAGGGGCGCTAGACTAAAATGCGGCTTTAGGCAGCGGGGGGTTGGGCTTACGGCGCGCTATGAATTGCCTAGGGGTAGGGTTTGATGACTACGCGCCTGGTTTCACCGTGGCCAACCGATTCGGTGGTTATGTCCGGGTACTCGGCCAAGGTCATGTGAATTATTCGCCGCTCGAAGGGGGGCATAGGTTTCAAAACCAGTTCGGCTCTATAGAGCCGGACTTTTTTAGCAATGTTTTTGGCCTCGGTCTTTAACTCCTCGAGATGGTGCAGCCGATAGCCATTCACATCTAAAAAAAATCCTCCGGGTGAGGTTTCTTGATTCTTACCGACCAGTTGTTTTAACAAGTGCTCAAGGGCCAAGAGGTTCTGGGCATGACTGCCTATCAGCAAGCGAGCTTCGTTGGTAACAATATTGATATAGGGGATAGATAAATCGGGTATGTCTCGCTCTTCCACCTCGGCTGGTATGCCCATTTTCTCAAGGGTCTCGCGAAGATAGTTTCGTACTGCGCTCATGTTCAAGACGTCTTTGAATAAATAGCTGCTGTACTATAGCAAGAAGATTTAAGACTGTCCAGTAAAGAGCTATGGCCGAAGGAAGTTTCCAGGAAAAGAAAACTATAATAACCGGCAGAAAATAGGTAGTCTGCGTTTTAAGCATATTGGCGAATTCGTTTTTGGAACCCCCAGCCCCGTGATCCAATTTGGTCATAATCTTGCCTTGCAAAAACTGGGATAGGCCTGCGGCAATAGCCAAGGTCCGACTCGGCGCCGTTAAGTCAAAAAAGCCAAAAGCGAGCGGCTGGAATAATTCTATGGCCGGCAAAAAGGAATAGAGCAAAGTTCGATCTTTTAACTGGATGCCCTTCCAGAAAACCTGGTACAACCCGAATAAGAGCGGCAACTGGACAAGCAGGGGGACGCACCCGGACAAGGGGTGGATGCCGTGTTCGCGATATAAAGCCATGGTTTGACGAGCTTGCTCCTCTTTATTCCCCTTGAATCGCTCTTGCACTTCTTTCAGCCGCGGCTGGATCTTGGCCATGGCTTGCTGGGAGCGAATGGTTTGGACCATGGACGGATGCAAAATCAAACGAACAATAAAGGTAAGGACAATAATAGCCAGCCCCAGATCGTGGTAGGGCAAGGCGGTGTAAATAAAAACCAGGCTATTTAATAGCGGTCTATAAACAACCTCGGTGTAGATATAAGAGATGGGATTCATTGAAAGTCCACTTGAATCATGAAATCGAAATTTCAGGCTCGGCCCCGCTAGACCCCGTTACGAGACACCCGCGAGCTTACATTCGTGACATTTTATCTACTGGTTAGGCTATCATGCAATTCATCGCAGATTCGCGCCGCGGCTTTATGACAACAAGGCAAGGGATCATAGCCGCCCGCAGCCCAAGGATGACAGCGGCCCAGTCTTTTAAAAAGCAACATAAAACCTTTCGCCAGTCCATATTGACGTATAGCTTCAAGGCCATAGGCTGAACAAGTAGGATTAAAACGGCACCCGCCCGGCCAAAGCAAAATGCCGTGCAAAAGCGGAGAGACCACTAAACGGTAAGTTCCCAGTAAAAATTCTACCCCCTTTTTCATGATTTTCTAGCCAAAGCGTCGATCTGATTAAGCGTTTCTGTGGCGGCTACTTGAAGGTTTCGCCCGGTCATACCCGCCGCGAGCGGACTAACAAAGATCACTACATCCCGGCTCAGGTTCTTGCCAGCATAATGCCGGCGAGTCAGTTCGCTCAACTGTCGCCTGATCCTACTGCGCCCGGAGCTTTTCTTAACCGTCTTGGCTGAAATGACAAAAAGGATGCGCCCATGATTGCCGGCTCCAGGAGAACTGACTACCCGCCCGATGCGGCTTGAGAAGCTTTTAGCTGAAGCCAGCACTTTTTTTATGTCGCGGCGGCGGGACAGCCTCATAAATTGCGGTAGAGCCATAAAAAATTAAACTGTCAATTTTTTCCGTTTTTTTTGCCTTCTTCTCTTTATAACCCGGCGCCCGGAGGATTTGCGGCTGCGGGAACGAAAGCCGTGGGCTTTGAGCCGTTTCGCTTTCTTCGGCTGATAGGTGCGTTTCATAAGTTTATACTTAAATAGCGTTGGCTTTGCAATTATACTTTAAAAACACGGGCCCGCCAAGACTTTGACAAGAGCACGCCCGGGATTTTAATTTTAAACAGCTTGCCCACACATTATAAACATAAATACCGGAATCTTCTCTTTTGACCAAACTGTTTATTCTCTATACTCCGTGTATAGCGCCGAGCAGTTGCGATTCCAGCCGTCCTCGCCGGACTAGATTAAGCGGCGCACCGCATCAAGGAGAGAGACTCTCGGGCCTACTAAGCTTTAAAACATTCTTCTCATGAATCACGAAGAGATCTGGAAAAACGTTCTGACCGATCTTGAACTTAGTATATCCCGCGCAAGTTTTATTACTTGGTTTAAGGAAACATCCATTGCGGACGTTAACGAAGGATTGGTTACCATTTCCGTCCCCAATGGTTTTGCCAAAAACTGGCTTCAAGACAAATACCATAAGGTTATATTACGAGCTTTGCGCGGCTGTTTATCCAACATACGCGAAGTTTCTTACGTGGTCGGCCCGATAGCCAGGCAAACCGAACAGTTGCGGGCCAGGCAACGTTTGGCTCCCAGAGCGGCGCTGGCCGATATAAACCAAGACCGGCTGGAGCTAAAAGAAACGGGGGCGGACCCGGAGAGCGGACTAAATTCTAAATACACCTTTGCTAATTTTGTTGTCGGCTCATTCAACGAATTAGCCCACGCCGCCTCACAAGCTATTTTAAAAACTCCCGGGTCAACATACAATCCGCTGTTTGTCTACGGCGGCGTTGGTTTAGGCAAGACTCATCTCATTCAAGCTATAGGCAATGAGTTGCTAAAACAAAACCCGGCTTCCAAGATTCGCTACTTGTCCTCTGAAAAGTATATGGGGGAGATTGTTGATGCGATAAATAACAAATCAATGAACCAGCTGAAAGATCGCTATCGCAACATTGACCTCTTGATCATGGATGACATCCAGTTCATCGCCCGGACGGAAAAAATGCAGGAGGAATTTTTCCACGTTTTTAACACTCTTTACGAGAAAAACAAACAGATAGTTATATCCTCGGATAAGCCGCCGGCCTCTATCCCGACCCTTGAGCACCGTTTACGTTCGCGTTTTGAAGGCGGGATGATCGCAGACATTGGCGAGCCTGATTACGAAACGCGCTTGGCGATCATTAGGACCAAAATGCAGAGTAAGAGCGTTACTTTACCGACTGAGGTTCTTGAACATATCGCCGCCACAATAAAAAGCAATATACGCGACATTGAAGGGGCTCTAAACCGCTTGGTCTTGCGCACCACCATGAGCTCGGCGCCGCTAGACATTGAGGAAGCGAAAAAAATACTGACTCAAGCCATTACCGCGCCGCGCCGTTTCACTTCGGCTAAAAAGGTTATACGCGTGGTAGCGGAGTTTTATGATATTTCCGAAAAAGACTTAATAAACAGGAGTAGAAAGAAGGAAATTGTGCATCCGCGGCAAATTGCCATGTATATATTGAGAGAGGAGTTGAAATGTTCTTTTCCTTTTATCGGGGAAAAACTCGGTAAGAAAGATCACACCACGGCGATACATGCCTATAAGAAGATTGTGGAAGAGTTAAGTAAAAATGTCGCCTTGGAGAGTGAATTAAAAACTATAAAAGAGAAAATATATAATGCTGTGTGATTTATTTTCCCGCTTTCCCGGGCGCATGCAGTTTCCCGCTGCCCCGCCAAAACTTGGGACAGGGCGAGTTTGGAGAGAGTTGCCCAAACCCTTTATATAAGTTTATCTATCCTATAAGAAGGTGTGAAGATTTATGTGGATGGGGAGAGGGTAAATATACTTAGTATTCTTAATATATAGTTTTTGTAAATAATTAATTACTTATCCCCAATTTTTAAAGAATTAAAAACACTGCTAAATCAAAATAAAAACGGTTTACTAGTTAGTTATTTTTAGCTATCCCCATATTGTACTAACTAATAACAACAAGGTAGTTAATTATAATAAATATGAAGGTAACGTGTACTATTGGAAATCTTAAAGCGGCGGTTGCGGCTGCTGAACGTTTTACAGGCAAGCATATAACTCTTCCAGTACTTTCTTGTTTATTACTTAGCGCTAAGGAGAATAGAGTTTTTATTACCGCGACAAATTTAGAAACAGGAATTGAATATATTATTCCAAGTAAGGTGCAAAAAAGCGGGATAGCAGCTATACCAGCTAGAACTTTTTCACAAATACTTCAGGCTCTAGAGGATGAGATAGTTACTCTAGAGGCTAAGCAGCACCATTTAACTATTCACACCTCATCAAGTAATGTCACTATAGTCGGCTTAAATCCAACTGATTTCCCTAACCTCCCCAGCATAAAAAAAGAAAACTCATTAACAATAAAATCAACCATTCTTACCCAATCTTTAGGGAAAGTCCTGCCGGCGGCAGCCATCACCGATATAAAGCCGGAATTATCAGGCGTGTTATTAGTAACAGCTCCGGGGTCAGTAACATTGACCGCGACAGACTCTTTTCGCTTAAGTGAAAAGCTTATACGGAAGGCGGACGGCGTGAGCGAGGCCGTTGAATGTATTATCCCAGCAAAAACTTTACAGGAGTTGATGAGAATAGTCCCGGCAGATGAGGAAGTAGATGTTGTAATTTCTATTGGCGAGCATCAAGCGGTGTTTGAATGGGGGGCAGTGCGCGTTATTTCTAGGTTGGTTGACGGGGCCTATCCACCCTATAAAAACCTCATCCCCAAAGCCTATGAAACAACAATAGTTGCCGACAGGAACGCTTTGCTAAAAAAAATAAAATTAGCCTCGCTTTTTTCCAGCCGCCTGAACGATGTGACTATACAGTTTTCGCAAAATCAACTAGAGGTAACGACAACCAACAGCGATACCGGGAGCACGGCGACCAGAATCCCAGCCAAAGGACGAGGTTCCTCGACTGCAGTCATGTTCAATTATAGGTACCTAATCGACGGCCTTGAAGCTGCGGGTGGAGAAAATATAGTGCTTAATCTCAATGGCACCTCGGGGCCGGCTATGGTACAAAATCCAGATGATTCTTCTTTTTTATATCTAGTAATGCCTATTCGCTCCGCTTAATTCGGAAAGAGAAGGCGGGGAGCGAATACTTTTAAGGCACCAAGGCAGAAGGCGGGGAAACCACCGCGGATCCAATATTGCCCACTATATCGTAAGCGCGCACTTCTAAATTGCTGCCCGGCGGCGTTTTGTCTTTGGAGATAAAGAATTCAACGGGCGAGGTGGGGTTGGGGCGGGTGTCGACGATGCGCTCGTCAGCCAGCAGAATAATATTCTTCACAGCGAGCGGAGAAGTAAAATTCACTCTTATGGTAAGATTTCCGTTTTGGTCAGCGGTTTCGACAACTTTCAACTGGGGTTGTTTATCAGGGGTATGGATGTCATCGTAATCTTGCGGAGCCGCGCTTAGCGGCAGGGACGCGAATCCCGATTGCTGGAGCCATTTATCAAACGCAGCACTCCAGTTTGGGTATTGAGGATCGTTTGCGGGATCTTGGGGGGGCGGGCCGGTTGGGTCGGAGCGATCGAGCCAAAACAAGGGATCGTGGGGCGTGCCGTAAGCCACGTCTTTTCTTGTCTCCGGCGGGGTCAAGTCGGTAGCGATTTTTTGGGAAACAGTATCAATGGTTACAACGGTATCACCTTGCCAGATGCCCTTGAGAACCGGTTTCGACGGTTCGTTTTGGGGCGGGCGGAGGAATTCCTCGGGTGGTGAATTTTTCAAGGCAAAGTTCATAAATGAGCGCCATGCCGGCGCGGCGGCCATAACCCCAGATCCTTTTTGCTGGATAGGCGAGTTGTCGTTGTTGCCGGCCCAAACCCCGGCAACGATAGACGGAGTATAGCCGATAGTCCAAGCGTCGCGGTAGTCTTGAGTTGTGCCGGTTTTAACCGCGACTTGACGGTCGGCGAAATAAAGCGATGAGCGCGGAGAAAACACAGGCACCCGGGCATCGTTGTCGGAAAGAATATCGCTTATGGTACGGGCTACGTCCGGATCCATAATTGGCTGGGCGGAATTCTGGTTTTCTTCCAAGACCCTGCCGTTTGAGCTTTCAACCTTAAGAACGGCGGTCAGCGGGTTAAATACCCCGTCGTTGGCAAAAACCCCGTAGGCGTTAGTCATCTCTAAAAGCTTGACCTCCGCCCCGCCTAGCACCAAGGAGAGGCCGAAGCGACTGCGGGCACCGAGCGAGCTTAAGCCCATGGATTCAGCGGTCTTGATGGAATCTTCGACACCGGCGAGATAGAGGAGTTTAACCGAAGGCACGTTTAGCGATTGAGCCAGAGCTTGGCGAATGGTTACCGGCCCGCGAAAAGTTTCGTCATAATTTTGGGGATGGTAACAATCTTTGGGATTGATATTGCTACCGGAGCGCGGCAGGCCATCGGGGCCGCATTTGGGGTTGAATTCGGTGGGAAGGTCAAACAGCACGGTTTTAGGCGCGAAGCCTTTTTTAAAGGCGGTGGAGTAGACGAATGGCTTAAAGGACGATCCGGGTTGGCGCAAGGCGGTAGCCACGTTAAAGTTGCCGTCGTTTTGAACGTCGAAGTAGTCACGCGATCCGACCATGGATAAAATTTGACCGTTTTTGGGGTTGATGGCGACTAGAGCCATATTTTTAGCCTTGATGAGCTTCTCGTTGGATTGAGCCGTCTCGCTTACGATTTTCTCCGCTTCCTCCTCGAGGGCCCAATCAAGCGTGGTGGTCACGATCAAGCCGCCGGTTTCAACTTCTTCTTCGCCGTAGCGATCGATCAAATAGTCGCGGACAAACATTGAAAAATGCGGGGCGCGTATGTTTTTGGCGGCAGGCAGAAAGTCAAGTTGTTCTTGCTTGGCTTGGCTGGCATCATCGGGTTTTAGAAAGCCTAGTTCAGCCATTCGATCCAAGACTGCATTTTTCCTTTTCAGCAACTCGTCTTTATGCTGGCCATAGGGCGAGTAGTAACTTGGGGCCCGCGGCAAGGCGGCCAACAAAGCTGACTGGCTTAAATCCAGTTCCTCGGCGTGTTTGCCGAAATAAGTTTCAGCGGCGGCTTCGATGCCGTAGGCATTCTGGCCGTAAGGGATTTGATTGAGATAGAGGTTTAGAATTTCATCTTTGTCCAGGCGCGATTCTAAGGAAAGAGCCAAAACAGCTTCCTTAAACTTTCGCGCAAGAGTTCGCTCGCTGCCCAAAAGCGCGTTTTTAACCAACTGTTGAGTTATGGTCGAGCCTCCTTGGCGCAAATCTCGGGATAAGATGTCTTTAATCAGGGCTCGCAGGATGCCTCTAAAATCAATACCGCTATGGCGGTAAAAATTAGCGTCTTCGATGGCCACTGTGGCATTTTTAACGCTGGTCGGGATTTCAGCAAAAGGCACAACCGTGCGTTTTTCTTCGCCGTGGATTTCAAAAAGGAGGACGCTTCCGGTGCGGTCAAATATTTTGGTTGACTGAACCACGCGGCGGGAAAACAAGTACTCCGGTTGAGGTAAGTTTCGCAGGATGACAATGATCGCAATACTCAAAGCCACCACGGCAAGAGCGAAGGCCGCCAAAACCAGATATAGTATTTTCCGTTTGAGCGAATACCTGTGGCGAGTGCTTTTGCGGAAGTCAAGCGCGCGCATAAGCGGGAGTATAGCACGGGGGCGCGTTTATTGGAATAATAGGCGGGATATGCTATGGTCACAACTATGGAACGCTTAAGAAGCCAAAAACTTTTTGCCTTTTTAGAAGAGCGGAGCGCGGAAATTATCGGCGGCGAAAGCATCAAAAAGGCGCTCGACCAAGGAAAGAGGATGAGGGTAAAGCTTGGCGTTGATCCAACCAATCCCAATCTGCATCTTGGGCATGTCGTGCCATTGAGGATATTGCGTTTCTTTCAGGACGCGGGGCATCGGGCAGTGCTGATAATCGGCGACTTTACCGGGCAGATAGGCGATCCTTCGGGGCGAGATATTGGCCGCCGGCAGCTTACGTCAAAGGAGGCAAAAGCCAACGAGCGAACGTATAAAAAACAGATCGGCAAGGTTCTTGATTTAAGGCGCCTGGAACTTCGACACAATAGCGAGTGGTATAAGAAGATGAGACTCGCTGACTTCCTTTGGCTACTGGCCAACTTTTCGCTGCGCAGCGTGTGGGAAAGAGAGGATTTCCAAAAACGCATCGTCGGCGGCATGGAAGTACGACTGCACGAAGCCGCCTATCAGGTCCTGCAGGCCTACGATTCAGTAATGGTCGAGGCGGACTTGGAAATAGGCTCGCTTGATCAGAAATTAAATATCATGGCTGGGCGCGAACTCCAGCGGAAAATGAGCATGGCGCCGCAAAGCATTGTTTTGACTCCATATTTATTGGGCTTGGGCGGCGGGCCAAAGATGTCAAAATCCTTAGGCAATACCATAAACCTTAACGACCCGGCAGAAGAGATGTTCGGCAAAGTAATGTCCATTCCGGATGCGCTGATTGGCAACTACGCCCTGCTCGCGGCCTGGCTGACTGCGGCGGAAGTAAAATCTTTGGAGAAGAAGCTCGGCCGGGGCGCAAATCCGCGCGACGTTAAACTGGATATCGCCGAAGCGGTGGCAAGGCTTTATCACGGGGTTGAGAAGAGCAGGAGGGCAAGAGAAAATTTCTTAAAGGTTTTTTCTAAAAAAGAGTTGTCGGGGAAGTTTCCGCGGGTTAAAATCAAAGCCGGGTCTTATCGTCCGGTTGACCTTGTGCTCGTGCTGAAAGGCGGCATATCGAAGTCGTCAGCACGGCGTCTTGTTCAAAGTCGGGCCCTTGAGGTTGACGGCCGCGTAGCGGCATCTGCCGAGGGCGAGGTAGCGGTGAGGTCGGGCAGCGTGGTGAGAATAGGGAAAAAAAACTTTTTTAGGATAGATTGATGGTTAGGCTTCCGACCGCGATCTAGAGCGGTGAGAAAACTCCTCCGATGATCATCGGAGGAGTTTTACGCTACTCGTTTTCTAGACCACTATCGGACTCGAGTTCTTTATCTTCATCCTCGTCTTCGCTTAGAAATTCATCTTCCTCGTCAAGATCTTCCTCATCGTCCGTTTCGTTGTCTTGATTTAGGACGCGAGCGAATAAATCGCCATACTGAATCATAGCTAGTGGGTGCACCCCGCGCGTAACTGCAGAATGGCGGAACCTTTTCAGGCAGCAGAGTTTGTTTTCGGCTTGTTACAACCGGAGGGGTTTTCTAATTCCGCGGGGAGAAAGAACATTACTGAAGAGCATCGACCTTTATCGCTAAAAAATTTACTGACGGGAACTTCAATCCTCTTATGTTATACGATTGATGTATATAGCTGCAAGGGCGATAGCTATGGCATCCACGGCATCATCGCCGGGCGGCAATTGAGCCCCGGGTAAGATCAACCGGATCATGCGACGCATCTGGTTTTTATCAGCTCGGCCGAAGCCAGTCACAGACATCTTTATCTCCAAAGGAGTATACTCCCAGATGCTACGAATGCGCTGACGGGCTGTCAAGAGAATTATCCCCCGCGCTTGGGCTACAGACAAGGCGGTTTTGGTGTTTTTGGCGAAAAATAATTTTTCTACCGCAAGCCCGTCGGGTTGGTCGCGCTCGAGTCTTTGAGCCAGGGCTCGCTCGAGCAATGCCAGCTCTTCCGGGGCATGGCTTCTTTTGGGGATGGTTATAGTTTCCGCGGCGATAAGCCTAGGCAGCCGGTTCTCCACTTGAACCAGGGCGTAGCCAAGGCGGTTTGTCCCCGGGTCGACTCCGGCAATAGATATCATTGCAGATTCGCGATGTTAGTCCAGACGTCGTTTATATCCGGGTGGTCTTCCAAGGCCTCAATTAGCGCGGCAGCTTTATTTTGGGCCGCCGGGTCAAGTTCTATGGTGTTTTTGGGTATGGCGGCGAATGCCGATTCGACCATAGTCAAACCCAGCTCTTTGATTTTTTCCTGGAAGACTTCGAATTCTTCCGGGTTGACTACAGCTTGAAGCCGGCTGCTTTCTTGGTCGGCATTGGTATTTTCGGCTCCGGCGTCAATTAAAGCAAGCTCAGTCTCTTCGGCATTGGCTGGGGGGATAGGCAGTTCGATTAAGATGCGGCGATCAAACATCCAAGCCACACTCCCAGAGGCGGCTAGGCGGCCGCCAAATTTTTCGAGCAGGTGTTTTATCTCCGCGGTGGTGCGGTTGGAGTTATCGGTTAGACCGCTGATTAAATAACCGCTGCCACCGGGGCCATAAGCTTCGTATTCCACGCGTTTGAGATCGGGACTGTCACCGCTCGCCGATGAGCTGCGAGCGATGGCCCGCTCGATATTTTCTTTGGGCAAACCAGCGCTTCGGGCTTGCGCCAAGGTTTGGCGGAGCTTAAAGTTAGCAGCGAGGTCGCTGCCGCCCTCTTTGGCAGCCACGGTTATCAGGCGAATGAGTTTAGAAAAAAGCGCGCCGCGCTTAGCATCAGTGCCGGCTTTCTTGTGTTTGATCTGGGCCCATTTGGAATGTCCGGACATATATAGGGTTCCGACACTTAAGCGACCGCGAGTTTACGCTAATGTTTTTTGCCGACAGTAACTCCGATTTGGTCAGATGGCACGGTCAGTTGGCCGGGTGAACTTCGTCCGCGCTCGCCTCGGCGGCGAAACCTGGCGGGAAGCGAGGCGAGCGTCCGCAGCGCTTTGCCAGAAAATATAGAATTTCTCTGATGGGATGAAACCCTGGCAGGCCGGGACCCCTCTTTAACTTTTGAGATTCCGCTTCCCTCCCCAACCTTTGCCCTGTTAGATAGACCATCTAACATGGTGAAGCATGGAGCGTTCGGTGGCAACGGGGTGAAAATGAAACTAGATTGTAAAATCTACACTTTTTAACGGCCGTTAAAAAGTGTAGATTTTGGGGCGGACATATGCTTGCGCTGGCATTCGACAATAATATTCTTGGCTCGATCGCACTTAGGCACCTCGGTGATGATAAATTCACCAAGTTCGCCAGCGGTCTGGATGCGCATAGTTCCGAAGTCAAGCATAGTCGCGATTAGCCCCGGGACCTCGACGGTGATATCTTGAATGCGTTCCATGGTTATTTCCGACACTGTGCGATGGAATAACCCGTGCTGTTCAACATCAATAATTCGCTGGTCGGTTATAATCCAAACATCGAGATAGTAGTTAAGCCAAAGAACGAGTATAAAGGTCAGCAAAGCCATGAAGTATATGGCCAAAGAAAATTTAACCAATGGCTGAACTTGCGGCGTTGCGAAGGCCGGCCAGAAAGACGGACCATAAACCAGAAGAAGCGAGGGCAGGATAAGCAAAAAGATGAATATGGCGGCCGGCCAAACAAGCACGTACCAGTGACGGCGTATCACAAGCAAAAGTTTTTCGTTGGCAGCGAGGAGGAGCATCGGCGGGTTAGAAAGGCAATTTTAATTTGAGAAGCTCCAAACTATCCACGGGGATTTGTCTAAAGTAGTATACAGCGAGGAGAAGGAGAGCCAGCGACAGGAATATGTATAGCGGCATAATCACCCTGGCGGCGTCCCAACCGGGCAGGGTGTATTGACGCAGATGATAAAAAACGGCTGCGACCAAGTAAACGTCGGCGATGACAAAGGCTATGAAAAATATCAGCAAGGCAGAAAGCATCTAGGAGTTTAGAAGGTTAGGTTGTTCGGGGAAAGGTATGCCGAGGTGCTGCCAAGCAAGACGGGTGGCCACCCGGCCGCGCGGAGTGCGTTCCAAAAATCCCAACTGTAAAAGATACGGCTCGTAGACTTCTTCAATCGTACCCTCCTCTTCGGCGGTAGATGCGGCAAGAGAGGCTAGGCCCACGGGGCCGCCGCGGAATTTATAAATAATCGATTCGAGGATGCGGCGGTCGGTGGGTTCAAGACCGAGTTCGTCTATTTCGAGCAAGCGCATGGCTTCGCGGGCGTCGGCGGCGGTTACGCGGCCATTACCGTGGACTTCGGCGTAATCCCGGACGCGTTTTAAAAGGCGGTTGGCTATACGCGGGGTGAAGCGCGAAGATACGGCGGCAATTTCAATGGCCTCGGGATCGGCTTTGATATTTAATATCGAGCAGGAGCGCGCGAGGATGCGTTCAATGTTTTCTTTGGAGTAAAAGTTCAGGCGGAAAGTTACGCCGAAACGCGAGCGTAAGGGGCCGGAAAGCATGCCGACACGCGTGGTTGCGGCGATCAGGGTAAAGGGCGGAAGCTCGAGCTGTATGGTTCGGGCCGAAGGCCCTTTACCAATGATGATGTCCAGAGTCCGCGACTCCATAGCTGGGTAAAGAACCTCCTCGATCATTTTATTCATGCGATGGGCCTCGTCAATGAACAATACATCTCCGGGCAGAAGGTTGGTAAGGATGGAGGCCAAGTCGCCGACGCGCTCGATGGCCGGGCCGGAGGTGATGCGGATGTTAGAATTGACCTCGCGCGCGATCAAGTGGGCGAGCGAGGTCTTGTGGCTTATGAAACCGTTCGAGAAAAAAGTGCGCCCCTTCGGTACGGTGATGTCTACAGTTTCCGCAAACCCGGATTCTGTTTCAGCCACTTGATCCCAGAAAATCCAGGGGGAGCTAATGTCGCGAAGTTCGTTGACTGTAGGGGCAATTGCTTCTAGGGAACGTTCAATTGTATTTAAGCACCGCGCAACTTCGTCTTGCGATGCTTCTTGGCTTGTGTGTCTGCGGTATGCTTTTTGGTCGAGGAGAGCATTTAGTTTGACCAACTCGCGTTTAATTTCTCGGATATGATCTTTGGCGAAGGGGACCAGGTCCTTATTGGTGTTCTTCTTAGCTTGGAAGTTGTCAAGAGCGGAGTGTTTGCGCGAAGATAGGAAACCCACTTCCCGCAGAAAGATTTCAACGTCGCCGCCGGTGATGGAGAGCCGCCAATATGTTCGCCCTTCTTTCTTATGGTGGTCGGGGTAGATTCGAGAAACAACGCCGAAGTTGAGGAGGATAATGTGTGTTTGGCGCAGTAGCTTTTCCGACGCTGATGAAATTTCCATCTGTCGGCAGTTTGGCCGGATGTGGCCGTCGCACTCGAAATAAGCACGCAGGAATTCTCGAACACACTCCTTATTAGCGCGGAAAATGGAAGACGGGATCTCCTTATTTTTGGCGGTTGCGTAGGCCAGCCCAATATGTAACAGAAAGGCGCGGATATAGGCGTTGCCGGCGAATACCGTTGGCGCGCGGTTCGGCTGGATTACCGGCCGGAGCGACTGCCCAAAGAGCTGCTCCCAGAGTTGACAGAAGTTGCGCAAGATTTCCTGATTCGTGTTGGTGAAAGAGACTGTCGTTGCCGATTTGTTGCCCGCAGCTCCAATATAACCGTCGCCGACGAGGTAGCCAAGCAACCGCGCTAACTTAGGAGACATTTCACGGGGCAGGGCGTTGGCGTACCGGTAATGGTTCATTGCTTTCGGCATAAATGTAAACGGCGCAAATGGCTTGGTAGCGCCGAAGAATTGTTGCCCTCGCTGAATGGCCACATAGTCGCCGGGTTGGATTTCTTCGAGCGTTCGAAAAGCTTTCTTGCCCTCACTGGTGAGGGTTACTAGGGGGTGATTTAGGGTTCCTTCAAGCCGGTATCCGCGGCGGGTAGTGATTCGGCGGGTTATACTGCTCCCGTTACGGTAGTAATGAGATGTCATGGCTGGAGCCGGGTTACCAAACACGCGAAGCCGAAGTTGAGAGAATCCCGAGCGGACGCTTCGTTTCTTTGGTTCGAGGGCGCCAATTTCGCAGATTCCATCTTCGGTGAAAAGCAGCGTGTCTTTAGTGACGCATTTTCCTAATCCAGGTGGTCCGTAGAGCAAAACGTGTTCGATGGTCTCATTTCTTTTTTTGGCCGCGGCGATCAGGATTTTTAAGTTGTCTTTGACGCTTTCCTGACCGATAAATTCATCCCAGCTCTGGGGG
>CAYNAP010000001.1:28719-38637 GCA_964395285.1 uncultured Candidatus Saccharibacteria bacterium
CAGGGTTTGATCTAGAGCAACGTCTTCGTTTTTTTGACGGGGTTCAATGGCCATGGGCGTTTAGGCAGCCTGCTTCGATTATTGACAGACACAATCTATTTTGATATAATGGGGGCAGTTTGGCAAAGGAGGGCGAAAGGCCCTTCTTCTTATTGATTTTTATACCTCCCCAGACTGTGGGCAATTAAGGTTAATTTGCGTTGGCCTTAATGGGGATTTTTATATGCTCGGCGTCCTGGTTCCCGCCTTGTCGCGGATCGGGCTCGGGCGTGCGGCTTGGGAATCCTGACCTCCGCGTTCCCAAACCGGAGAATTGCCCACAGTCTGGGGAGGTATGTGTTTAGTTTTCTAGTTTTAGCGCCTGCGGCGCTTCCTTAGTTCCGCTTGCGCTCTTTAGTTCCGTCCCGCTTCGGGCGGGACTGATAGTTTACGGGCGAGACATTTGCGGTTGGTCGTTCGCGCCGAGCGTAGCTCGGGAGGAGGGCAGAAATGAGCCATACCGTTGTCTATGTTCTTGTTTCCCTGTCTTTGATAGCTGGTCTGGTAGCACTGGAACTGAAACTTGTTGAGACAGTAAGTTTCCCATTGTGGGTACGGCCGCTGGTCTGGATGACTTTTTCCGGCTGGGTTTATGGGCTTAAACCCGAGAGATGGCACCTCCGTACCACTCTGATGGGGTATCTGATGGTTCTATTCGGCGTCGCCACTGTTGGGATATTCTTCGGTACTTACATGAAGTGGCCCAAAACGTCAGCGACCTTTCTAGTTTTCGGTTTTATCTTTATTTGGCTCTTTAAGCCCCCACCAACGTGGTGGAAACGAGGAGGCTCGTAAATAACTTTGCGATGGGGTAGTCCTGTCGGATAAGGAGGTCACATCTGGACGGTTTCCATGTCGACCTCTTTTTTTCAAGAACTTAAAAACTTACTAAACTTACTAACTTACAAACTTATAAACTAGCCGACTACCCCACCCCCACCACCCTCTCCACCTCCTCTAAATCGGTAATCCCGGCTATTACTTTTAGCATGCCGTCTTGCTTCATGGTTATTTGCCCCTGGGTCATGGCGGCTTTTTTTATATCCACTTCCGAAGGTTTGGCAAAGATGAGTTTTTCGATCTCGTCGTCTACCAATATTATTTCAAAAACCCCGATGCGACCTTTATAGCCGGTGTTATGGCACTCTTGGCATCCCGCCGCCTGCCAGATTTTTAACGGGTTTGGCAACTCCGGTTTGGGGATCTTTGGCGGCAGGAACTTAACTTCTTTTTCTATTTCGGCATATTGCTCGTTCGTGGCCGCTGTCTCTTTTTTGCACTTCTCGCAAAGTTTCCTCACCAGACGCTGGGCCATGGCTACGTTTATGGCCGGGGCCATGATCGAAGGGTCAACGCCAAGATCGAGGAGGCGCGGGATAGTCCCGGCGGCGTTATTGGTGTGCAAAGTCGAGAAAACGAGATGGCCGGTTAGGGCGGCGTGCATGGCGGTCTGCGCGGTTTCGAGATCGCGGATCTCACCGACGAGGATGACGTCGGGGTCCTGCCGCAAAATTGAGCGGAGGCCGTTGGCGAAATCGTAACCTTTCTCGGTTTCGACTTGAGTTTGCTCAATGCCCTTTAAGTGATATTCGATCGGATCTTCCAAAGTTATTATTTTTGTTCCGGGCTTATGGACTTCGCGGATGAAGGCATAGAGAGTCGTAGTCTTGCCCGAGCCGGTCGGTCCGGTGGTCAAGATCATGCCGTTGGGCCGGGCGAGTTCTTTAGCCATATCTTCTTCGGTCCAGGGCTGCATACCGAGCTCCTTGAAGCCGACGGCGATGGCTTTGGGATTTAAAATGCGCATGACTAAGTTTTCGCCGTAAGGACCGGGCAGGGTGGATACGCGGACTTCTATTTCCGTGTTTTCTATTTCAATGGTGAAGCGGCCGTCCTGACCGCGGCTTTGCACATTAAGTTTTATTTCAGATATGAGCTTGATGCGCGACAGCACAAGCCTGTATGAGTTTGTTGGCAGAAAAGCCACATCGTTTAATACGCCGTCCAGGCGATAACGCAAACGCACGTTGTCAGACTGGGGTTCGAGGTGAATGTCCGAAGCATCAACTTCAAATGACCCGGCGATTATGATTTCGAGAATATCGGTGGTGCGCCTGGTTTCAACGCCAGACAAGAGACTTTTGATGTCATCTATGGTTTTAACTTTGGAGCGAAACTGCTGCAAGCGCTCAACGGCAATTTCCACTTTACCGGAAATAGTCTGGCTTCGTTTGGCGACGCTCGCGTAAAATAACCAAGCTTTTTCAAGACTGGCCTTGGATACTAGAAATAAGTCCCAGCCGTAGTGCTGGCTCTTGAGGTTCTCGAGCACCGTTTTAGTTTCCGGCTTTTCGGGGTTAGCGACGGCAATTTCGAGCTTCTTGCCGGTTTTCTGAATGACGGCGAGCCCGGCCCTTTTGGCCTCGACTTCGGGGACCAAGGCCAGCGCATCAACGTTGATCGGGACGATGGCTAGATCAGCATAGGGCAGCTTGTACTTAGCGGAGAGCATTTTTACCGTGTCTTCCTCCTCTTTGCGCAAGAGTTGGGAAAGTTTGCGCTGGCTGTTATCTTCTTCGAAGTTGGCCACGTTGGGTGCTGTTTTGATTTGTTAAAAACTTATATGACTAGCGGCGAGATGGGGATAGTCTCGGCTACACGCGGAGCCTCATGTTTATTGTAGCGCATTGGCGCTTGGTAGCAATTGACTGATATGATCCTCGGCTTCGGCGAACGAATTGTAGTGGTCGGCTAGGATGGCGAGGTCATCGAAGTCGGCCCGATGAGTTTGGATTGCGGATTTTTCCTGTTCGATTTTGCGCTCGCGGGCAATAGCCGCTTTGATTTTGGCCGATTCGGAACTTTGGAAAAGCAGAACGTAATGGCCAGCCCCCCGGACGGCATTTTTTACGCCGTCTAGAACCACGGACCAGGATTCCCAGTTCGTTCCGGTTTTTGCGAAATCGTCTTTGGTTAAGACCGACCAGCAAGTTGCGGTTTTTTCGTCGAAGCGAGAGCGAGCTATCGCTCGGGCGGTTAGTTGCTCGATGTTAAGCGATCTTGCGCCGGATGTCTGTTCTCTGGCGAGCTCCAGATTGCCGCCCAGTTTGAGGAGCTGGCTAGTTATGGCGAAAGTTTCGGGGCTGACATTCGAGTTTGCGAAGTTTTTGGTGGCGGCGAGGATTGCGGCAAGAAGCGCGTTTAACACTTCCGGGCTGCCATCGAGAACTTTTAGGCCGGCGAGCACCTTGAAAATCTGCTCGACTATGGAAACTCGCGCGCCAGTATCTCCCCCGGCAACTAAATTTGTTTCGCCGTAGAAGTTATTGGCAGGGCCGGTGTCTACGTTTAAAATCGGACGTTCGTATAAAAGTTCGGGCGCTTGGGCGATACTCGCGGCAGCTTTTTCGGGGTTAGATACGCCGACGGTGATAACGAGATCATAGTGCAGCGCACCATAGCGAAATTCGACATCCTCCCGGCGTATGGGGCCGTTGGGGGATAAAATTATATTCAACCGGTTCGAGTCGCGTTCGTACTTCAGCTCTTTAATGGGCGAGCGGGTAAGATCAAAAGAGATAATGAATTCGCGCAGGGTTTCGTCTTCGGCGGCTCCGTTCCAAGAAGGCAGCTGTTTTTGGAGATTAACTTTGGGGGCGAAAATTTTAGCATTCTTTTTTAGTTTGCTCAGCCCGTATTTTAGCGCCACCGCGGAGTAAATAAGCTCAAGGTTGAGTTCGTCGGGGAGAACTATGGCAACTGCGTTACTCGACAAAATTTTACTTAATGCCTGTTCAAGCGTAGCGCTAATCTTATTAGCCATATGATTTTGTTAGAACCGATCTCAAAAATAGATCGCGATATTATTGTTAGAGCTTGTCCTAAACCCGCCGGTCGGACTAAGGTCCTAAACCCGTCATCGGACTAGGGTCGAGAACAAAATGGCATAGGCGCAAGGCATTTTCTCGACCTCGCTCGAAGAGTAATTGCTTTCAGGAACTTTTGAGATAGGTTCTAGTAAGTTTAGAGTAGGACGCTAGATCCTTTGGCGCCTTTAGGTAAAAAGTTATTGGTGCAGTGAGTTCCAGCTAATTCGTAGAGCTTTTCTCTCCAACAAGTCAATCGCTGCTTGTGCATAAGGTTGAGAGGGAGGCGGGGCATGCTATTGACATAAGGAGTAGTTTTATTGTAATATGTAGAAAGCGAAGTGGTGGCATTGGCGAAAAGCACAGGCCTAGAGGAGGGCAAGATGAACACCATCATAAAGAAGCTCGCGGTTCTTTGTTTTCTCGCAGTGATGTTGGCGGCCTGTGGCGGGTTGCAGGGCGCGGCTTTAAAGCCGAGCGAGGTTTTCCCGTTGAGGAATACCGACCCCACGGTTGGGTTGATCTATAACCACGGCACGACCGGTCTGAATCTTTGGATTTTCGATCAAGCCGGCGTGCTCGTGACCAAAGATAATCCGATCTTTATAGCGCCGGCCGATGCTATAGCGTCGCGACTGGCGGTCAATCAGTGGCGGACACCGGCGGTCTATGTCCGTCAACTGCCGATCGGGGGGTACCGGATTGTCTACGTCCCGTTTTACTTCGAGTTACGCTGGTTCCCCCCGAGACGGCATCGGGTTGACCTGCCGCGCGGCGAGGAGTGGGTTGGGGTTGGCCGCGACCCGTTTGCGGTCTATGACCGGTGGACCGGCCGCCATTGGGGGTGGGTTCTTGACCTCAATGGCGGGGATATGCCCCGCGGCGACACCTCGCCGAACATCAACCTGCATATCTGGTGCTGTTGAGGGAGGGAGGCGGCGATGAAACGCGTTTGGCTTGTTTGCGGGCTTTTGCTCGCGGGTTGCGCCGCGTTCGAGCCGCCGGTGGTTGTGTATAGGCACAGTCCGGCGCCGGCGGCGGTAGGGCAGGGAGCTTCTCCTCAACAACCGTTACCGCTTGGTCAGCCGCCGTTTCAGGCCGTGCCCCCACCTCCGCCGTTGCCTAATTACCCGACGGTGTATCCCTCGGCGTGGGACGATCCGACGCTGGTGTTTATCTATAATACCAGCGTGCGCGCCGTCGTAGAGGTATCAATCGACGGCAAGGCGCCGATTGTTCTCGGGCCGCAAGAGATGAGCGCGGTGTTAAAGCTCGACATCGGCGAGCATGTGGCGCGGGTTAGAGCGCTCGTGCCGACGAGCTTCGGGCCGCGGGCTACTCCTGAGCGCCTCATCCCTATATTGATTGAGGCGCGCGGGAGATACCAGGTAATCCCGGTAAGCGAGTAAAGTAATGCCGGAAGATTTTGGTCGGCTAGCTGCCGAGCTAGAATCTTCCGGGTTTTTGTTTTGGGTTAACGAGCGCGGGCGAGAAGGCCGCGGGTATCTATAACCGGGGAAATCTGCTACGGTAACTCTATGCCGAAGTTAGTAAGCTGGAATGCCAAGGAGACCAGGGCTTTCGCCGGCAAAATGATCAAAAATTTCGTCGGCAAGAAGAAAAGCGGGCCGCTGGTGCTGGCATTATCCGGCGAATTAGGCAGCGGTAAGACAACATTTGTTCAGGGGCTGGCGCGCACTTTGGGAATTACCGGGAAACTGCGCAGCCCAACCTTTATATTGATGAAGTCGTATAAGCTGCCGAAAAGGCTTTTGCCATTCCAGCTTTTTACTCATGTGGATGTTTATCGCCTAAACAATAGCCGGGAGATGAAGCGTCTTGGTTTTGACGAAATGGTCCAAGACATTAAGGCCATAACAGTTATCGAGTGGGCCGATAAAGCAAAAGGGCTAATCCCAAAAGGGGCCATTTGGATTAAGTTCAAACATCGTGGCAGAAACAGTCGCGAGATTTCGTTTAGAAAGTAACTATGAAACGCTTAGTTGTAGTTGATGCTCACGCGGTAATACATAGGGCATTCCACGCGATGCCGCCCCTGACCAGCCCTGACGGAGCGCCGGTTAATGCGGTTTACGGTTTTGCGTCCCTTATGCTGAAGGTTTTAAAAGAGCTGAAGCCCGATTATTTAGTTGTGGCTTTTGATCATCCCGGGCCAACATTCCGTCATTTGGCTTTTGAGCGCTACAAGGCCCACCGGGAAAAAGGGCCGGATGAGCTTTATCAGCAGATACCCGTCGTCGAGGGGCTTTTGGATTCCATGGGGGTTATGCGCATTGATAAGGAGGGCTATGAGGCCGATGATTTAATAGGCACGGTGACGGATACTATCCGCAAAGCGCATGCCGATATGGAGGTTGTTATTGTTAGCGGGGATCTTGATACTCTGCAGTTGATTGACGAGAAGACGAAAGTTTTTACCCTGCGCAAGGGCGTAACCGACACTCTGCTCTATGACGAAAATACAGTTAGCGAACGTTATGGTTTGCGGCCTGATCAAATGGTTGACTTCAAAGGACTGTGCGGCGATCCGTCAGACAATATCCCGGGGGTTAAAGGTGTTGGCGAAAAGACAGCCAAGGAGCTTTTAAAAGTTTTGGGAAATATTGAAGGGGTATATAAAGCTCTAAAAGAAAATAGGCTGGTGGCCAAACCCTCGATACTTGCGGCGCTCAAAGCTCACGAAGCCGACGCTCTATTTTCCAAGACTCTCGCGACAATCGATCGCAACGCGCCGATAAATTTTGTTTTGGCCAAAGCCAAGTTACGCAAGTTGCGAGGCAATGAAGAAAAAATCCGCGCCGCGTTTCAAGGTCTGGGTTTTCAGAGTCTTATCAGGCGGATGGAGGACAACAACCTATTGCAAGCCGGAGGAGAAAGCCGGAGCGAGATGGAGGCGATAAGAAAGGTAGAAGTAAAAGAGGTTAAAGCAATTAAAGGCATTAAAGTTAAAAAGAACGCAGTGGTTACGGTTTCTGATGACACTTTGATTTTATCTTGCGGAGGAGATGTGGTTTATAAACTTAGGGCCATGCCCCAAAGCGAGGAGGAGTGGCTGGGCTGGCTCGGGGCAGGTCATAGGTTATATACTTTCGATTTAAAAAACATCCTCAATTTAGGTCTGCCAAGTAACGTGAAGAAAGTCAGAGATCTAATGCTGTTTTGGTGGCTGATCGAGCCCGGACGCCGAAGTTACCAAGCGGAAGACTTGCTTAAGAGAGAGTATAAGCATATCCAATCCGAGGATCCGGCGCTTATCACTGCTTATCTTTACGATTTGGCGCCTATACTGGAGGATCGTTTGGAGAAAGAAGAACTCGCGGGTATATATGAAAAAATTGAAGGGCCGCTCGTACCCATTCTCCGCCAGATGGAATTAGCGGGTATAAAATTGAACCCGCGGCCGCTAGCGAAACTCTCGATAGAAATGGAAGAAAATATGGATAAACTTGCGGAAGAAATCTACGACATCGCCGGCAGTACTTTTAACATAAACTCCTCCCAGCAACTTTCCGATGTTTTGTTCAATAAATTAAAAATTCTCACTAAAGGGCTGCGCAAAACCGAAAAGTTGGGGGTTATTTCAACTCGCGAAACAGAGTTGGTAAAGCTTAGACCGGCGAGTCCCATTATAGATAAGGTATTAAGCTATAGGGAGCTCGCTAAGATAAAATCCACTTACGTAGACGCCTTGCCAAGCTTGGTCGGCAGCGATGGCCGCGTTCATACCACGTGGAATCAAACCGGTACGGCAACCGGCCGACTCTCATCCCAAGACCCCAATCTTCAAAATATTCCGGTGCGCGGCAAGTATGGCAGCGAAATTAGAAAGTGTTTTGTTGCCGAGAGGGGATTTAAGTTAGCAGCTTTTGATTACACCCAGCTAGAGCTTCGGATTGCCGCTGATCTGGCGAATGACGAAAAAATGATTAAGGCTTTCAAAGAGGGGAGGGACATCCATGCTCTTACTGCGACAGAGGTAAACAGGGTGGATATAAAAGATGTTACTCCTGACATGCGAAGGAAAGCTAAAACTTTAAACTTCGGGATTTTATACGGCATGGGCGCGGGGGCTTTAGCTGAAGCAACGGGAATTAGCCGGAGCGAAGCTGAACTTTTCATCGAAGAGTATTTTGACAAGTTCCGGGGCATCGCGCGCTTCATCCAAGAAACTAAAAACTTTGCTCATGCGCACGGCTTTACCAAAACCGCTTTTGGACGCAAACGCTATTTCCCAAATATATCCTCGACTAACTTTCGTATGCAGCGCGAGGTTGAACGGCAGGCTCTTAACCACCCGATTCAAGGGACCGGAGGCGATATTATGAAAAAGGCGATGATTGATATACGCGAATATCTCGCCAGCGAAAAAGTAGAGGGTGATGTAAAGATGTTACTTCAAATACACGATGAGTTGGTTTTCGAAGTGAAGCTGGGAGGAGATGAGACCGTGCTCGCAAAAATAAAAAATATTATGAGCGAGGTTTGGAAAGGGAAAGTGCGTATGGAAGTGGCGGTTAAGGCCGGAGCCAGCTTAGGCGATTTAGAGTAAATTAAATTTCTTTTTGAAGTGAAACTCGTCGGATATGGATTCAGCGGTGATCATGGCAATATGATCTCGCAAGTCGAACTTATCGGCTAGTGATTCGATTTCGGTCGCGCAAGGGAAAGGAAAAATAAAAACGCTTCGCCGGAACTCCACGAAGCCCAACTTTCGCAAATGATAGCGAAAAGCTTCGCGGAGATTTTTTTTGTTTTCAGGAACATCAAAGAGGACCAGGCGCCAGCGTTTATCCCATTCGCTTGGCCCAGCCGAACCGCCGAGCCAGCTATTGAGTTTGTCGGCTAGCTCGATTCCTGCCCCCAAAACTTCAATTTTCGTAGTTCCGTCAAGGCCCTCGTTAACATTCACCAGTTTGCCCTTATAGAGCTGATTGATTGAGTAAAGGAGAGTCTTTCGGTTGAACTCTGACCAAAGCGCGGCGTTAGGCGAAGCTATTTTAAAATATCCCTGCGGCGACTTATGAAATTTTAAAATTTCTCCGTTGGCCAAAAGCGCAAGGACGCGTTTGGCATTTTTAGGCAGCTTTGTTTGCATGCCTTCATTATATCATCAGTTGAAATGAGTCAAAAATTCTGCAGTAGCAGAATTTTGGTTCGGATATTTTGCAGGAAGTCCTATTAATTGCAGCGATTTTCAACGGACCGCCAATCCCCGGCAACTAGGAGCCGCTCGGTTTTCCACAGGCGGCAGCTTTTATTTTTTTAAGTTATGCACAGAATTTTTGATCGCCAATCTTAAACTTAAGGTAGTTCTGATCGTCGCATAAAAATTGAAATAAACGATATCGTTGAGTTTTTAAAATTATCGTTTACATCCAGAATTGATGCAGTCTTTTGAGAGCGGTGGCGAAACAGAATATTTGTCACTAGCCGACGCGGCTAGAGAGTTTGGGGTCAGTCAGGACTACCTTAGATTTTTGGTTTTCAAGAAAAAGCTAAAGGCAGTTAAGTTGGGACGAAACTGGGTGACGACGCGAGCGTGGATGTCGGAACAGCGAAGATCGCTTAAGCGAAACGGGGCATTACGCGCGGCTGAAGATGCAATTAACGAGGAGATCGCGCGCAGCGCCGTTGTTGTCAAAAGAGAATTTGTTGAGAAAGAAGGTCCGGAGTCAGAGGTTAGGATAATTGAAGAAACTTTTGCGCCGGCGATGGAGGGAGCGGATAAACTGGCAGCTTTGCCTGTCGCGGCGGCAAAGGGAAAATTTGGGAATCTTTTTGATCGATGGCTGAAAATCGTTCGACAAGAGTCACATTGGGTTTTGGTTTATCCAGCAGTGGCTGTTTTGCTTTTGCTTTTGATTGTTTACGGCTTTAGAGGGTCACTGCTTGGGCGATCGGGATTTTCTTTAGCCTCCCTCTACTCCTCGGCCATGGATTACCTCTCCTGCCACATCCCGGGGAGATTGGCCAAGTACTTCGGGCCGGGGCC
>CAYNAP010000002.1:0-37102 GCA_964395285.1 uncultured Candidatus Saccharibacteria bacterium
GGGGGAGCCTCGGCGCCGAGAATGGTCATTGACGGATCGGGCAACGTCGGTATCGGGACGACCACTCCCTCCAATCTTTTCTCGGCAGGAGGGCTGGCCATCTACGGCACGGCCAACGCCACTTCAACCAATATTGGCAACCAACGCGTCCAAGGCAACCTCCAAGTCAGCGGCTTAGGCGGAGGAACCGCGGCCGGCGACTGTCTCACCGTTCTGCCTGACGGCACCATCAAAAACAGCGGGGCGGCCTGCGGTTCAGGCTCCTCCTCCTCGGGCATCGCCGGAACAGTGCAGTTCTCGGACGGAGCCGGAGGATTCAATGGCGACGCCGCCACCTTCTTCTGGGATAACTCGTTAAAACGCCTGGGGGTCGGCACCGCGACCCCGGGAGTCATGCTCTCGGTCGGCGGCCCGGCGCTCATCAACGGCACCACCACCATATTAGGGGGGCTCTTAACGCCCTACATCTCGGCCACCTCCTCCTTGGGGTTCTACACGGGAGGAGGGAACGCGCCAAGAGCAGTGATTGATTCTTCCGGCAACTTCGGCATAAGTTCCACCTCCCCGGCGGCTCTCCTCGGCGTCGGCGGCAACACTCTTCTCGGCGCAGGATCCGCGAACCAACTAACTCTAAACCTCGGCACCGTCTACTATCCTTTAGCCGCGACTTCTACAATCATTTCCGGTCGACCCTACGCATGGAGCATTGCAACATCAACCGACGCCTACAAGCCCCTATTGACTATCGATACTACGGTTGGCTTGGAGAGTATCACAATAGGTGGTAACGGTTCTGGCGATTTGTACTTAGGCGATGTCGGCTCGCCGTCAAACTTGATTTTCCAGGAGTCGGCTTCCATTCTCGGTCTCGGCGTGAACACCATCACCTTCGGCCAAGCGGGCGACAAGTTTAACTTCGGAGTTAATGTCGGCGTCGGTTCAAGCACCCCTTGGGGCTCGCTTTCGGTCTTGAATACCGATACCACTCAACCCGCGTTTGTTGTTAGCACCTCTACTGGCGCCAATCATAAACCGGCCTTCATCGTCTCTGCCGATGGCATTGTCGGCATTGGGACGTCATCCCCGCCGAAATTGATAAACAACGTCCCGCTCGTCGTGGACGGCACCATTCTCCTAACCTTCGATTCTAAAGAGACGGGAACGACGGGCGGAGTGTGCAGTTCGCACCTCGATATTGACACTATCGCTGCAATGGGAAGGATTTTGGTGCAGTGCACCGCCGCGGCAAGCGACATTGCCGAATGGTACGACACCGAGCCCGACGTGGAGCTTGGCGATATAGTTGCCGCTTCCACCAGCACTATCGCTTACAAGGCCCCGAAAGTTGATCCGGTTACCGAGGTTGTCTATGAGAACGTGTTTGACGCCGAAATTTCCGTTATGAAAAAGGCCACTCGCGAGGATGCCGTCGTCGGCGTGGTTTCAACCGCGCCGGCCAAGGTTTACGGCACCGCTGTTTCATCCGCGGCCAGACGTCCCTTGCCCGTCGGTATTGCCGGCCGCCTGCCTGTTAATGTTACTTTAGAGGAGGGACCGATTAAGCCCGGCGATTACATCACCTTTTCTTCCGTGCCCGGAATGGGTACTAAAGCCACAACTTCCGGAATAATAATCGGCATTGCCTTGGAAGCGCTTGATGACGCGAAAGCCACAACCACGGTTTCTATCAATGGCACGGATGTTAAAACAGGCAAGGTACTGGCTACGCTCAACATCGGCTACACGCGGTTGGATGCTGGCGTGCGCGGGCTTGCCTCCGAGGAGGATATGCCGTGGAGCGTGGATCGGACAACGGGTCGGCTTAAAACCAGCTACGGCTTGGATTTGAACGGCAATGATATAGCGAATGTGCGCGGCATATTGTCCCAGAATGGATCTTGGAGCATTGACGAGAACGGCAAACTTATCGCGCAGGAAATCGAAACAAAAAAGCTAAAAGTTGAAGAAGGCGTTACCACCCGCGACCGCACCACCGGCGATTACTACTGCATATTTGTTGATAACGGCGTCCTTAAATCGGAGCCCGGTGCCTGCGGCTCTTCCGAGAAAGCGCCTCTGGCGGCGTCCGCCGCAACTGAAGAAACTGCGCTTGCTCCAAAGCAAGAGTCCGCCGAGGTTGAACCGTCTGCTGATGACTCGACTTCCACGCCATCGTCATCATCTGAGTCAGAGCCGCCATCCTCGCCAGAAACTCCGCCGGAGTCACCCCCATTATCTGAGCCGATTCCGCCCGCACCCGAACCTTTTCCCGGACCATCCTCGGATGTAACTCCAACCCCCGCCCCGGAAGAAACCGCGCCGGCTTCCGAACCCGAACCCGAACCTACGCCGCCAGAACCAGAGCCGCCGCCCGTCTCATTGCCAACCCCGGAACCGCCGCCTGCCTCGGAACCAGCGCCGCCTCCAACCGAACCGGTAGCGTCTGAACTATCTCCGGGATCCCAGCCTCCGGCCGAATCATCCTGAATTCTAAATAAATCAATCCCCAAATATGCAAACTCAAAATTCAAATCTCAAAAGTCAAAACCACAACTCAAAAGTTAAAACTGATTTAAAGCAACGCTGCTATTTCTTTTCCATCAGTGTTATTAAGTTTATCAGCATTCTGCCTAACACGAGAGCGTTTTGGATCATTGTTGATCAGCTGCTGCGTTCAGTCACCTCTATTGGTGCCAATATCGTAGAGGCCAAGTCATCAAGTTCGCGAAGAGATTTTATCAAGTTCTATGAAATAGCGTTAAAATCGGCCAACGAAACGAAGTATTGGCTGGGATTATTACGCGATGCCACCGGAGCGGATAAGAGCCGCATCGCTGAATTGTTGGCAGAAGTGGGTGAAATTCCCAACATTCTTGGTTCAAGCTTGCTGACGTTGAAAAACAAGAGGTAGTTTAAAAGTTTTAAGCTATGGTTTTGAGCTTTGACTTTTGACTTTTGAGTTTATGACCTTGGGATTTGATTAGAATAATTAGAGCAATTAGGTCAATTAGGAATTCACGCGCTATGAAAATCAGGCTTCTACAACTAATCATCTTCATCTCCGCCATCTACAAAGCCAAATCTAAATATCAATAAGCACCAATTAGTATCAATGAATATCCATAAGTATCCATGAATATCCATCAATATTCCAAATTCAAAGGCATCTTGCGTTTCAGCATCCTTTTCCTGCTGGCTCTCTTCTTTGCCGGCCTTTTCGCCGTTCCCGACGTCCACGCCGCCACTCCCAACAACTGGTACTCCCCCAACTGGCTTTATCGCAAGAAAATAACTCTCCAATCCTCGCAGGTTCCCGCGAACCAGACCGACTTTCCAGTACTCGTCTCCCTCACCGATTCCAATCTTGCTTCCCAAGCCGGAAAAAACGCTTTTGACATCGTTTTCACTTCTTCCGACGGCGTCACCAAGCTCTCCCATGAGATAGAGCGATTCAACAAAACCGCCAACGGCACCGGCTCCGGCCCGGGGCAACTGGAGGCCTGGGTCAAGATCCCAACTCTCTCCTCCTCCGCCAACACCGATATCTATATGTATTACGGCGGACCTTCCACCACCGACCAGCAGAACAGGTCCGATGTCTGGTCCAACTCCTTTGCCGGAGTGTGGCATTTGAAAGAAAACCCCACCCTTACCGCTCCCCAGTTCGCCGACTCCGCTTCGAGCTCCAACAAAGGCACCTCCAACGGCGCTCAAGTCGCCACCGACCAACAGCAAGGGAAGATTGACGGAGGGTTCAACTTTGATGGGACGAATGATTATGTCTTGGTGTCGAAAAATCTTTCCGGCACGGATACGATCACCATTTCTTTTTGGCTCAACTGGAATGCGTTCGCGAATGACGACGATCTTGCGGTGGAACTCACGGCGAACTGCAACACAAACGCTGGATCGTTCCTTGTTGATCCCAATTATGCCCTAGGCACCCTCTTAGTTAGAAACTGTCAGGGCGACGGTGCTACATACAGTGATGCTGAAATTACTCGTCCGTCGGCTGCTGCTTGGCACCATTACGTCGCGCTGATTGACCGGGGTGCCACCACGAATGAGGTGAGTGCAATCTACATAGATGGTTCATCGCAGACAATCACGTACAGTCAGAATGAAAATACAACCGGGAACTTCGCGAATTCTACCCTTTACTTCATGTCCCGCGGCGGGGCGAGCTTGTTTGGCGCAGGCCGACTCGACGAACTTCGTATCGCCGATACCCTTCGCTCCGCCAACTGGATCACCACCGAATACAACAACCAGAGCGCCACCTCCACTTTCTATACGGTAGGCTCCCAGGAATCGCGGGGCATCAAAGTCCGCCTCGGCCAGCAGGGCATTGCCAACAACAACTGGTACTCCCCCAACTGGCTTTATCGCAAGAAAATAACTCTCCAATCCTCGCAGGTTCCCGCGAACCAGACCGACTTTCCAGTACTCGTCTCCCTCACCGATTCCAATCTTGCTTCCCAAGCCGGAAAAAACGCTTTTGACATCGTTTTCACTTCTTCCGACGGCGTCACCAAGCTCTCCCATGAGATAGAGCGATTCAACAAAACCGCCAACGGCACCGGCTCCGGCCCGGGGCAACTGGAGGCCTGGGTCAAGATCCCAACTCTCTCCTCCTCCGCCAACACCGATATCTATATGTATTACGGCGGACCTTCCACCACCGACCAGCAGAACAGGTCCGATGTCTGGTCCAACTCCTTTGCCGGAGTGTGGCATTTGAAAGAAAACCCCACCCTTACCGCTCCCCAGTTCGCCGACTCCGCTTCGAGCTCCAACAAAGGCACCTCCAACGGCGCTCAAGTCGCCACCGACCAACAGCAAGGGAAGATTGACGGGGGATTGAACTTTGATGGGACGAATGACAGTGTCAGTATTGCCAACGAATCGAAATTCGATTTTGACCGACTGGACACTTTCTCGATTAGTTTCTGGATTAAGCCGGATACAACCTCAACTGTAACTCAGATACCAGTTAGTAAGATGGTTAACGCTGCTCCATTCACGGGGTGGAACGTAGTCACAAACCTTGACTGTATTACTTTAGATACTGCGGGGTACCTATGCGTCCAACTATATAACGATGATTCCCCTGCGAATTTTATCGAGGTAAGATCTACTTCCGCAACAAACCTCAATAACGGCAATTGGCATAACTATGTTTTCACCTACAACGGCTCTAGCGCGGCGAGCGGTGTTAAAATTTACGAAGATGGAACCTCTTTAGACGTGACTACTGACAGTGATACACTCACGGCGACCATCCTAAATAATACCGCAGTAGCTATCGGGAGCAGGAATGGAACGAATTATTTCGTGAAAGGCCGCCTCGACGAAGTCCGCGTCTCCGATGAAGTCCGTAGCGCCAACTGGATCACCACCGAATACAACAACCAATCCGCCACCTCCACCTTCTATACGGTAGCCACCCAGGAATCGCGAGCAGTAAAAGTACGATTGCGCGGAATAAAGATAAGGTTGCGCTGAACTTAGCAACTTCTGCGCCTAATTTACGAGGCCGAGCTTAGAATGCGCCTAAATCGATCTTACGAGGCCTTACGAGGCCGGGCCTCGTAAGATCGTAAACATAAAACATTTGGTGAATACAGAGCCACACAAATTCACAAAGTTCATCGGCGCTAGCCCGCGTAAGGCGCTTGTTGCGGTTATCGTTTCGGCTTTGGCTCTCGCCCTTATTTTAATTCTTATTTTGCGTGGCAGGGAATCCAAAACCGATGGACTCGCTCCGCCAATTTTAGGGTCGGGAGGCGAACAGCCGCTTCGCAGCAACCCTGACCGCGAGTACACAAGCGATAAATACAGTTTTTCCCTTAGCTATCCGGAAAATCTGCGTCTAACTTTATTTGAAGAAGAAAATGGCGAAACGCTTGTTTTTCAGGGTCCTGCCGCAAGAGATGGATTCCAAATATTTATCGTTCCGTATTCTCGTGGGGATTCCATTGATGCTGGCAGCGTTACCGCGGTGTTTCCGGACACCGAGATTCATGACTCCCAAGCGGTGGATATTGACGGCGCGAGAGGCGTGATGTTTTTCGGCAAGTCAGACACCATCGGCAAGACGCGCGAAGTGTGGTTTGCCCACCGCGGCTATCTTTACGTTGTTACCACCTATGCCGATTTGGACGCTTGGCTTTCCCAAGTTTTCTCAACTTGGAAGTTCGCTAAATAAGCACTTCTCGCCACTTTTATAGATACCAATGGCCTTCCGGCCGTGGTGCTCGCGCACCTTCCAGCAATTTTGCCAAGCGCGAATGCGCATTTGGCAAAATTGCTGGGTCTATATATTCGCCTACGCCAGTCCCGCTGGAAGCGGGACTGGCTCCGGGCTTGCATTCAACTGCGGCCGTAAGGCCGCAGTTGAATGCAAGGGAATATAAATCTTACGAGGCCCGGCCTCGAAATGCGCAGGGTTTGGCAAGCTTCACTCGCGTTCCGTTACTTTACGAGGCCCGGCTTCATAAACATACAAAAGCTTAAAAATCTTCTAAGATAATCTCCGTTATCTCGTCAACGTTCAATGCTGTTATCCAATCTAGTATTGATTGTTGATAATCTTCAGCCGTTCCATAGAGCTCTTTGATGGACTCACTTGCAAGTATTGAGGTAAAATTTCGCTTTCCTGTGTAGTCAAGATAGCTCGACCATCTGTATGAATTCAGATGCCTTAGCGCGGCTCGTTGGTCTTTAATTTTCCCATCCCTCCAGTCAGGCATCACCGTATCTAGTGCGTTGAGGTGAATATAATGGGGCAGGTAAAGGAGGTGCGGCTCCCGCTCGATTAGAACAGCTTTGAATCTACCTTGAAATAGGCCGCCAACTCGCTGATACTTCTGATTAAAATACATGCTATAGCCGGTCCCGAGCTTATGCATAAATCGGGTAATGCCTCGATCGCAGTGTTGGCGCAGGAGTAGATGATAGTGATTAGGCCTTAAACAAAAAGCAATAATCTCGACGAGTATTTTACGAGGCCGGGCCTCGTAAACTTTGTAGGATTTCAGTGCTTGCTGGCGATAGTAAATGTTATCAGCCGACTCCTCGTCGTTGAACTCAAAAAGATTGTGGGCGAAACGAAAACGATCGTCGTCATCTATAAATATTTTTCGTTTTTCAACTCCCCGGCTATAAACGTGGTAGATCGAGTCTGTCGCAAGTTGAATCTTCCTCATAAAGCGATTATAACAGATCTTTATAATCTTACGAGGCCCGGCCTCGAAGGCCGGCCTCGAAGGCCTCGAAATGCGCAGGGTTTGGTAAATTTCACTCGCGTTCCGTTGTTTCAGTAAACTGCGTCTTGCAAACCATATGATTTATCTCTCTACGGCGCGGATATTTACCCCATTTACCCCGTTAAGAATCACTCTTCATTTCAGCGCTCACCCGCGGTTTCATCGCCTGCGGCCTTCTCGACGATAAGCGCGATTATCTTTAATAACAGCCGCGAATATGTTATTATGTCAAAATGGTATTGACTTTAGAGCAGAAGCAAGAAGTTGAGGCCATCGGCAGAAAATACGATCTAAAGCTGGTCTTGCTCCACGGTTCTTATGCTACAAAAACTCCGCGCCGCGGGAGTGATTTAGATATTGCCATATTGGGCCGGCGACACCTTTCTTTGGATGATATTCTGAAGATCCACGCCGAGCTCGCTAAGATTTTTGGAGATAATAAGGCAAGAGAACTTGACCTAAAGTCGCTTCACGGCGTTGATCCGCTTTTTCGGTTTGAGGCGTTGCGCAATAGCTTGCTTCTTTACGGGAATCCGACAGACTACGAAGAATTCAAGATCTACGCCTATCGTGATTACGAAGATAGTCATGACTTGAGAAAACTTGAGCGGGTACTCCTCGAAAAGAGCATACGCGCTCTGGCCGATCGATACGCGCGATAAAGGCGCTCTCTTTAGCCGCGAACTATGTTTAACAAGGATCTTGTCCAGAGAAAACTCGCTTTGAATCAGGTAGAGCTCGAACGGCTCAAAGAATTCGAACACCTGACCATTAATGAAATTGCCGGCGACCCCGGCAAGTACGCAGCTTGTGAGCGGTATTTGGAGCGGCTGATCGGCCGCGCACTCGATGTTAATCAGCACATTGTTGCCGAAAAGGGAGATCCTACTTTGGGCGTGATGCGCTATCGCGACACTTTTTTCGCTCTGGCGGAACTCGGCGTGTATCCCAAGGATTTTGCGGAAAAGATTGCGCCGAGCGCAGGGCTGCGCAACGCGCTGGTTCATGAGTATAATAATATTGATCCTGCAACGCTTCAGCAAAGCGTCGGCGAGGCTATTGGCCAATTCAACACGTACGCAAAATATATTCTCGCCTTCATCGATCGGCCTTCTAACGCCTAGCGTCGCCTATTTCTGCTTAAATCTTATGAGGTTGAACCTCATAAGATTTAGTCTTGCCGCTCAGGGGGTTATTCTTTCCGTTTCCTCACGACGGCATTATTGAAGAATGATGGGGTTTGTGCTAAGATTCGGCTATGGCAAACTACCAAAAAATTGAATTGCCAGCCGACAAGCTCAAGAAACTAAAAGTTGGGCTGGTTTATCTTTTCGGGTCGCGCGCGGAAGGAACGGCGGGACCCTCAAGCGATTACGATATCGGCGTTGTCTTCACCGACCCGACCATTGTTCGCGGGGATACAACCGGAGTCTATAATATCCTGTTTGATATTTTCTCTGGCGTGCTGGACTTAAGCGATTTCAGATCTGTTGATATTGTATTTTTGGAACGCGCTTCACTGGAATTGCGTTTTGACGCGATTCGGCATGGGGTTGTTCTCTTTGAAATTTCATCTGAATTTCGGGCGGAGTTCGAAGAGCGCGTGAGTATGCTTTACCGCGATTTCAGGCCGCTTTTAGACGAATTTAACCGAGCCATACTCGAGCGCGTATGAATCCTGTTAGAGATCGTGGTTGCGGCGCCTGCTCTTTAGCAGGGTAACCAAAATTAAATTTGCGTATTGTATAAAAGTTTAGCAAAGAGGCAATAGCGAATTTGACCGCGACCTGTCTCTAACGGGATGAACAAATTGCCTTTGAAGCTCCAATCCATCACTCCGCGCATGGACGGCATTATGAAGGACGTGGCGAAATTGCAGAAGCTCGGTGGTATTGCGAGGGGTGAATTTATTTCGGGGAAAAATGATTACTTTGACGTAGCGAAGTTGCGGCTCCGCGAAGCGCTGGAAGGTGTGTTTAATATTGGCGTTCACATTCTATCGCGTATCGAAGGCGGCCGGACAACAGAGTATAAGGAGATAGCGAACAAGCTTGGTGAGTTCGGCATTGTTGATCCGAATTTTGCAAAAGAAACGCTTTTAAAAATGGCGGGATACAGAAATCGACTTACTCACTTTTATGCGGAAATTACTCCAGAGGAAATGTACGATATTATTCAGAATAACCTAAGGGATTTTGATGTTTTCTTGAAAGCGGTAAAAAATTTGCTGGAACGCCCCGAGAGATTCAACTTAACGATTGAGTAAACTTTCTTAAGATAGGCACTTCGCCCCGTTAGAAATCCATTCCTGCTCACCACAAAGAGTTAATATGATCTATTTCCTTTACGGCGCGGATACTTACCGCAGCCGGAAAAAGCTAAAAGAGATTGTTGAAGAATTCCGCAAGAAGAGCGGAGGGGTTTTGGGGGTGACGCGCGTTGACGCCGGAGAGAATCCCGAGGCGGTTTATGATATCGGGCGAACCGGATCGTTTTTTCAAGCCAAAGAACTTTTCATAATCGAAAATGTCTTGTCGCTAGACCCCAAGCCGGCCGATTTCGCGGCCGAACGTTGTGATTTTTGGGCGAACAGCAAAGAGGTGATAGTTGTTTTCTGGGAGGCAGAAATTGACAGCAAAAAGTCCAAACTTTTCGAAGGAATAAAAAAGAGAGCGGCTAAGGAGCAGAACTTTGAATTGCTTTCCGGGGCGAAACTTGAAGCGTGGATTTCTAAGGAGGCGGCAGCGAGAGAGGCAGGTTTGGGTGCAGCGGAAATAAAGTTATTAGCCGCGCGGCTAGGCGGCGATCTATGGTCTGCGGCCAATGAGCTGGATAAAATCTCCTGCGGCTGGTCGGCGGCGAAAGGAGTAAAGGAGGAAGAAAAAATATGGAACATGACCGATGCGTTTTTGAAGAACCGGCGGAGCAGTTTCCGGCCGCTCATGAACTTGCTCGCGGACGGCTATGACCCGATTTATATAATCGGCGCTTTGGCCGGAGCTCTCCGCAATTTGGCGCAAGTTTGGCAGGGGGTTCAGGACGGTGAGGTCAAAAAAGCCACGGCTAAGCTTAGTCCTTATGTCGCCAGAAAAAACACAGAACTTGCGCGAGGGATGGACGCTAGCAGGCTAGACCGCTGCTTCGACGATTTGGTTCGAGCCGATCTCGAATTAAAAACTGGTCGCCTGCCCCCGCCTTGGCCGTTGATTAAGCTTGTTTTGAAACAAGGTTGATTGGTAAATCCTCTCACCAAGTATTAGCGGGAGGGGTAAGAGACCGCAAGGTATTCGGGAAGATGGGAGGGTAAATCAAATACCCCGTTCCAGTTGACCGGAACGGGGCTGATTTTAGATCGAGAGCCGGAAAATTGATGGCTTATTTTGCCGCGACGGAATTGATTCGCTTCATCATTCGCGATTTTTTCCGGGCGGCCGCGTTTTTCTTGATGACACCGGTTTTGGCCGCTTTGTCGAGGGCTTTGTAAGCCGTCGGCGCGAGTTTTCTCGCTTCATCGGTTTTTTGGGCTTGAACCAGTTTTTCAACGCGTTTGAGAATGTTTTTATAGGCCTCTTTTTTCCGGAGGTTTCTTACGGTTCGCCGCTTGGTTTGGCGGAGGGCTTTTTCGGCTGACTTGGTTATGGGCATGTTTCCTCGCTTCGCTCGATCAAATGCAAAATGACGGAGATGGACTGTTAAAGCCTATATCAAAAATGCCTGAAAGTAATTACTCTTCGAGCGAGGTCGAGAAGATACCTTGCGCTTATGCCATTTTTGTTCTTCTCTCGACCCTAGTCCGACCTGGCGGGTCTAGGACAAGCTCGAGATAAACTAGCCCGAACAATACCTGCGCAACTGATTTTTGAGATAGGTTCTAGATACTTATAGATGATATCTTATTTAGTTTTTTGGTCAAGCTACTGTCTGTACTTTCTGATGCGGTCGCGTATTTTGGCTGCCAGTTCAAAATCCATTTCCTTGGCCGCCTTCCGCATTTCGCGCTCGAGCGCCAAGATCATCTCGCGCGTGGGGCCGGCGGGAAGAAATATCTCCTCATCTTTTTTGGGCGAAAGTTCTTCAAGGAGTGATTTTCGGATGGCCTTTTCGATCTTTATCGGGGTTATATTGCGTTCTTGGTTGTATGCTTCCTGAACTTTCCGGCGGCGCGCCGTTTCATCCATGGCTTTTTGCATTGATTCGGTGATTGCATCGGCGTAAAGGATGACTTCGCCATTGGTGTGGCGCGCCGCCCGGCCGATTATCTGCAACAGCGTGGTTTCGTTTCGCAAAAAGCCTTCTTTATCGGCATCCAAAATGGCGATGAACGAGACCTCCGGCAAGTCCAGACCCTCGCGGAGAAGATTTATACCAACGAGCACGTCGTGCTCGCCTTCGCGGAGTTTTTTCAAAATATCCGGGCGGTCAAGAGTTTTTACTTCGGAGTGGAGATACTCGGCCTTGATTCCGGCTTCGGATAGGTACTCGGCGATGTCTTCAGCCAGGCGCTTGGTCAGGGCCATGACGAGCGACCGCTCTTTTTTGGCGACGCGTTTTTTGATTTCGGCAATGACGTCTTTGATTTGATTTTTGGTGGGCCGGACTTCGATTTTCGGATCAAGGACGCCGGTGGGGCGGATGAGTTGTTCCACAACGCGACACGAATGATGCGAATGATCACCCGAATGATCCGAATATTCGGGTAATTCGGACGCCATTCGTGTATTGGGGTCACATCCCGAGCGCCTTAACTCATATATTCCCGGAGTGGCTGATGCAAAAAGCACGCGCTTAACTTTTTCATTGAACTCTTCAAACTTGAGCGGGCGGTTATCTACGGCGGACGGCAGGCGAAAACCGTACTCGACTAACGTTTCTTTTCTCGCGCGGTCGCCGTGGTACATGCCGCGGAGTTGGGGCAAAGAAACATGCGATTCGTCAATGATGACGAGAAAATCATCGCCGAAGCGGTGGCGGTAATAGTCAATCAAGGTGAAAGGCGGCGAGCCAGCCGGGCGGAAAGATAGGTGTCGCGAATAATTCTCGATACCATTCGCGTAGCCGGTGTGTTCGAGCATTTCCATATCGAAATTGGTGCGTTCGCCCAAGCGTTCGGCCTCGAGAGGTTTATCTTCCTTCTTAAATCTTGCGACCTGCTCCTTTAGTTCTTCCTTTATATTGCGGATGGCAAGCTTGAGTTTGGAGCGCGGAGTCACAAAGTGCTTGGCCGGGAAGAGTTTGAAGGAGGGGATAGCGGATAGGGAATGGGGGCTAACGAGGCCGACTTTTTGGAGGCCAAGGCTTTTTATCTGGTTACGGTCAAGTTCGATTTCGATAATGAGTTTTTCTTCACCGGAGGGCAGGAAAATCTCAACTGCATTATCGCGGATGCGGAAATTGCCCTGGCGCGGATCAAAGTCATTTTTGGAGTATTGCAGTAAAACAAGATCGCGGGCTATTTGGCGCAAGTTAATTCTTTGGCCGATCTTAAACTCAATAGCTATTTTTTCGTATTCTTCGGGATCGCCGATGCCGTAGATGCAGGATACCGAGGCAACAATCAGCACGTCGTTTCTCATCAGCAAATCGGCCGTCGCCGCATGGCGGAGCGAATCAATCAACTCGTTAATTTTCGCATCCTTTTCTATATAGGTATCGCTCTGGGGGATGTAGGCCTCGGGCTGGTAGTAATCATAGTAGGAGACGAAGTAGTGAACGGCGTTTTCGGGGAAAAATTCTTTGAACTCTTGGTAGAGTTGGGCGGCAAGAGTTTTATTATGAGAGATGACGAGGGTAGGCTTCTGGATTTTTTCCACGACGTTTGCCATGCTGAAAGTTTTCCCGCTGCCCGTTACGCCAAGAAGCGTCTGATGCGTTGCGCTGTCGCGAAAACCGGCCACAAGTCTTTCTATCGCTTGCGGCTGATCTCCAGTTGGTTGGAAATGTGAAAACAGTTTAAATACCACGGTATTATTTTGGATGGTGATCACCTGTAGGGCTGAACTTTGATACAAGTTTAAACATCGGTATGATTGACTTATGATAGCATTCGTTGAAGGCGAGGTTTTGCTCAAAGGCGAAAAATTTATTGTACTTGATGCCGGCGGGATCGGCTATCGCTTATTCGTTAGTCCGGAAACACTGCGAAAAATACCAGAAAAAGGGCAAAAAGTAAAGGTTTTCACTCATCTCTACCAGCGCGAGGACACCCAAGAGCTTTACGGCTTTTTGAATTACGCCGAACTGGAGTTTTTTGAAACGCTGATTCAGATTTCGGGTATCGGGCCGAAAAGCGGACTCGGGATAATGGCTATTGCCCCGCTCGACACTTTGAAAAAGGCCATTGCCAGCGGCGACACTTCTTATCTTACGCGCGTCTCGGGTATCGGACGAAAAACCGCGGAGAAAATAGTTTTGGAATTGCGCGAAAAAATGGCGGGTAAAGGCGTATCTTCGGTTGAGGCGCCGGAACTAAAAGAAGAGGCCGATGCACTGGAAGCCCTAGTGTCTTTAGGCTATACCCAAAGCGAGGCGCGAGAAGCGTTGAATAGAGTACAAAAAGAAGTTAGCGGAGCAAGCGAGAGAGTCAAGGAGGCGCTGCGACAATTAGGGGATCATAAGAGGTAGGGCATGTCATTTCTGCAATCCCGCGAATGGGAGGAAATTCAGAAAAAGATAGGCCGGACGGTGAAGCGCATCGGGCCGGTTTTGGTCATAAGGCACGACCTGCCCTACGGCTATAACTATTTGTATTCTCCGCGGCCTAGGGCGCTATCGCCGGAGTTTCTTGCGGCGGCTGGCAAATGGGCTAAAGAGAACCAATCAATTTTCCTTAAGGTCGATCCGGATCGGCCGCTGGACGGCTCTCTAGGCGGTAAGAAAGGCAACTCACTCCAACCAAGTTCGACTATTTTAATTGATTGCCGCAAAACGGAGGATCAGCTGCTTGTGGCTATGCACCCAAAGACTCGCTATAACATCCGCTTGGCCGACAGGCGGGGAGTGGTTATACGGCCGATAGCCGCGGCGAATGTCGGCAGTTATTTTGAAACTTTCTGGGCACTCATGCAGGAAACGGCCAGCCGTGATCGCTTTTTCGTTCATCCCCGGGAACATTATCAAGCTCTTTTTGCGGTTAAGGACAATGATTTCGAAAATCAGCTCTGGCTCGCGGAGTATGGAGGGGAAATCGTCGCCGCGGCCATAGTCAACTTTTTCCGGCCGGAAGCCAAGACAACTTACCTTCACGGCGCATCAGCCGGCGAGGCGCGCGAGGTCATGGCTCCGCATCTTTTGCATTGGGAGATAATACGCGCGGTGAAATTCCGCGGTTTTGGGAGTTATGATTTTGGCGGGATTGATGAAGAAAAGTGGCCGGGGCTGACCCGCTTTAAAAAGGGTTTCGGGGGTGATATGGTTAACTTTCCCGACGCGCGCGATTTTGTTTTTCGCAAGGCCCTTTATTGGCTTTATAGCTTTCAGCATAGGATTCGGCACGGTTTTTGATTTGCGAGTTATGCATCTTAAGGTATCGGGCATCAGGGTATAAGGTTATCTGGCCGATCGTCCAAATAACCTTATATTGCCTATCTTGCGAGCCTTCTTTTATGAGTTTTCTTATCATTGTTAAAAAAATTGTTCCGCTTGGAATTTTGGAAGCCGTCCGTCCTTTTTATCATTGGCTTCTTGCGGCACTGGCCGCGTCAGTTTACGGGCGGCCTTCGCGAAGGTTGATAGTCATCGGCGTGACCGGCACCAACGGCAAAACCACGGTGGTCCACCTCTTGCATGAGATATTCCGGGCAGCGGGGTTTAGAGTCGGGTCGTCTTCATCGCTGCGGTTTAAAATCAATGATACGGAAGAGAAAAACCTGCTTAAGATGACAATGCCCGGCCGCTTCCGGCTGCAGAAGTTTTTAGCCCGATGCCGCGACTCCGGATGCCGCTTTGCTATTATCGAGGTGACTTCCGAAGGCATAAGGCAATCGCGCCACCGGTTTATAAATTTCAAGGCCGCCGTGCTTACCAACATCCGGCCGGAGCATATTGAGGCGCACGGCAGTTTTGATAACTACCGCGGGGCCAAAATGGAGCTTTTTAAAAAACTGCCGCGATCGGGTTTCGCTGTTCTTAATAAAGAAGACGAGTCGTCGAAACTTATTGCCGAAGACACTAAAGCCGAAACTATTTGGTATTCGCCTTCATTCATCGAGGTAAAGCATATTGGCCATCCGGTCCACGTTAACGCTGCTTACCCTTCGCGCACGCTATTTGAGGTAGAGAACGTTTTTATGGAAATGAATCTCGGCGGCGATTTTAACGTGATGAATGCGCTTGCCGCTATCGCCGCAGCTATGGCTTTTAATGTTTCACTTTCGGCAGCGGCACAAGCATTAGGCCAGTTCAAGGGTGTTGCCGGGCGGATGGAGTATATCCAGAATAAGCCGTTTGCAGTGGTGGTGGATTACGCGCATACGCCGGATGCGCTGGAAAGCGTCTATGGGACGCTTTCCAGTGCAAGCTCAAAGCTCAAAGCTTCCGCCTACGCCGAGGCTTCCGCCGCCGGTAAACCTTTGGCGGACAAGTCGGCGGGCAGGCAAAATTCAAAACTAATCTGCGTTCTTGGCGCGGCCGGAGGAGGGCGCGACAAGTGGAAACGTCCGGAGATGGGCAAAGTCGCTGCCAACTTTTGCAGAGAGGTTATTTTGACCAGCGAGGATCCAGACGACGAAAATCCTCAGCGGATTATGGAAGAGATTGAAAGAGGATTTTCGTCAAATTCCAAATTCCAAATTCCAAATTCCAAAAAAGTCGTAGATCGGCGGGAAGCAATTTGTTCCGCGTTGCAGGATGCTAAACCCGGTGATACAGTCATCATAACCGGCATGGGCGCCCAGCCGTGGTTTATCGAGAAAGGCAGAAAGATACCGTGGGATGACAGGGAAGTTGTTAAGGAAGAACTAGTTAAATTAGCGGATGTTCCTACGAATTACGAATAATTTTGAATTACGAATTCGCAATTCGGTGAAATTCGTAATTCGTAGGATTACCATGAACACTTTTGATCTCCAAATGCATTCAACGGCTTCGGATGGAGTCCTCGCGCCGCGGGAGCTGGTCCGCAAAGCTAGAAAATTTGGTATTGCGGTGATGGCGCTTACCGATCACGACACGGTAGTCGGGGTTAAGGAAGCTGAAGCTGCTGGCAGGGAATTCGGCGTTGAGGTTATCCCCGGCATTGAGTTATCATGCGGTCACGGCGATCTCGGGTTGCATATTTTGGGCTACGGGGTTGACATCGACAACCCCAATCTGCTTGCGGCTTCGAAGAAAATAAAGCAATTACGGATTGAACGCGCCAAAGAAATGGTGCGGCGGCTTAAGGAAGAAGGATTCCAGATTGATTACCAGAGCGTTGAAAGGCGGGCCTCGGGCGGGATGGTGATGCGGCCGCATATCGCTTTCGAGATTTTGGAAAACCCCGTCAACCATGAACTCTTGGGGGGCATAAAAACCAAGGGCGAGTTTATCAGGAATTTTCTTGTTTCCGGCAAACCCGCTTACGTGGAGCTTGAAGATTTGGATTCGAAGGCGAGCATAGAGTTAATCCATAGCGCCGGGGGAGTCGCCGTTTGGTCTCACCCGGCGGTGCATTTCTCCGAAAGTTTTGAGGGACTTGAGGCAACTTTAACCGAGCTTGTGACTTTGGGGCTGGATGGCGTTGAAGTTTTTAACTCCAGTCATACCGAGGCGGCGACAAGGCTTTTGGCTCGACTGGCGTCAAGCAAAAAACTTCTTTCCACTGCTGGTTCGGATTTTGAAGTAGAGCCGCCAGCCGGCTCCCCAGACGTTAAACCGCGAAGTCCCGGCGACTACGATACATACGGTCTATCAGCCGGTGACATTATTCCGAATTTAAAGCTGGCCATCGCCGCGCGGCAAAACAAGTGAACCCCGGTTATTGCCAACTTCAGATAATACTGCTATAGTAGCCGCTGTGCCCGATAAAGAATTGCCGCGATCTATTCGAAAATTTTTGCGGAGAAAGAAAGCCGAAATACGTCGGCAATTTTTAAATTCGCCTGAAGCTGAAGCGAAAATAAGAGAACTTGTCAGGAAGACTTTCGGGGAGTATAGTAAAGCCAGGAAAGGTGGGGGCAAAGAGCCAAAAATACTCAAGGTTTAGACGATTGCCGCATTAATCTTTTAGCAAACTATAACCGATGACCATGCTTAAAAATCACAACCACGATCTTGTAAAACAACTGTCCGAGGATTCTTCAAGTTTATGGCGCTACGATACTTATGTTAAAAACTCAAAAGGGTGCCAGCGCTGCACTAAGATGTGGAAGGGAATGAAGGCGACGGACGCGAAGAAGGTTAAGGTGCTGAAAGACGAGATTGAGCGCCACGTCAAAGAAGGGAAGTTTAATTAATTCTTTAATTGAGTTTCAACCATGAGCGAAAGAGTTGAAGATGAAAAAGGATTCACCCCCAAGCCAGCAGAATCGTTTCAGGCGGAGTTTCTGAATGAGAAAGGGCTGGATATCCAAAAAGGGATGTCGGGAATTGGTTTTAGTTTTAGAAGGAGCGGGCCGGAAGGCAATGATGCGGTTACTTTTGAGGGTGAGCGGCAGACTGGGGATGGCACAACTATACAAATAACTATAAAAAGAGGCGCGGATTACAAATCGCCTGCCGAGCTTGCTATAGCGAACGCAGAAGACAAAGAAGGCAAACAGGTGGCTGGCTAGACGCGCTTAGCAAAAAAACCATGCAAATATATCAAGACCTGAACGAAGCGCATAAAATCAAAGTCCAACGCTGGGGAGTTTTGCTTTTAGCTCTGGCCAACGTTTTTCTTGCGGTTCTCATTGTTAATTATCTTGCTTCACTGTGGCTCGAGGCCAAGAATATAAGCGGTACTACGAGAAAACTGGAAATCAGCGTTACGGGTGAGGGCAAAGTCGCCGCTGAAAAATCCGACGTTGTGGCTGAAATTTCGGTGTCGGTCCTTACTGAAAAAACTTCATTAAGCGATGCCCAAGCCGAGAATTCCAAGAAAACCAACGCCGTGGTTGATTACTTAAAGAAGCAGGGGATTGAAAACAAGGACATTAAGACCACCGGCTACAATATATATCCGCAATATAGCTACCCCCGGCCGTGCTACGGCGTCACTTGCCCGCTTGAAACGGCGAAGCCGAGAATAATCGGCTATCAAGTAACCACAACTTACGGGATAACTATCCGCGATACTCTTAAAGCCGGAGATATTTTGGCTGGGGTGGTGGCGGCCGGCGCTAATGAGGTCAGCGGCATAAGTTTTACCATTGATAAGCCGGACGAGTTGAAAGCCAAGGCGCGGACCAAAGCGATCGAAGACGCCCGAACTAAGGCCGAAAAGTTGGCTAAAGATTTGAGCAAAAGAATTGGACGGATGGTGGCTTTCTCCGAGAGCGGGACTTTTCCGCCTATATATTATAAGCAAAGCGTTGCTCTTGAGAGCGGAGTTGGCGCCGCGGCTCCGGCATCACCTTCAATCGAAACGGGAGAAAACGAGATAGTGGCAAACGTTACCATTACTTACGAGTTTAAGTAGATTCGCCGTGGCGGTTGTCGAATAAGTCAATTTTTTGGAACATATGAACGATTACGCTAAGGCTTCGCCTAAAGACGTATTCATGCATCTTTTGGCCGTAGTTGCGCTCTACATTTCCGCGGTCAGTTTCGGCGCGCTGACTTTTCAGTTTATTAACCGCTGGCTGCCCGATCCGCTGACCGATCACGGATATTATCGCACGGCCATGGCTGACGCTATCCGTTGGTTCGTGGCCATGCTCACTATCGTTTTTCCGGTTTATGTTTGGACGGCATGGTCAATTCAAAAGGAAGCGACAGCGCATGCCAGTAAACGAAATCTGAAAATCAGGAAGTGGCTCCTTTACCTCACGCTTTTTCTCGCGGCTGCGGTCATAATCGGCGATCTTATTGCGCTGATTTACAACTTTCTCGGCGGCGAACTTTCGGCGCGTTTCCTGTTGAAAGTCGGCGTGGTCCTTTTCATCGCCGCTTCGGTGTTCGGTTATTATCTCTGGAATCTTAAGAGCGACATTATGGCCTCGCGCGATCCCTACATGCGCTGGTTTGTGTGGGCGGTTGTTGCCATTGTTGTCGCGGCCGTGGTTTATGGTTTCGTTGCGGCCGGGTCGCCTTTTGCCGAGCGAATGAGACGGTTTGACGAAAGACGGGTTCAAGATCTGCAAAATATCCAGTGGCAGGCGGTCAATTACTGGCAGAAGAAGGAGAAACTGCCAAATCAGCTTTACGATCTTCGCGATGAGATTTCCGGTTTTGTTCCGCCGCGTGATCCGGAGAGCGGGAATGCCTATGAGTATCGGGTCCTTGCCGATCTTAAGTTCGAGCTATGCGCAACTTTTGCGACCGAAAGTTCCGACGAGCCGGCTTCGGAGCCGAAACCGGCTGGGCTGGGTTATGATGGATCATATATGAAGCCGACCAATTGGATGCACTCCGCGGGCCGCGTTTGTTTTGAGCGCACCATTGACCCCGCACTTTACCCGCCGGTTTATAAGACCGCACCGCCGCGGGGATAAGCCAGAGTAAGTCAAAGAAAGTGTTGCAGTTTTCCAAGTTACATCATTTTCTCACGATCGTAAGAAAATGATGTAATTCCGATTTGGGCTATAGCTATAATAGAAAAGATGAAAGCGGCGATAATTGTTCTGGCAGTACTGGTCGCGGCCTCGCTTTTGCTCTACTTCCTTATTGTTATAGAAAAGCCCCTCCGCCAGTTTAATAACTCCGTACCCTCTATTGTTACCATGGCCGAGCGTGTTGAATTTAGAACGGGGGACAATTTAACGATAGCCGGCGACTACTACGCGCCGGCCGATGCTTCGACCAAGGGCCTTTTGCTTTTGCACATGATGCCGGCGACACGGGCGAGTTGGAAAGTTTTTGCCGAAAGGGCCCGAGGTCTTGGTTTTAATACTTTGGCTATAGATTTGCGGGGACACGGCGAATCAGAAGGCGGGCCGCCAAAGGCGAGCCTCGCCAAGGGCGGGCCCGATGGCTACAAAAGTTTTTCCGATGCCGAGCACAAAGCCTCACGTTACGACGTTGAAGCCGGCGTTGGGTTTTTAAAGTCTAAAGGCGCGAAAGAAATTTACCTTGGCGGAGCGTCCATTGGCGCCAATCTCGCTTTGCAGTATCTCGGCCAACATAGCGAGGCTAAAGCCGCTTTTCTTCTTTCGCCCGGATTGAATTACCGCGGAGTTGTGACCGAAAACTACGCTAGGGCTCTTGTTGAAGGACAAGCTGTTTATTATGTCGCTTCTCGGGATGATCCGGCTTCGGTTGAAGCGGTAGGGAAACTCTCGGCCGCAACACCGAGCGCAGTCGCGAAAGAGACGAAAATATTTGACGAGGCCGGGCACGGTACGACGATTTTTGATCGCGAGCTGGAATTTGCGGATACCATTGCGACATGGCTGGCGGCTCAAAAGTAACCAAACTAATTTTTTGGTTTTTGGGAGGCGGGTTGGCGATTTTAATTTTGGGTAATGTGGTTTTGCTGATCTCTAATTCTAAAGTGTCAGACAGAAAGACCGCTGTTTACCTTAGCGGCGAGAAATTTTACTTGGATGTTGCCAAAACTTCTTCCAGTCAGCAAAAAGGCCTCGGCGGTCGCTCGAGCATCCCTCAAGACGGAGGAATGCTGTTTTTGTTTACCCGCGCGGATCGCTACCCGTTTTGGATGAAAGGCATGATCTTGTCCATAGATATTTTTTGGCTAGACGGCGACAAGATTGTTTTTATAAAGGGAAATGCCGAGCCGCCGCCGACCGGGACTCCAGATGCCGAACTCGAAGTTTTTACTCCGCCCGTCCCGGCCGATAAGGTTATTGAGGTTATGGCCGGCACGGCCGAGCGTCTTGGCATCGAAACTGGACAGAGGGTCAATATTCTGCTACCTTAAGTAGGCAATTGATGCTGATATTAGCTAGAAAGGAGAATCAGTTGGGATGCGCAATGAAGTCGTTTTGGATCTTGAAACCAAATCTGCGCCGCGCGATTGGGGGGTGCGCGACGAATTAAAAACGCTCGGTGTGTCGGTCGTCGGCGTTTGGTTTTCGGCGGACGACAGTTTTAAGGTTTTTCGCGAAACGGAGCTCGGCGAACTTGCCGGGCGACTAAAAAAAGCCGATCGGCTTATCGGTTTTGCCGTAAGAAAGTTCGACATCCCGGTTCTTCAGCCGTATATAAACTTCGATTTAGACGAGATTCCGGTTCTTGATATGTTTGAGGATATAAGCGCGACTTTGGGTCACCGCATGTCGCTGGCTAGTTTGGCCAAGGCGACATTGGGGCAGAATAAGAATGGCCATGGCCTTGAAGCCATCACTTGGTACAAGAACGGGGAGTGGGAGAAGCTTGAGGAGTATTGTCTCAAGGACGTGCGTATTACCCGCGATTTATATCACTACGGGAAAAAGTTTGGCCATCTTTTATTCGAGTCTTTGATTGATCAAAAGACTATTTCGGTGCCGGTTTCATGGGGCTTGCCGGATGAAGCGGAGATCAGGGCGCTCATCGACAAAGCCCGGGCCGAAAACAAAGTTTTGGAGATTGACTATGTGTCGCGCGAGAACTCGGGCGAGGGTTTTCTTAAAACCCGCAGAATTGAAATTCAGGCGGTGAAAGGGGATGATATTGAGGCTTACGATCATCTGCGCCAAGATGTGCGCAGTTTCCGCATCGGGCGGATAGTCAGCGCAAAAGTACTGGATGATGCGGTAAAGCCAAGACCGGTGGTTCAATCACTTTTCCGTTAAGTTTTTGGGATCATAAAATATGAGCGGGGACACGCAATTCCACAGCTGGTCAAAAGGAACTCTTACCCTCACGCGGGTTTTCGACGAAATTATAAGTTATATAAAAAGTCAGCCGGAGAGGTCCTATCAAATAATCATCGGCTCGGATTCTGCAGCGCGGAGTCCGGTATCTTTGATTACGGCAGTTACCATCAGGAGAGTAGGCAATGGTGCGGTGCATTTTTGGGTTGAATCGGATAAGAAGATATTCCACACTTTTCGCGACCGCATTTATGAAGAGGCGATGCAATCAATAACTTTGGCTCAAGAGTTTCGCTCGGGGTTGCGCGAGAAGTTTGGCGAGGACTTTTTTTGGAACGATAAAATTCAGGTGCATATTGATGTGGGCGAAAACGGCCCAACGCGTGAGATGATCGATCAGGTAGTAGGCATGGTCAAGGGCTTCGGTTTTCAGGCAGTGATAAAGCCGGGGTCGTTCGGGGCTTCACAAGTGGCGGATCGCCATACCTAGGTAGAATGAATAAGCGGGCCTGCCCCGTTAGAAATGGAGTTTCTAATGGGGTGGCCGATACACACATAAGAAGGCCAAAAGCCAAAAGTTAAAAGCCAAAAGTTAAAAGGCAAAAGTTAAAAGGCAAAAGGCAAAACTTTGGAAGCCAAACGCTCCGATACTCCTCGGAGCGTTTGGCTGTATATTACTTCTATCTATGTATTATTTTCATAATTCCGGAAATGGATACGATCGTATTTATTTCCGGATATTTTAATTTGCGAACTGTTACATCTGTGTTATTGTTGATTGATCGATTGATTTGACAAATCATTTTTTGGAGTGTATAATAGTTAATAGTATTGAAAAACTGTCAGTTTTTATGGCTTTTTCTCCCCAAACATGGGGCTTTGAAAAGGGTTTTCGACCCTATGGGCGAGCCCGGAGCAGACCCTCCTCTGCCACGGGCTTTAGCCCTCCTCGGAAACCCCCGGCTATATGCCTAAAAGGCCCCATATTTGGGGAGAAAAGCAATCTCGGGCCGTGACGGCCCGGGTCTGCGGCTGGCGGCGCTTTCTAGCTTACGCCGTTCGGCCGCTAAACGCCGGCGGTGAAAGAAATACCGGCGGCGTGACAATAGGGGAGCGCGGGTTTCATAGATTGATTCTTCCGCGCTCCTCCACCCTTTGAGGTTTCTTATTCTGATTTGCCCTGTTATCATCAAAAACCATCGAGATAGATTAATGGAAGAATTATGGTTTGAGAAACTTGATATAGTTAGCAGTTAAATAACTGTGGTAGCAAGGGTTCAATTCGATAGGTGATCTCAAAGGATGGAGGGAAGGCAGTGGATGGCAACTGAACTCCGAGCTTGGCTCGGAAAGGAGGAGCGGCCATGGCGCGCGTGTTAAAGCGGGGAGAGGGACTAACGCTGGGAGAAGTGCGGGAGGCGACGGATGGATTCCTTGCTTCTTTCGTCTTTGGTGAGAGAAGCCCCCAGTTTATGGAGGATCTCCGCCTTCTTGCAGAAATCGGGGCCGCAGTCTGCGAAGGGATGCATCTCTCGCCGGAGTTGGGTCTGTTTTTATCCTCGGAGACTATTCTGCCCCATCAGGCAATGATTAAGTACCTGGAATGGGATGCGAGGCTGGAAGCACGCCCCGAGTAGCGGGCGAATGGTAGTCTCGCCGGGCGCGAGGGCTGGTTCGCGTCGGCGAGAAAGTTTTTGTCTTGAGGAGCGCCTGCTAAAGCATTGCTTGTGCTCCTCCCACCTTCCAAGATTCCATAAGATCCTAGCACCTTTAAAAAAACTGGTTTGAAACTTATGGAATCTTAGAAGGTGGTGTTGGTAAAACCCCGTTTTAGTACGGGGTTTTAAAGTTGAATGCCGCATGAGCTTATGATAGATTGTTTTTACTTGTCCCCATAGCTCAATGGATAGAGCGCAAGCCTCCGGAGCTTGAAATCGGGGTTCGAATCCTCGTGGGGACGTAAATAGGTAATATTTCCCGTGGGGTTTTTTGTTTGGTAGAATCGTCTTATGTCTAAAGTTTCGCTTTCATTTCACGGCGCGGCGCGGGAGGTGACTGGCGCTTGCCATTTGCTGGAAATTGAGGGGCCCTTCGACTCGCCCCGAGCCGCGTCGAGGGGCTCGCTCGGGGCGACGAGAACGCTTCGCGTTCTCGTCGACTGCGGCATGATACAAGGCGGGGATGAGTATGATTCTCGGAATTTTGAGCCATTTTCTTTCTCCGCGGCCGATATAGACGCGGCGATGATAACCCATGGCCACATTGATCATATCGGCCGCTTACCCAAGCTCTATCACGAAGGATTCCGCGGGCCGGTTTACTCTACGGCGCCGACGCGGGATCTCGCTGAAATTTTGCTTGAAGACATGTTGGGGCTTTTCCACCATGCTGGACACGAAAGTTTTTTCTCCGCGGATGATCTTGACGGGGTGATGAAGCTTTTCAAAGCGGTTGAGTATAACCAACGGGTGGAACTGGATAAAAATGTTTCTTTCAAACTTTTGCAAGCTGGGCATATTTTAGGATCCTCTTTTGTACGCATTGAGGCCGATGGCAAAGTTTTTCTTTTCAGCGGGGACATCGGCAACTCGCCAAGCGCGCTTCTTCCGCCGCGCGCGTCCGTGCCCGATACCAATGTTTTAGTGGTGGAGTCAACCTACGGCAATAAAATGCATAAGCACGTCAGCGACCGGCGGCTGATGCTTGAGCGCTCGATTGAAGACGTGGCTACGCGCGGCGGCGTTTTGATGCTGCCGGTATTCGCCACCGAGCGAACCCAGGAAATTCTTTTCGAGATGAATCAAATGATTCAGCATAAGCGCGTGCCTGAAATGCCGGTTTTTCTCGATTCGCCCCTCGCGACCAAAGCTACGGTAATTTTTGCCAAGTACTCAAGTTATTACAGCGACGAGGTGCAGAGGCTTTATAGCGAGCACCGCCACCTCTTCGATTTTAAAAATCTAAAGTTTACGGTTTCGGTTGAGGAGTCAAAAGCCATCAACGATGTCCGCTCGCCAAAAGTAATATTGGCTGGATCGGGCATGTCTTCCGGCGGGCGGATATTGCATCACGAAAGGCGCTATCTTCAGGATCCGGCGAGTATCCTCGTCATTACCGGCTACCAGGCGGCGGGGTCTCTGGGGCGACGGCTTTTGGACAAGGCTGGTGAAGTGAGAATTTACGGCGATGTTGTGCCGGTGCGAGCCGAGATAAGAATCATTGACGGCTACTCGGCTCATGCCGACGAGGAACAACTTTTGCAGTTTGTGGACGAGATGCGCGATAACCTTGAGCGGGTTTTTGTGGTCCAAGGCGAGCCAGCGGCGGCGCTGAATTTCCAGCAATTGATCCAGGATCGTATGGGCGTTCAAGCTCATGCGCCGATTTACGGAGAAAGTTTTAGTTTATAAGTTCTTAAGTTTGCAGGTTGTAAGTTTTGTGCGGCGCGTTATCATAAACTTATGAACTTTAAAACCCGCAAACTTACCAACTGGTTATGAAACCTTCACCTCACACCCATCTTAAATACAAAATCGCCATATCCGGCGCGGCCGACACCGGGCACTGCGGGCCTAATGTTCTTGAACTGACCAAAGAGCTTGGGCGTGAGATAATTTGGCAGGGAGCAGTGCTCTTGACCGGAGCAACGACCGGGGCTCCGTACTGGGCGGCGATCGGCGCGAAAGAAGCCGGCGGGTTTGTGATTGGTCTTTCGCCGGCTGTTTCCGAAACCGAGCATATTAAGAAATACCGGCTGCCGGTTGACTACCATGATATGATTATCTATACCGGTTTTGGCTATTCGGGGCGCAACCTACTCTTAACGCGGAGTGCTGACGGCGTTATCGTAAGTTGCGGGCGAATGGGCACTTTAAACGAGTTCACCATAGCTTTTGAAGACGAAAAACCCATCGGCGTTTTAACCAATCCGGGGTGGATGACCGATGACATCATTAAAAAAATCATCGAGGAGGCTCACCGCGGCGGCGGCAAAGTGGTTTACGACAGTGATCCCAAGAGCCTGGTCGCTAAGGTTATCCAGCTTATTCGCAAGGAGAAGCTGATCAAAGTTTAAAATGCTTTCGCGGCAAGCGCAGGCAACACTGTTGTTGTTAGGCACGATTGTGGGAGCGGGGATGTTCGGCATCCCTTTTGTTTTTGCCAAGGCCGGTTTTGGCGTCGGCGTCGCCGAACTTTTAGCGCTCGCCGCCGTGACTTTGGCAGTTAACCTAGCCTACGCGGATGTGGTTTTGGCAGCGCCGGCTTTCAACTATCTCCCGGGGTACGTTTCCCTTTATTTTGGCCGAAGAGCTGGCTGGGTGTCTCTCGGTTCATATGTTTTGGGGATTGTCGGAACGCTTTTGGCCTACGTTATTTTGGGCGGAGCGTTCCTCCAAGTTTTATTGGGTGCGGCGATCCCGAACTTGCATCTCGGCGCGGGACCGTTGCTGTTCTTCCTCTTCGGTACCGCAGTGATTTACCGCGGGGTGCGCTTTGAAGGTTGGGCTAACGCGCTCTTGACCGCGCTGCTGATTCTGGCTGTTTTGGCCTTGGCTATATACCTCTCTCGTTTTATTTCCATTTCGGAATATGGTTACTTCAATATCGGTGAGGCGTTCTTGCCTTACGGCGTTATTCTTTTTGCCATGGCCGGTTCGGCGGTAATACCCGATGTCTGCCGGCTGCTCAATGGCAAAAAGCGGCGGGATTTAAAGAGAGTGGTCTTTTCGGCACGTTATCGGCTGCGGCGATATATTTTGTTTTTGCCGCGGCGGTGGTTGGCGTGACCGGGCGGGCGACGACACCGGATGCGATAACCGGCTTGGCCAGCAATTTGGGGCAGAACTATTTGCTGCTCGGCAGTTTGGTTGGCTTTCTTGCGACCATAACTTCGTTTGTGGCCTTGGGAGCGGTGCTTAAAGGGGTATTTGTTTCGAGTTTGGGCGTCGGCAAAAGTTTAGCCTGGTTCGCGGCCGCATTTTTGCCGGGGGCGCTTTATTTTCTCGGCCTTAAGGATTTTATTCAGATTATAGGCGCGGTCGGCGCGTTGGCTATTGGTCTAGACAGTATTTTCATTATTTTTATTCGCCAGAAAGCGGGGTTGGTTAGTTCCAGTTTGCGACCCAAAGCGCTGGGGCTTGGGTTGGGGCGTTGGGCCCTGATTGCGGTATTTGCGGCTGGCGTGGTCCAAGAACTATATACCCTCTTGAAAAGTCATATCTGATTTTATGAAGTTACTTGCGTGGTTTGACTTGGCGCAACTTATAAAAACTTTCGGCTACGCCGGGATTTTCGGCATAGTTTTTGCCGAGTCCGGCCTTTTGATCGGCTTCTTTCTGCCCGGCGATTCGCTTCTTTTTACCGCCGGTTTTCTCGCTTCGCAAAACTTTTTAGACGTGTGGGTTCTGATATTGGGCAGTTTTATCGCCGCGGTTCTCGGCGACAACGCGGGCTACGGTTTTGGCAAGCGGGTCGGTCCGCGAATTTTTAGGCGCGAACAGTCGCTCTTATTCAATCCGGCTAACCTGGAAGTAGCGCGCAAATTTTACGAGCGCCATGGCGGCAAGGCCATAGTGCTGGCCCGCTTTTTGCCGGCGATCCGCACCTTTGCGCCGATTCTCGCCGGTGTCGGCAGGATGCGATGGTCGAGGTTTTTCTTTTATAATATTGTCGGAGGATTTCTTTGGGTATTCGGCTTATCTTTGGGGGGATACTTTCTTGGCCGAGTAGTGCCCAACGTTGACCGCTATATCATCCCCATAGTTTTACTCATTATCGTTGCCTCAATCGCGCCGACGCTCGTCCATTTGCTGCGCAACAAGGAAAGCCGCCGGCGGATTATCGCCGCGTTTAAAAAGACGTATAATAGATGAAATGGCTGACAGAAAACAGGTTTTAGAAAGCTTGAAAAGCGAAATGGAGCGGGATCGCGAGCTGCCGCTTTTTGGCCGGGCTAATTTGGTTTTTGGTGAAGGCAATCCGGAGGCAGGAGTCATGTTTATTGGCGAGGCGCCGGGGTTCCACGAGGACCGGCTTTCGCGTCCTTTCGTCGGGCAGGCCGGTCAGCTCCTAAACCAGCTGTTGGCTAAAATCAACTGGCCGCGCGAAAGCGTTTACATCACCAACATCGTCAAGCGCCGGCCGCCGGAAAACCGCGACCCCCTGCCGGAGGAAATCGAGGCCTACAGGCCCTATCTAAAAAAACAAATTGATATTTTAGAGCCGAAAATAATTGCGACTCTCGGACGTTTTTCAATGAACTATTTTTTGCCTTTGGCCAAGATTTCGCGCGACCATGGCAAAGCTACCCCGTTAAACCCCTATTTAATCGCGCCTCTTTATCATCCGGCCGCCGCATTGCGCTCGACCTCGGTATTGAAAGAACTCGAGGAAGATTTTTTGAAGCTGCCGGATCTTTTGCGCGATTGGGACAAACTGATGGGTAATATCAACATTGAAGCAAGCCCGCCGGCTGAAGCGGTAAAACAAGTTTCGTTGTTTTAAGCGTGAAACTTTATATTCCAAAACTGAATCAAGTTGTGCTGATTATAATATTTGCCGAGTTTCTTTTTGTCATGGCTGCGGGTATCATCGTGCCGGTCTTCGCCATATTCATATTAAGAGACATTAAAGATGCGGCAATACCAGTCATTGGATTTGCGACGGCGATATACTGGCTGGTCAAATCCGTTTTGCAGCTGCCTATCGCGCGCAAGCTCGATAAAAACCACGGCGAGTATGATGATTTCTATTCGTTGATTTTAGGCACATCCATCACTACGATGGCTGTTTTTTCTTTTTACTTTGCAACGGAGATTTGGCATATTTACCTCTTGCAATTTATAGTTGCCATTGGCGATGCGTTTGCCGTGCCGCCGTTCTACGCCATTTTTACCCGACATCTTGACGCCAATTCCGAGGGTTTTGAATGGTCGCTTCGTTCGAGTTTCTCCTTGGGCGCCGGTTCGGCCATATCCGGCGCTCTTTCGGGGGTCTTGGCCGCAATTATCGGCGTTCGCCCCTTGTATCTGGTCAACGGGACACTGATGATGATCGGGGTTATAATTTTACTTTTCCTTAAACCATACATAAGACCCAAGGCCGAGAAGCCGGTGGAAAGGGTGTTTATTGAACAAAAAAGGGTATAGGGTAATCGCGAATATACGAATTAAAAACAAATATACGAATTCGTATATTCGTGAACATTCGTATATTCGCGATTGCTCTTATGATCAATCAGGAACTCTCCAAAATTTTCTATGAAATGGCCCTCCTGCTCGATATGCAGGAAGTGGCGTTTAAGCCGCGGGCTTTTGAGAAAGCCTCGCTTTCGATCGGATCGATGGAGGAAGACCTCCGCGATATTTATAAGCGCGGAGGGCTCAAGGCCTTGGAACAAATTCCCGATATCGGCAAAGGCATTGCCGAGCGAATCGAGGAATATATCAAGCGCGGGCATGTTAAGGATTATGCGGCCATGAAGAGAAAAGTGCCGGTTGACTTGGAAGGCATTAAAAGGATTGAGGGTATCGGGCCGAAGACGATTAAACTTTTGTGGCAGAAATTAAAAATTCGCACGGTTGCCGATTTGGAAAAAGCGGCGCGGACCGGAAAAGTCCGCGGCATCCCCGGGCTTGGCGCGAAAACCGAGGAAAATATTTTGAAGGGCGTTGAGTTTGTCAAAAAATCGGGCGGGCGGTTTTTGCTCGGCGATATACACGGTTTGATAAAAGAAATTGAAGCGCGGCTTGAAAAGTTGCCGGGAGTTGAGCGGGCGCTCGCGGCCGGATCGTTCCGGCGGATGAAAGAAACGGTGGGGGATGCCGACATGCTGGTTATTTCCTCCAAGCCCCAGCCAGTGATGGATTATTTTATCCACATGCCCGAAGTGGCCCACATTTACGCTCACGGCGCGACTAAATCAATGGTTAAACTCAAAAACGGCCTCGACGTTGATTTGCGCGTGGTCGAAAAAGAATCGTTTGGCGCCGCACTCAACTACTTTACCGGATCGAAATATCACAACGTGGCTTTGCGCGAAATAGCCATTAAAAAGGGCCTAAAACTTAACGAATACGGACTTTACAAGGGTAAAAAGCAAGTCGCCGGGCGCACCGAGGAGGATTTATACAAAGCACTAGGGCTTAAGTATATTGAGCCGGAGTTGCGGGAGAATACCGGCGAAATAGAGGCGGCGCGGGAGGGGAAGTTGCCCAAAGACTTAATAGGCTATAACGATCTTCGCGGCGATCTTCAAATCCAAACCGACTGGAGCGACGGCGCAAATTCGATAGAAGAAATGGTCAAGATTGCTATTGAAGTCGGACTTCAATATATAGCGATAACCGATCACACGAGGTCCTTGGCCATGACCGGCGGCGCGGATGAGAAAAAGTTGGAGAGGCAGATGGCGGCGATTGACCAAATCAACTCAAAAGTCAAAAGTCAAAAGTCAAAATTTCGGGTGCTAAAGGGAGCAGAAGTCAATATTTTACCGAGCGGCAAATTGGATATTGACGATAAGACACTCGCTAAGTTGGATTGCGTGGGCGCGGCGGTGCACTCCAATTTTAAAATGTCAAAAAGCGAGATGACTAAGCGCATTATAAGAGCGATGGAGAATCCCCATATTGATATTTTGTTTCATCCCACCGGCCGGATCATCAACCGCCGCGCGCCTTACGAAGTTGACATGGATGAGATTATAAAGGCAGCTAAGCGCACCGGGACGATTCTCGAGATTGACGCTTCGCCGGAGCGGCTGGATATTAAGGACGAATATGTGAGGAAGTGCGTTCGCACCGGAGTTAAGATGGTTGTCGACTCCGATGCTCATTCGCTTGGCGGCTATCAGTTTTTAAAGTTCGGCATCGCCCAGGCGCGAAGAGGGTGGGCGGAGAGGAAAGACGTTTTGAATACTAAGCCGTTAAAAGATTTGCTAAAGTCTTTAAAAGGATGAAGCGTGAAATTTCAGCCGGGGCGGTGATATTCCGCCGCGAGAACCGCGGCGAGGTTAAATTTTTGCTACTATATCACGGCCGGGGTTACTGGAATTTCCCCAAGGGTCATTTGGAGCAAGGCGAGCGCGCTTTAGGCGCTTTTCTCCGCGAAGTGGAGGAGGAAACCGGCCTCAAGTCCCGCGATTTAAAAGTAATTTCGGGATTTAAGACCACTGACCGTTATACTTTTTTCAAAGGAGCGGGCTACGACTTTCGCGACAGCAGGGAGCATGCAAGAACAGCGCGGAGTCCGGTGTTCAAGATCGTGATCTTCTATCTGGTGGAAACTAAGAAGCGCGGCATTGCAGTTTCGGATGAGCACGAAGGATTTGGCTGGTTTAGTCACAAAGAAGCTCTGCGTCTGGTGAAATATAAAAACACCCAAAACATTATCGAGAAAGCTTATGAATTTATACAAAAAAGTTTATCAAGCCGCAAGGCGCATACCTAAAGGCAAAGTGGCAACTTACGCCGATGTAGCTCGGGCTATCGGCCGGCCGAGGGCGTGGCGTTTTGTCGGAACGGTGTTAAGCTTTAACCGTGACCCAAAGACCCCTTGCCATCGGGTCATAAGGTCGGATGGTTACGTCGGCGGGTTCGGCTGGCCGGGCGGCAACGCGGCCAAGCGGGAAAGACTTAAGGGCGAAGGAGTGGCGGTAGAAAGCGGCAAGGTTAATCTTGGGATATACGGAGTCAGCAGGCTATGATCAGAAATAACATCTTGGAAGTTCGCGACCTCGCGGTTGTTTTGGATGGCGAGTCAATAATTAGCCAGGTGTCTTTTGACGTTGGCCGGGGAGAGATGCTGGTTATAATCGGGCCGAACGGCGCCGGCAAGACGGTGCTTTTCCGGGCGCTTCTGGGGCTGGTCGCGCACAAGGGGATGATCAAGTGGCGGGAGGGAGTGCGCATCGGCTACATACCTCAAAAACTCCATTTGGACCGCACGGTGCCGATTACGGTGCGCGAATTTTTTCTTCTTAAGTCAAAACGGTTTTGGCTCCCCGCAGCCGAGTTTATTAGTCACATAAAAAATGAGCTCGAATTGGTCGGGCTTAGCGCGGCGATTTTATCCAAGCCAGTGAGCGAACTATCCGGCGGGCAGTTTCAGCGCATCATGGTTGCCTGGGCGCTGGTTGATCACCCGGATGTTTTGCTTTTCGACGAGCCAACTACCGGTGTCGATATTGGCAGTGAGGAAACCATTTACAACTTAATTCTTCGTTTGCAAAAGGAACGAGAGACGACCGTCCTCGTAATATCCCACGATCTTCACGTGGTCTACCGCTATGCTAGTCACGTTCTTTGTCTGAATAAGCAAATGATGTGTTTTGGCGTACCGAGCGAAGTGTTGAGCTCGAAGCAGCTCGCTAAGTTATACAGCGAGCCGGGTTTTTACAAGCATGGCGCGCATCACCCATAATGGATTCTCTAGTCAACTTATCAAATCAGTATATCGTCATCGCCGTATTAATCGGCATAGCTTCGGGAGTAATCGGCTCTTTCGCTATTTTAAAGCGGATGGCCTTAGTCGGCGATGCGCTGTCGCATGTGGCTTTACCGGGCATCGCTCTAGCTATAGCTTGGCGGGTTGACCCTTTCTGGGGCGCGCTGCTTTTGCTGGTCCTCGCCGCGGTTTTTGTGTGGTGGATTGAGGGGCGCACTAAATTACCGGGAGACGCCATCGTCGGCTTGCTTTTCACCGCGAGTTTGGCAGCGGGTATTCTTGGCATACCGGACGAAGAAATACTTGACTCGCTTTTCGGTTCATTTCCGCCGCTGGACGATGTCCAGTTTATTTTGGTGGCGCTGGCAGCGGTTTTTATGACGGTACTTATGATGGCTGCGGCTAAGAAAACTCTCTTCTCTATCTTTGCTCCGGACATAGCCGCGATATCCGGACCCAAAAGATCGACAACTTTGGTTTTTCTGATTCTCTTTGCAACTGTTGTCGCTTTGGGCATTAAGCTGGTAGGCACGCTTTTGATGGGGGCGCTGACTATAATTCCGGCTTCGGTAGCTAAAGTTGCCAGCCGCAGCATGACATCTTATGTCGTTTTGAGCGGGTTTATCGGCGGGGCGGTGGCTGGCACCGGGACGTGGTTGGCGGCCAGTTACCACCTGGCCCCGGGGCCGATAATCATTCTTATCGGTGTTGGGCTTTTCTTTCTCGCTATCACCTTTCGGCGGGAGTAGTTTGGCTTAATAACAACCCCCCCGATGGCCATCGGGGGGGTTGCTTTTGAGGAGGTCTTTTGAGGCGCAAGCAGGCGCTACTTTACCGCTTTGACAATCTTTTGGAATATTTTCGGTTCGTGCTCGGCAAGATCAGCGAGGATTTTTCTATCCAGCTCGATATTTTTCTTTTTTAACGCGGCGATAAATTTGCTGTAGCTTAATCCGGCGACGCGGACCCCGGCGTTTATTTTTATGTTCCAAAGACGCCGGAATTCGCGCTTTTTTCTTTTGCGGTCACGGAACTGATGAGTCCAGGCGTGCAAAAGGGCGTCATGGGCGGCGCGTTCTTTGGATTTGCGCCCCCATTTAAAGCCCTTGGCGTAGCGCAGGATTTTTCTTCGTCTTTTTATGGCGATTACGCCGCGTTTGACTCTGGTCATGGTCTAGGACGTTGAATGTGGAATGTGGGGTGTAGAATATTGCCGCGAGTGGTGAATGAACGTTAAATACGGTTCCTGAAGAGTTTGGCGGTTTTGCCGCCAATAGCCAAATGCTCTCCCTTTCTGCGTTGAGAGCGGCGCGATTCTTTGGCGTTGAAATGGTTTTGGCCTGATTTTCTGCGGATAAGCTTGCCGCGTTTGGTTACTTTTATTCGCTTTAGGATTGATTTGTTGGGTTTGGGCATATGCTTAGAAGCAAATTAAACGCAAGCAGGCGCGCAAGGCGTAAACGCAACTTGCGTCTAGTCTTGCCGTTGCATCGCGTGTCTACTTGTTTCTACCATACCTAGGCTTTTTTTAGAATAGCGCTAAGGCCTTGAGGGGTGAATTTAATGTCTTGCTCCAAAGAGTGCCCGGGCACGAGGGCCAGGAATTCCTGAAAGCGCTGGCGGGCGAAGTCGCGCAGGGATTTTTCCCGGCCGCGCAGCACCATGTCAACTTTTACTTTGTGGCCCTCGTTAAGAAACTCTCCGGATTGCCGGGCCCGCAACTCCAAGTCGTGCTTCCCGGTTTTGAAACCAATTCTTATCATTTTGACTTCGGAATGCTGTTCTTTGGGCTTGCGTTCCCGTTCTTTACGCGCTTCCTCGTACTTAAACTTGCCGAAATCCATTATTTTGACCACGGGCGGATTGGCGGTTGGCGCGATTTCTATGACATCGATTTCTTTTTCCTCGGCAATTTTAAAGGCCTGTTCCAAAGGCATCTCACCTAAATTCTTGCCCGAGTCGTCAATAGCCCGGACAACAGTTGCGCGTATTTGGTTGTTGATGCGGTAGCGGCGGATAGGGTTACTCTTTCTTATTTTTATTGAATACTTTCTTAATTAGGCCTTCTGGTCCGAATAAACCGAGGGACAAAATTATAGCTCCAGCCAAATATCCACTCAGCGAGAATATTTCATTCATGTACTCATATTTGGAATTTAAGTACGAGCTTAAGAGTATAGCTGCACCTAATAGAGTGACAATCGATGGGCTTAGGGTTGCTTTAGATACTTGTTGGGATCGTTGTATTCCTCTTTTTCTTCGAATGGTTTGAGTTATTGCTAGTGCTAGAAATACTATTCCGATGGAAAAAGAAATAAAGATGTATATTCCTGCTTCCAACGCCCCGAAGGTAGCACGAGATTTAGCCGGCAATAAAATAGCTATGAGTGCCGGGATTACTATAAGGAATATTCCTGTGAAGATATAATAACTTTTTTCGTTTGAGTTCATTGTTTTGGTTAACTTTTCGATTGAGATGGCGGGAGTTGAACCCGCGTTGCTACTTTACTCGGGGGTCTTGTAAAGTACTTACGGTTTTATTTTTCTTTGTAGTATTTAACGAAGGCAGGCGTGTCTTTTTCCTTAGGCATTCTATTTATTTGTACCAGCACTTTTTTATAGTTATCCAAGAAACCGTAAAAAATGTTGTTGTAACGATCCGTCTTTGTGCGACAAGCCCAAAAATCGTTATAAACTTCGGTTATATCAAAAGCATCATCGGGGTCGCATTTTTTCTCGACTGTCTGGACTAGCGGTTTAGTGAGAGTGTAAAGCAGAAACATATACTGCTCTTTGGAGTTAGTCGGATTTGAATACCCTCCTCCGCCAGAAAGATCAATGTCTTGCGTGTACCAATCCGGTTTGAGAAAGTGCGGGTTCGCGATACCGAAACTTGTTGTTCCAGGTGGGAACGCCTCTTTACCCGAAGCGTTTCGCAACGTTTTTATAATGGTGTTTATAGCTAGCCGCGGGTCAATAAAATTTCTTTTGACTTGGTAGGCGCCAGCGAGGACGAAAACGACCCAAACGAAAGCGAGCACAAGCTTGAGTTTTAACAGCATCCGAGTATCGCCTCCAGCTCTTTTTCTCAAAAAAGAAGCAGCGAGTCCCCAATACATCAGGAACAAGACGATAACCGCTGGCACTCCAGTGATGGCCCAGAAACCGCAGCCTATTTCTTTGCATTTGAGCTGGGAAACAATCGACCACGGTGAAATGATTACCCACGGCATCGTTCCTTTTGCCGCGGTCAGGGCTATTTCTGAAAATGGTATTTCTTTTATGGCATTAACACTTGTTGCTTCATTATGGAACTTATCTAAATCGATGGGATAAAGATCCCACGGAAAAATAAAGTATGTTACCGCAAAGAAGAGGAGAGTAATTAGAAACGACGTAAAAAAAGTTTTCATGGTAGTTATCTATCAGATTGTGGTTCGTGTAAATTGAACTGGTGGAGATGGCGGGAGTTGAACCCGCGTCCAGATCGGTCGAGATTCAAATTTGTACAGGAATAGTTTGATTGATTTGAAACCAGAAACTTAAATCAAACTAAATATTTCTGATTTTTTCCGGTCTTGGTCGAGCGTCTTACCGGAGTTAGCGCCCCGAGCCCAAATGGTTGGCACCGCGTTTATCCCTATGGGCGCGGAATAAGGCGATGGCTTACGCTTAAATTTAAACGAAAGCGGGAGCAAAGGAATTAACTCCGAAAGCCGAAGCTAAAGCTGACTTTGCTTTTGAGAATAAGTTTGCACTTATTTGGTTGCGAGTTTTTAACGAGGTGGCTCAAGCGCCCTCGTCCTGAACTTGAATCTGTCAATGATCTGTCGAGGCCTGTCATCCCCGTGTCAGTTTTTGAGTTTAATGAGTTGCTGGGTTTTTGTTAACTGCTTAACTCATTAAACTCACAAACTCGTTAAACTGTCTCTCATTGCCCGTTCCGTTTTGCGCCTATCCTCCCGCTCTCTAATTTTTTCTCGCTTGTCGTACTTTTTCTTGTGACGGGCCAAACCGAATTCCAGTTTGATTCGCGGGCCTTTATTATACATCCTTAGAGGCACCAAAGTCAAGCCCTTCTGGGCCGACTTGCCGATCAGCTCTTTTATCTCCGATTTATGCAAAAGGAGTTTACGCGAACGAGTTGGCTCGTAACTGGGTGGCGTGTTGGCGGCCTGATAGGGCGATATGGTGGCGCCAAGAAGGAAGGCCTCCCCATTCTTTATGATCACAAAAGAACCGGCGAGACTAACCTGCCCGTTTTTTGCAGATTTGACCTCAAAGCCAAAAAGCTCGATGCCGGCTTCATGGGTTTCGAGTAAGTCGTAGTCGAAAGTCGCTCGGCGGTTGACGGCAAATATGGTCATCCTATACTTAAAGTAGCAGTTAAGTTGCTTTTCGTCATTAGAGGATCGAAGGCAAAGATAAGGAGGGATCAGACATGGCAATGTCAAGAGACGCTTGGGGCGATCCGAGCTCCAACCAGGCGCCGCGCAGAACTTTGAATTTTTATAC
>CAYNAP010000003.1:0-24355 GCA_964395285.1 uncultured Candidatus Saccharibacteria bacterium
GGTGGTGGGTGTGGGGTGGGGGGGGGGGTGGGGGTGGGGGGGGGGGTGGGGGTGGGGGTGGGGGTGGGGGTGGGGGTGGGGGTGGGGGTGGGGGTAGGGGTAGGGGTAGGTGTAGGGGTTGGTGTAGGGGTAGGTGTAGGGGTTGGAGTGACTAAAGGTATCACGCAGTCGGGACAGCCGGGAGGCAGGGTGGGGCTTGGCGTTGGGCTGGGAGATGGTGTCGGGGTTGGAGCTGGGGTTGGGGTGGGGGTTGGAGCTGGGGTTGGGGTGGGGGCAGGAGTAGGAGTGGGGGTGGATACGGTAACTGATGCCGAGCAACGTCCGGTGCCGCTCGAGTTTTCAACGACAAGGTTGACACTAAGCTCGCCAGATCCAGTTTCACTTGGTATTCTGGCCGTTACCGATCCGCCGGCGCCGGCGGCGCTGGATGGAATTCTTAGATCGGAGAAAGAATATGGAACGAGCCCATCGGCGTCGCCGGACGAGTTCCAAGTGACGATTACTTCACTGCCGGGGATCACTCGTGAGGGCGACGCGCTGACGGTGCAAGATGGTAATGGAGCCGGTGGCGGGGTCACGGCAACCGAAGCGCTGCAAGTGGCAACAACGCCGTTGATGTTTTCCACGGTAAGGGTAATAGTTGTTGAGTCGTTTGGCATTTGAGATTGAACCGATCCGCTAGGACCGGCGGTGGCGCCGGGCAAGCCACTACTAAACGAATAGGGCACTAAGCCGTCGGCATCGTTCAGCGAATTCCAGGTGATGGTTATTTGCGTTCCGGCTGATCCATGATCGGGGGAAACAACAACCGAACACGACGGCGTTGGTTCTTCTCCTCCGCCGCTGACACCAGTGTCACCGCCGGGGGCGTCGCCACTCACGCCGGAGTCACTGCCGTCCGAAACCCCGCCATCAGTTCCATCGGATACTCCGCCGTCGGTTTCGGCATAGACGTAGCGGATAAGTTTGTATGCGCTGTTAGAAAATTTATTCTTAGTAATGATGAATAGTGCGGCAGTGGCTAACCCAAGTATACAAATGCAAAGCAAAGCCGTTCTCGGCATTTTGAAGGTTGTCCTACTTGGAGGCAATTGGTTCATGAAAGTTTAAAAAGACGAGGAGGAATCGGCTGGGCTTATGCCGATGTCCTCCTCACAATATCGCTTGTGGAGGCCGGAGGGGCGCTACCTGGCGAAGTGCCAGTTAGACGTCCGATCGCGGCTGCGCTCGGACTCGACGATACCCCAAAAGCCGCCGCCTCCGAACCTGGCCCACTTGCCGCAGTTGAGGTCATTGGTTTTGACCTCTTCCGTGGAACAGGAGCGTAGCGCTCCCGTTTCCGGGTAGCGGCGGGGGTTTGCCCCCCAAGGCGAGATGATTCGCACCTCGGTTTCCGGCTTGAGCCAACTTGATTTGGGCGGAGGAGTTGGTATCTCCAAGTCCCCTTCTGCGCCGCAAGCCGGGACTTTCACGGTTAGAGTGGGCGGCACAGGCGGCGCAAAGCTTATCGGCACGGCTTCGCCGTTGATGATTATGGCGCCGTGCAGCTTGGCGAGGTCCACCTTGGAGAACTCCACCTGAAAATGGCCGGAGCACTCGCCGGGGGCTTGTCGTGGGGTAACTTCGCCGCGAGCGGCTGCAGCTCGGATTTTCTCACCTAAATCCTGACTGCTAAATCCGGCGCTGTCCGCCAGCTTTACGGCTGCGGTTTTTGCCCATAGCCGCAGGCGCATCAGGTGGTAGTGGGGCGCGACCGCGGTTGTTATCTGACTGGCTGTGGCGGCTGGCGCGGGCGCAGATACGGTACCTGTTCTCGCGGCTGCGGCGGCTGGCGTTGGCTGTGGGAGCGGCGATGTGACCGGCGGCGGCATCGCACTCGTGACATCAATAGCTTGCTCGCGCCGCCGGCAAAGCAGAATATTGTTGTAGGCATGGACCCGATGCAACTCCCAGTCGCTATAGCGATACAGGTCGGTGGCGAGCTCGTCGTAGCCGATCCAGTCATTGACCACGTTTGCGTGGATCTTGGGATGATCCACGTTGCCCGAAACCATGCCGATGCACTCCCGGCCCTTATTCAGTTTCCCGATCTCGGATCCGTGGGTTAGGATGGAGTCCATTGCCGCTTGGGGCAGGCCGAACTCGCTGACAAAGATCTTGAGGGCCGAGCCGACTGTGCCGCTGTACGGATCTTCGTTGACGTTGCGCCAGTAGAACTTATAGGCGGCGAATCCGGATGACGCTACGGCAACAAGGATGAGAGTACAGAGTCTAAAAAGCGCCTTGCGGGACATGGTTCCTCCTTGCCGACCAGGTCGGCGCGCTAGCTTTGACAGGCTGGGCCTGCGTTATTCCCCACCTTGGCCAAGTTGTGACGAACTTATTCTTCGCGGTTACGAAGAACTATCCGCGGCCGAAGCGAATTCGCGCAGCGGGTAGCTCCTCATAAATTCAGCAGTGACTACAAGGCGGTCGTCTTTGGAGCCAAAGACGTTGCAGGTTGAAAGAGTAAGCATTCTTTTATTCGGCGCAAGGTCAACCAACGCTTCATCGGCTTTTTTGATCTTGGCGGTCTGGACTTTGTACCAGTATTCACGATTGCCGTATTCAAGACGGACTATGTTCCCGGCTTCAAGTTTGGAAAGGTTGTTAAAGACCGCGTAAGCTTTATTACGGACGACGGTGAAGCTGGTGCTGTGACCGAATAGCAAGACGTTTCCTTTTTCGTCCGGCAGAGCCGAACCCGGGTAGTGGACTACACCCTTAGTCAGGGCGGAATTTAAAACATCGAGGTCTATGCTTTCCGGCATCAGTACAGGTGCGCTCAAGGATATGTCGGGTATGATTATTTTTGCTTCAGCAGTATCGGTTAACTTTCTTGCGGCGGTAACTTGCGTCGGAGGCAGATATGAACTAGAGTAATTTGACCCAGCAAGCAAATTGATGGCTTTATCGCCGATGTAGATGATGTTGCGAGGCGCCAGCGAGAGGCCGTAGAAGACAAGCAGCAAAGACGCAAAAAGCGTAGCCCAAATTACCGCGAATTTGACTTCAGCTTTGATGCGGCTCATAAGCCACACTTTTACCTTCCCAAACACTTTAGATGGGTGGTGGGTCATAGACTAATTGGGGCTTTAATCTGTTTCCGTTCCGGGAAGCGCGTTCATAGTAGATTCCGTTTTGAAGCGCAACTTCTTTCGGAGAAAATTCATCCATTTCGCGTTTGTCAAATTCGTAGCAGTATTTTTTGCAGTTGTCAAATACCGCGCGGGCAAACAAAGGGTTAGAGTGTCTGGCATAAACCTCTTAATATTGACACAGCTTGAGATAGTCGATATAATATGGCGGTTATGTATTTTAACTCGCTGTGGAAAAAATGGTTAATTACAGCCTTGGCTGGCCTCGGTTCTATAACTGCTTTGATGATGGTATTTTTCGCTGTCGCTTTGCTGATTAAACAGCCGCAAAGCCCTTCTTACTTTTTGGCCTCGCTATTATTTGCTCTGCCCGGAGAGCGAGTAGTGGTCAATGTTGACCCGGCAAGCGTGATCTCGGGCAGCAAAATAAATGTTGTTTGGAGGCATGAAAATAAAAGAGGTGACGGCGAATATACTCTGCGATATTTATGCTCGCAAAATATCGAGCTTAAGCTCGAGTCGGGGCAAACCGTACCTTGCGACCAATCTTTCCCGATTGACGCGGGCGGTTTAGTGCCTTTGTTTGCCCTTTCCCAAAATGCCTCTTCCACCATTCAGGGGCAAATATTCATTGATTTTACTTCTGACGGGCATCAGCAGGCGGCCGCGACTGGGTCGGCTGTGGTAGCCGTAACACCAACAGGCAAAACTGGCGCTGTCGAGGAAAGCCCTTCAATGGCAGAGGCTGCCGGTACACCCAAGCCGCTTTCCGCTGGCACGCCGAGCATCAAAGTATACCCAGTGGGACAAGCCGGCAGAATAGCGCCTAACGGCGTTCCGGATCTAAAAGTTGACGTGATTGACGTCGGCATTATAAATCCTGTCGATGGACAGTTTTCTCACGCCACCTCGACATCCAAAAATACAGAGATCGGAGTTATTTTTGATATTTCGAACGCGGGAACGGCGGTTTCAAACAAGTGGAGATTCCAAGCCCATTTGCCGATAGTCTATGACAGCGATTTTCTTTCAGAGTTTCAGGAACCACTCAAGCCCGGAGAAAAAGTCCGCTTTACTCTTGGGTTTAAAAATCCATGGCGCAATGGCGAAAATAGCATCGTTCTCACTATAGATCCGCAAAACGAGTTGAGAGACGCTAATCGCGGCAATGATTCAGCTACGGCTAAGATTGCTGTTGAGTAATCAGATTGGGCAAGATCAAGAGCGCTGAATACCCCTTGGCCAAAAGGGGTATTTAGTTGATCCCGTTAGAGAAGGCTTTTTCGCGCCACATCTCTAACGGGGTAAACCCGTTCCAGCGGGATTTAGGTTCGACGGATTTTAATTCCATTGTTTGACCTCGAGAGCCAGTCGCGCGGCGTCTTCCTGGGCGGCTTGCTTGGATGGTCCCTGACCTTCGGCGACTAGCTCACTCGCGAGGTAGATGCCGATGACGAAGTGCTTATCATGGTCTGGCCCCCACTCGCGGATAACCTCGTAAGTCGGAGTGATGCCCACACGCTCTTGGGCTTCCTCCTGGAAAAGGGATTTAGGATCCTTATAGAGCTTTTCGGAGATGACTTTCTCGAGACGCGGCATAAGCACGCGGCTGATGAAAGAATGCGCGGCGGTGTAGCCCTGATCGAGGTAAATCGCTCCGGCCAGGGCTTCAAAGGTGTTGGCGAGGATAAACTGCCGGGCGCGTCCGAGATCTTTCGATTCGCCGCGTGACAGCAGTAAAAATTGATTCAGCCCTATGCTGACTGCTATTTCCGAAAGCATTTTGGCATTAACGAGAGCGGCGCGCAGGCTGGTCAGCTCGCCTTCGGGCTTTTCGGGATAGGTATGATAGAGGATTTCGGTTACAACCAGCTCCAGCACGGCATCACCTAGGAATTCCAAGCGTTCGTTATGGGGCAGACGGAATTTGGGATTCTCGTTTAAATAAGAGCGATGGACTACGGACTGTTCAAGCAGGTCTTTATTTAAAAAATCTATATCGATGGCCGATTCCAAACTTTTTATGTTCAAGGTTTTTTAGATCGGATTTTAGAGATTGGAGGCTGTGAACTAATCTCCAATCTCCAAGAGCCGATTCGGTTAGCCGTTAATCGCTAATGTCGGTTAATTTTTTGACCGCAACGTCGATTATGTGATTAGTATCGTCGTAGTGTTTTAATTTTTTGACTTCGACCATCGGAAACCATTTGCCATCGGTCAACCCTTTGCCTTCCTCCAGAGTTATCTTCTCCTCGCCGGTTTCGAAGAGAAAATAGTTAACTTCCTTCAGCACATTTTCTCCGTACTCGGTTGTTGCCGGGTAGGTATTTTGCCCGAGCAAACCAATTATCTTCCCGGGCAAACCGACTTCTTCCATTACTTCCCGCGTTACTGCTTCTTCAAGCGACTCGTCGGCCTCCTTATGTCCCTTTACAAAAGTCCAGCGGTTGAATATGTCGCGGACCATAACCCAATGTATTTTGGAATCATCCCTGCGGAAAATGACGGCACCTACATAGTCTTCTTTGCGCGGCGGGGACTTTTTGTCGCGAGCTCGGCGATCTTTGTCGGGTTCGCCGAGTTCACGATAAACTGTGCCTAATACTCCATTGATGAACTTGCCAGAGGACTCGCCGCCAAAACTTTTGGCCAACTCAATAGCTTCATTTATTGCCACTTTGGGCGGAACGGCCTCATAGTCGCCATAGAGCAGCTCGTATAAACCCAAACGCAGAATGTTTCGGTCGACAACCGCGATTTGCTGAAGCGGCCATTCCGGCGCCGCTTTTTCAATAATGTTGTCAATTTTCTCCAGATTTTCAATGACGCCGCGAACAAGTTTCTTCGGGAACTCTCTGTCTTCTATGCCGGGAGCAAACTCCTTGATGTTTCTGTCAAAGACTTCATTTATCCGGCTTGAGTCACGACCATTGAAGTCCCACTCGTATAGGGATTGCATGGCAATGGATCGAGAAAGGTGCCGTGAGGCCATTTAGCCAATTTTCACTTTTCAATTTTCAATTTTCAAACCGATTTGAAAATTGAGTCATTGAAAATTGATTGTAAATTGCGAATTGAAAATTTTCAACGATGTGAAAGTTCTTCGGCGCTCAATTCTTTCTTTTTGGCTTCCTCGGTTTCTTCGTGAGCGTGCAACTCCTTTTCTTTTTTCTTCTTTTCTTTCTTGTTAAGTTTAGCAAGAACATCAATGACCTGCCGGCCTTTAAAATAGCCGCAGTTCGGGCAGACGGTATGCGGGCGGATTTCTTTTTTACAATGAGAGCAAAGCGAAAACGGCGGCGATTTTAGGGCATGATGCGATCGCCTTTGGCCCGTTGCTGAACTTGTATGACGCATTCGGACGACCATATGAGAGGTTGGCGGATAGCGTTTAGGGGTTAGGGTCGGGATAGCTAGGTTAGGATAGCAAAGAATATGCTGTTAGGCAAGAAAAAACAGGAGAGCTCTCCTGTTACGCTGCGCGGCGTTCGGGCTTGCGAAGATAGGCGCAAATCGCCCCCGAGTTGCGGAAGAATCTCAACAGTGACTCTTTCGGCCGTTTGCCTCGAGGGGTGATGTAGAAGTTCAGCTTGAGGTCGGGGCGCATGCGGCAGACCTCACTCTTTCTTGCCTCGAGGGCGCGCTCGGTGGCGGGACTCCCTCGCCTCACGATCATCCAGACGCGCGTACCCTTGTGTCCCACATCGACGAAAACGGCCTCAACCGATTTCAACTTCGAGAACTCCTGTCGAACCACTCCACGGAGATGCCGCATGCTCGGCGACATGCTTTCCTCCTTCCTCCTTGCTCGTGCATCCAACACGCATGCCCCTAACCCATTACTGCAATGTACTACACGTCAAGGTACTTCAAAGCAGCCTGTCCTTTATATTGAAGTCGGACTTCAATAACTTCAATAATCAGCGCTTGGCCATGATACTCCTTTTATACACGTCCAAGTGCTCTAAGGCGATACCGGTACCTTTGGCTACACAAAGAAGCGGCTCATCGGCGACGCGCGCCGGAACGCCGGTTTCGCGATAGACTAAACTGTCAATATTTCTTAAGAGCGAACTTCCTCCCGACATCACGATACCCCGTTCCATTATATCGGCGGCCAGTTCCGGCGGCGTGTCGTGGAGCACTTGCTTTATGGCTTGTATTATTTCACCGAGCGGTTCGCTCAATGCCTCGGTTATTTCGGATGAGTATATGGTTACGACTCTCGGCAATCCAGTCAGGAGATCACGCCCTTTAACGTTCATAGAAATGTCGTCGTCAAGCGGAGTAGCACTGCCGATTTTTATTTTTATGTCCTCGGCGGTGCGATCGCCAATGGCCAGGTTGTAATGCCTTTTAATATAGTCGGCTACGGCCTGATCGAGTTTGTTGCCGGCGACTTTTACCGAGTTGGATGTGACTATTCCGCCAAGCGAAATGACCGCTATATCCGCGGTTCCGCCGCCGATGTCAACGACCATGTTGCCAGCTGGCTCGAATATCGGGATGCTTGCGCCAATAGCCGCTAGGACCGGCTCTTTCACGACATAAGCCGCTTTAGCGCCGGCTTTGGTTGCGGCCTCGATGACCGCCCGCCGTTCGGTAGAGGTGACTCCAGCTGGAACGCTGATCATGACCTCGGGTTTGATCAGACGGATGCGTCCGGTGGTTTTATCGATAAAGTAGCGCAGCATGGCTTCGGTTACGCGGTAATCGGCAATAACTCCATCTTTCAGCGGTCGGTAGGCAGTTATAGTTTCGGGCGTTCGGCCAATCATACTTCGCGCCTCATTGCCGACGGCGAGAATTCGGTTATCTTCAGACGAAACCGCGACAACCGAGGGCTCATTGATAACCACACCCTTTTGGGGGACGAAGACAAGGGTATTAGCCGTACCGAGATCAATGCCGATTTTGCGGATGAACATGAAAGTAAACTCAAAGCTCAAAAATCAAAACTAATTCTCCAGGCACTTGCGGCTTTAAGTTTTACGTTGAAGTTTTGACTTTTGACTTTTGCGTTTTGAACTCAAAGTCCGACTCTTTTTATATCCGCCCCAAGCTGACGGATCCTCTGATCTATCATCTCGTATCCCCTATCGATATGTTCAAGCCCGGTTATCTCGGAAACGCCCTCGGCTACTAGCGCGGCGATAATATGGGTCATCCCGGCGCGGATATCGCGCATTTCAAGTTTTGTGCCGTAGAGCGGGGTCCGGCCGCGTATTAAAGCAGTATGATTATACAGTTTGCCCTGGAATCGGCAAGGCAAAGAACCTAGGCATTGGGGTATAACTTTTATTTCGGCGCCCATTTTGTTTAGATCTGCGGCGTAGCCGAAACGGTCCTCGTATACCGTTTCGTGAATTATTGATTCGCCGCTGGCTTGGGTCATTAACACGGCGAAGGGCTGCTGCCAGTCGGTCATGAAGCCGGGGTGGGTATCAGTTTCGATATGCAGGCGGGTTAGACTGCCTTTCCCAAAAAATCTAATTCCTTGCTCGGTTACTTCATATTCCCCGCCTACGCGGCGTATAGTGTTGAGAAAGGTGACCAAGTGATCTTGCAGGGCTTCCTCAACTAAAATTTCCCCCCCAGTGGCTACGGCCATTATGCCAAAGGCTACGGCTTCGTTGCGGTCGGGTATGACACGATGCGCTGCTCCGTGCAGTCGGTTTACGCCTTCAATTATAATCACGCGGTTAGAGCCCAGTTCTATTATCGCGCCCATCTTTTGGAGCATTTTGATCATATCCAGGATTTCGGGTTCGGTAGCCGCGTTTTGGATTATAGTGCGGCCTTTAGCTAAAACCGAAGATAGAATTGCCGTTTCAGTCGCGCCAACGCTTGGATAGCGCAGGGCTATCGGCCCGCCGCAGAGACCGTCAGTTGAAGCTTTGACGGTTGAGTCGGTTACTTCGATTTTTGCGCCCAGGCGCTCGAGGACAGCAATGTGAATGTCAATCGGGCGGGGGCCAAGTTTATCGCCGCCGAGAGTCGGAACCTCGGCGTAGCCGACGCGGGCGAGAAGGGGCCCGAGAGCCAAAACCGGAATGCGGTTTTTGCGGGTTAACTCTTTAACCCGCGGATTGGCTATTTCCGCTGTATGTATGGTCAAACTGCGGTCGGTGCGCTCGATTATGCTCCCGATACTTCGGCATAATTCAACGACAATTTCTGTTTCGCGGATACTGGGGACGTTGCTTAATTTAAGCGGTTCATCGCTAAGTAAGCTCGCCACCAGTAATTTGTTTATAGAGTTTTTCGCGCCAGTAAGCTTAACCGAACCGCTTAGCCGGTGGCCTCCGGCGACGACAAGTCTTTCCATGGCTATCTAATCCTAGTTGAATATTGGCGCGCTTACTATTGACTTTGAGAAGCTATTATAGCACCATTGTAGAATCGTTCAAAGCTCTTTTTACTCCGTTAGAGTGCCGCCGGCTCTCGATGCCATGCCGAAGATGGTCAAGCGAGGGAGACTCAAACTTCGGCGAAGCACCCGCTCTAAAAAAGTATTTACAATCTTAAATGTCCATTCTAGATAAACCAACTCGGCGAAAAGTCTTTTACGGCATGGTCGTTGTTTTTGCCGTGGTGACGACTCTGGTTCTGCTCTATTCCAAGGGTTATGTCGTCGATTTTCGAAACCGCGACTTAATTTCTACCGGCGGCTTATTCCTAAAGACTGTTCAATTTGGGACAACGGTGAAGGTTGGCGCGGATGTGGAGCGCACGACATCGGCAATCTCGCGCGGCGTTCTTATCACTGACCTCCTGCCAAAGCGCTACGAGATTTCGGTGGACAAAGAGAGTTATCAATCTTGGAAAAAAGTGGCGCGAATTGACGAATCCGAAGTTCTGGAATTTCGCAATATTTTTTTGCCCCCAGCAACAGTTACGCCTTCAGCGGTCTTTAATGCGCGAAAACAAACTGACTATCGTTTGTCGGTCCTTGGGGGCAGGGCTGAAGTTGGGCTGGAAGTCGGGAAAGCAACCGATTCGTTTACGGTATTTATTGTAAACCCGGAAACTTCCACGGCGGCAGTTAATATGATTAAGGTTTCGCAATGGCTTTGGGACGAGAATTCGAAAGCAATAATCATCGGCAGGGTTGTTGATGAAAAGAAAATATGGTATCGTTTGGCTTCAATTTCGGATCCCAATGCCAAAGAGGAGCAAATTCGTTTTCGCGGTCTGCCGTCCGGCTTCTCCGCGGAAAGCGTGCAGCCCCACCCCAAGAATCCAGGCGAGATTTACTTCTTCGCGGGGGGAGCCTTGTTTTTACAAGGGCGGGCAAGTGTGCCGGCGCCGATCTCCGACCAATCAGAAGCTTACGCAGTTGGTCAGAATCATATTTATTTTATAAGTAAAACTGGTTTTTTCGTTCAATCAAATTTAGACGGGGGCGACGTAAAGGTTCTTGGCCGAAAAGGTTTGTTCTTGGATAAAGATCGACCGGTCAAGATGCTTGTTTCTCCCGTGGGCGATGTCGCAGTTATAGATTCATCCGGGGGACTTTTTATTTACCGGCCGAATCAGGACACCGAGCTTGAAATGGTGACCGGGAACGTAGTCGGGATAGATTTTAGCGACAGCGGAGATCGAATGCTTATCTGGGATGATAATCGTTTGTATTTGTATTGGCTTAGGGACAATGCTTTACAGCCGTTTGATCTTGCGGGGACAAAAAAACAAATCTTTTACTCGGATAAGCAAATCACCCGGGCTTTTGTCAATAACGAAGGAGCATATGCTTTTTTCTCGACAGCCGAAGGCATTTATATGGTTGACACCGATACACGGGGCGGCACCAATCTTTACCGGTTGGTTGAGGCCCCCATTAAATCATTTTTCTTCGATAAAAAGAGAACCACGCTATTCTGGGTTAAAGACACCGTTTTGATGAAAGCTTTATTGAAGTGAGCCGCCAGAGAGGCGTTACGGGTTTGGAGCGATTCTACGGAAGGAAGTTCCTCAAAATAATCTTATGATTCTCCAAAGATTCTTCAAAACAATGTCAACAATTTTATAAACGATCGTGAACGTTGTTGTTGACTTATTCTAAAAAACTTCTAAGTCGGGAAAACTTCTAAGTCGGGGGTTCCTTTCTTCGACGCGGCTTAACGCGCAGCAAATTGCGGAGAAGAATGGTTCTTCGCTACCTTTTTTGCCATTGGGGAGCGCGCCTTGCTTTTTTCAAGCCAAACTTTTTGCGCTCTTTCATTCTTGGATCGCGGGTGAGGAATCCTGCCCGTTTTAATCGCTTGCGGAAGTCGGGGTTAAAAAGCACAAGAGCTCTTGCGCTGCCATGCCGGATCGCTTCGGCTTGGGCGTTTGACCCCCCGCCATTGACTTTAGCCGTAACTTTAAAGCGATCAGTCGATTTCATCGTTTCAACCGCTTCGGCGGCTATACGCTGAAGATATGGGTAGGCGAAATATTCGGCAAGCGGTTTGGCGTTTACCCAGAAGCCTTTATCTCCGCGGGTATAAATGCGGACTCTGGCCACTGCGGTTTTTCTGCGCCCCACCGCCTCCCAGTATTTCTCATCGCCGGGAACTTTTACTTCATTTTCGGCGGCGGCTGCGCCCGCATCGGGCGCAGCCTCGCCTATTATTGGTTTATCCTTGGAGGGCCGGATTTTAGCCGGTTTTTTCAGCGCGGGGTGAGCCGCGGCTTTCTTGATTAGCTCTTTATGCTCCGCGGGTTTTGATTTTAGCGATTTGCTTTTGGGCATTTTATATTGACATGACCGCTTGTAACTTTATCTTTTTTTGGCGGCGGCGATCGCTGCCGCGGCGTCAATGGAACCTTTGTAAATTCTAAGACTTTTCAAAGCCAGCTTGCTTAGCTTGTTTTTTGGCAGCATGCCCTTAACGGCGAGTTCAACCATGCGGCATGAATTTAGATCGCGCATACGCTCGGCACTCGCAGTTTTTAACTTTCCGAGGTATCCGGAGTGGCGATAATATTTTTTCTCCGACCACTTGCGCCCGGTTAGCACTATGCGGTCAGCATTAAAAATATTTACCCGAACGGGCTCACGGCGGTATCGCTCGAAGTTGGCTTTGTTTTTACCCATAAGCAAAACGGCCGCTTGTGAAGCTATCCTCCCGAGAGATTTTGTTGAAGCATCAATGGTATAGGTTTTGGTCACAGGTTTTACCCCTATAGTTTAGCGGCAGTTAAGTCTTGATAAGCGAGTGATGGGGGGGAATCGAGTCATTTTATCCCCACACCTTCCCGAATACCCCGCGGTCTCTTGCCCTCCCACCAAAATTTGGTGGGAGGGTGAACCCCCACACCAACACTTTTGGTGTGGGGGTGAAGGGCGGCTTCAAATTCTTCCTACGGGGTCTAATACCCCGTGGGAAGGTGTGGGGATTTATTTGACTAACTCGAGTATTACGCGCTTGCTCGAATCGCTGCTGCGTTGGCCGAGTTTTATTATTCTTGTGTATCCACCCCTTCTCTGACGAAAATAGGGAGCGATGACTTTAGCAAGTTTATCGGCGGCCGGCGGGGACAGGCGGCGGGCGATGTTTTTCCGCGATGATGGATCCCCCTTCTTGGCTATGGTTATTATTTTTTCGGCGATGGGAGCCAGTTCTTTGGCTCTAGCCTCGGTAGTCATTAACCGGTCACGCATAAATAGCTGGTGCATTAAATTGCGAAGGAGAGCTTTTCGCTGATTTCTTTCCCGACCAAATTTTCTCCCTCTCTTCAGATGGCGCATGGAATCGAACTCAAAAGGAAACGAAAAATGAAAAATTGCGGCCGCCGCCGAAGGCGCATCGGGGACTTCGAATTTATTGTTTCAGCGTCAGCCCAAGGTTGCCAAGAGCCTTTTTTATTTCAATGACTCCTTTGTCGCCCAAGCCCTCAATGTCCTTGAGCTTTTTCTCACTTCTTTTGGCTAACGCGCCGACATTTTTAACACTGGCCTTGACCAAGGCGTTCATGGTTCGCGTAGACAGATCAAGGTCTTCGATTTTTTTCTTCAAAACCTGTTCCTCGAAACTGTCGCCTTCTTCTTCCTTATTCTCTTCCTCCGCAGCCGCGGTTACTTCGGCGGAAGCGAGCACTTCGTATTTTTTGTCTTCGGCGCTGAATACATTGGCTAAAGTTGAAAACTGTTCCTGTAAAATCTTGGCAGCCGAGGAGAAAGCCTCCCGAGGCGAAATACTGCCATCGGTTTCGATTTGGAACCGCACCCGATTATAATCAGTGCGATCGCTGACGCGCATGTTTTCAACTTCATAGTTGACCACCCGCAGCGGCGAGAAGGACGCATCCAAAGCAATAGTGCCTATTTCCACTTTTTCTTTCTGTCTTGATTCAACAGGTTGGAAGCCAACGCCTTTTTCAACTGTCAGATCCATTTCCAATACCGCTTTCTTATCGGTTAAGGTAGCGATGTGCTGGCCAGTGTTGATAACTTCCAGTTGGGAAGGGCATTTAATATCCTCTCCTTTTATAGCCTTTTCACCCTTGACTGAAATACTCGCGGTAAAAGGGCCTGCGCCGTGCATCTTGAACCTTACTTGTTTGAGGTTAAGAGTTACGATCACCATGTCTTCCAATACTCCCGGCAAGGTTGAGAATTCATGCTGGGCTCCCTGAATCTTGACCGAAGTTATAGCGGCACCCTCGAGAGACGATAATAAAACGCGCCGCATGGCGTTGCCGATGGTATGGCCGAATCCCGGCCATAGGCCTTCGATATCAAAAACAGCGCGATTGGCTTGCTCTTCGACCACCTTGGGATATTGGGGGAGGGGTATCATAGTCCTTAAAATTTATTACGGCCGTTACCTAGTTATCGCGAGTAGTATTCTATGACTTTACTTAAGTTTTGGAAAGAGTTGTCTTCTTCCAGAGACGGCAGACTTTGTACGGCACCGGACATTGCTTCAACGTCCAGACTTAGCCAGGAAGGAGGCTGGTGCTTCTTCAACTTCAGAGCTAACCCTTCGAATATCATTTTCCCGCGGCTAGCTTGCCTGACGGCGACCTGATCTCCCGGCCTAAGTCCTATTGAAGGCGTTCTTACAGGTCGGCCATTTACTTCCAGGTGGCCGTGGCTTACCATTTGGCGCGATATTCTTCGCGACGGGGCTAGCCCCAGGCGGAAAACCGCATTATCTAAACGGCGCTCAAGAGATTTATACAAAGCTTCGGTTTTTGTTCCACTACGCGCTTGAGCGGCTTTGCCAACGTATTTTTTCAGAACTTTATCGCTTATTCCGTATAGATACCTCACCTTTTGTTTTTCTTTCAGTTCAGTGCCAAATTCCGAAGAAGCTCTTGATCCCCTTTTACCATGCACGCCCGGCGGATAGGGTCGGCGAACCATGGCTGACTTCGCGGTCATATCCCGTTCGGCTTTGAAGAAAAACTTTTCACCGAGACGCCTACTTATTCTCGAAGGTGTATACAATTTCATGGCTGATTCAAAATTTAAAATGCAAAATGCAAAATTGTGGTTGCTCCGACGGCGCGTCGGAGCTTCCAAAATTTTGATTTTCCCTTGACCTGAGCTCGAGACGAAGGTTGATTTTTGATTTTTGCATTTCTATCATACGCGTCTTACTTTCTTGGCTCGCGGGCCATTATGCGGCAACGGGGTGATGTCTTTTATCAGCGAGATATTAAGCCCATGGTTGGCCAGTGATCTTATAGCTGACTCGCGCCCGGCCCCCACGCCTTTTACTAAGACAATTAGATCTTCTAAACCTATCTTTTTAGCTTTTTCGGCTACGGTTTCAGCTACGCGAGCTGCGGCAAAAGGAGTAGCTTTTTTAGTTCCCTTAAAACCAAGCGAACCTGCGGAGGACCAAGCTACGACACCGCCCCGGCTGTCAGTAAGCGTGATCAAGGTGTTGTTGTAGGTGGCAAGTATGTGGGCAATGCCGCGGTGGACCGCTGGCCGGTTGGCGCCCGCGGCGGCCAGAGTTTTTTCGCGCTGGGCTAACATGGCTTCGCCTTCTTTGGCCAGCTCTTCTTCGGTTTGCTTTATTACTCGTTTCTTGCCCATATTATTGAAAGCGCGAAATTCCAAGCACGAAATTCAAAACAAATTCAGAATTCGAATTTCCTAAATTACAAGCACGTTTCGAATTTGGATTTTAGCCATTTGGATTTGTTTCGGATTTAGGATTTCGAGTTTCGGATTTTTAGGTGGGTGAGGTCGCTGGTCTTCGTCCCGAACCCATTGTTTTTCGGACGTTGCCGCGACGCGTTCTCGAATTTGTCTTGGTCCTTTGGCCTCTGACAGGTAACCCGCGGATATGCCTCAACCCGCGCAGGGATGAAATGTCCTTAAGCCGTTTTATGTTCATCATCGTCTCACGCCGCAGCTCGCCTTCGATTCTGTGGTTTTTTTCAATAAGTTCGCGCAAGCGGTTTATTTCTTCGGGGGCGAGGTCCTTGGCCAGTTTGGTCGGCGATATTTTGGCTTCAATCACTAATCGTTTAGCTAAAGGGATGCCCACGCCGTAAATATAGGCCAAAGCATATTCTACTTTTTTATTGTCTGGGATTGTGGTGCCGACGATGCGCATAATAGTTAGCTCAAAGCTCAAAACTGAATTTCGGAACGATTAACGATTTCGCGCTTAGTTTTGAGTTTCCCTCGACCTGAGCCCGGGACGAAGGTTGAATTTTGCATTTTTATCATCCTTGTCTTTGCTTATGCTTGGGCGTGGAACAAATCACAAAAACTCGCCCCTTTCGGCGGACAACCTTGCAGTTTTTGCAGAATTTTTTTACGGATGCCCTGACTTTCATAAGAATAACATCGAGACAACAAAAATGCGCTATCGCGCCAGATCGAAGCCCCGCCAGCCGGTTATTTCATGCGGCGGACTATTCTGCCCTTGGTTTCATCGTATGGGGAAAGCTCAATTTGAACCCGGTCCCCCGGCAGGACTTTAATGAAATTTAACCGCATTTTCCCAGCCAAATGGCCCAGAACGTCCTTCCCGTCATCTAAACGCACCCGAAACAGGGTACTTGGCAGGGCTTCCTGCACTATACCCTCCTTAAGGATCTTTTCTTTGCTGCTCATGGGGAAACAGTGTTAAGCGTAACATTATCGTTATAATATGGCAAGCTTTTTAGCCACAGATGGATTTCTCCCATATTAACGGGCTTTTTCAATGCTAAGCTCAAAGCTGCCTGATTTTTTGGGTATAAACCAAAGCCAGGTCGGGAATTTCTTGACTTGAAATGATCCGATTTCATCGCGACTGCGGAGATAAGACTCGGCTTTTGCCGGGGTTGAAGCGCGCAGGGTTTCGAACAACTCGTCAAAACTTGTCATACGCCAGTATTTAAATTTTCCGGCCACAGAAAAGGATAGATGATTTTCATCCTGCACAAATTTGGCATCGCTCAACACCAGCTCATTTTGGCTTAGCGAAGAGTCTATTGTAAAATCGTTAGATGTGGGCAAGGAGACCGAGGTCACAACTTCGTTGACGTGCGATTGCCTAATGGCCATTAAGTGGCCGCGGGCCGAGACGGAAACTTGGAATTGCTTCAGCCGGTCGCCGGAATTCGGCTGCTGTATTTCGGTAATTACGATTTCGCGCGCCCCATTTGGCACCACAAAATCCGACCCCGAAGGCATCTTATTCCGCAACTCAAGTTTCAGCTCGTCAAAAATGCGGCGGGTAAGGTCTTGGCTGGCTCGCACTAAATCCTCGGGCAGCACTATGTCGGCTTCGCCTTTGAAGCCGCCGCTGAAGCTCGTCTCGTTTTTTGCGTAGAAGCCGTCATATTTAGGCGTGCCGCGGAAACTTGATATTCTTAGCTCGGCGGGCCCGATATTGTATTCTTCCCCGGCGCTATCAGCAATCAAATTGGCCGCCAGTGAAGTCGGAACTATTTTCCCTTCGATGACTTTCGCCCCGGGAACAGTTAGCGCATCGCGGAGGCGAAATATTTTCCCCGATGGAACTTGGAAACGAGTACTGGCAATCAAAACCTGCGGCGCGGAACTGTAAGCGTTGAATATTAATACCTTGCCTTGGGCCTTTTCTTCTATGTACTTCTTTCCGGTCGAGTCGTAGCTTTTTTGCAGAGTTTTTTCGACGGCAACAGCCATAGCCGGAATGCGGCGGGAGGAAGCATCTATTTGGTCGGCCGTCGTTTCGGCGGTAAAATCAATGCGCTCCACGGGTGCGGTGTACACTCTGGGGGAGACGGTTATAGAATAGCGGGGCCAAACAAAAGTTGTCAAAGTGAAAGCTAGAACCACGGCGGCAAAGAGCGACCAGAAAATAATTTTTATTTTCCTTTTAGTCCGTCTGGCTCTTTCCGGCTCCCACACGTGAATCGGCAGATTCTGCTCAACGATGAGTTCATTAGGCAGTTTTTCCGGGGCGGCTGGTTTGGCCGGCTGACTGTAATCGAGCGATCTTGATCCGCGGAGAGAATTAAGATCAGGCCGGGGTGCGGGCCGGGCGTTCCCGATTTGGACCGATTTTTCCTCCTTGGGGCGGCTGGTCGCTTCAATTGCCGCGGCTTGCCGGAGGCCCTTGGCTGATATGGGCGAACGAGTTTCGGCTTTCGCGGGCGGAACGATATCGGCTACTATGCGCCGCTTCTTTGGCGATGAGCCCTCCGGGGAAGATGATCCAGCGGCCGAAACCGAGTCAATTTTTTTCTTTTTTAGATCGTCGAAGTAATTCACTGGTTTATTTTGATTTCAATATTGTCATGCATATTCTTGCCGAGGTTAGCGTTCTCTCTGCCGCGATGAATATTTCTTCTATTGGCAGCCAGGCGCTGAACCAAGGCGGCCAGACTCACTTCTTCCGGACCAGTTAACGGCGACTTGGCGTTGCGAAAGATTTTTGCGCTTAAATCTTCGGCATTAAGCCGCTTTATCTCAACACTCTTTAGGAAGGTTAATTCGTCAAACCACGGCGTATTCGCAAGAGTTTGAAGGATCGCTTCTAAACGCGCTCCCCCGCCGAGAATGTAGACAAGTTTAGGGAGAACAAATCCATCTTGATTCTTGAGCAACTTTACGAGCTCGGACAGCCAGAGTGCGGCAACCGATTCGACTGCGGTCTTAACCGTTTCCGCGGTTTTCTCCGGCAGGTCAACCGTTTCGAGCTGCTGCTTGATGCGCTCGGCTTCAGTAACGCCAGTGCTAAGGCGGCGGGCTATGGCTTTGGTGAAGTGATCGCCGCCAACTTCGAATTGGCCGGTGAATTGTATCACGCCCTCGCCCAGTATAGATACCTCGGTTGTCGCGGCTCCTATCTTTAATATCAGGGCCTCATGCACGTTCAAAATGGACACTAAAGTCCCGGCAACGGCATCTTGATTGGAAACAAACCCGAGCTCCAGCCCGCCCCACAACGATCTAAGCCGCCACAATGCCTCCCAATAAGAGTTCAAGACGTAAGTGGCAAAGAGCGATATTTCGAGGACTTGCCCATGAGTATTTTCACCGAGTACGTCTACCCGGTAGCCATCAATGGATATCTTGAACGGTATGAGATGAATCAGGGCATAAGGAGAGGCGCCGATTATTTGTAAGCGGTGCTTATCAAGGAAGTTATTAATCATGCCTTGCAGTTCGGATGAGCCGATAACCTCGCGGGGCCGTTTTCGAACAGATTTTTCTACGGTAATTTCATTGAAAGTGAAGTGGCTGCCGAGCCCAACCAGAACTTGGCTGGGAACTCGGCCAGCCTCTTTGACATATTGGAAAATCAGCTGCCGCAACGCTTCACTGATCGGCGCAATTAAATCAGCTTCGTTCTCGCGTTTCGGCAATTCGAAGGTTTGCTTCTTGATGGCCATACAATCGGTTTCGGCCTGATCGAAAAGCAGCGATCGGATGGCGGTATTCGACCCTATGTCAACGGCAATCAAGTGCCGGGGTTCTTTTTTGCCAGTCAGTTTGGATAAAAAACTGCCCATACTTCTCCAGTATAGCACAACGGAAGTTTTCAGCGGCTGTATAAAAGCATGACTTCTTAAATCCAGCCTGTTAAGGGCTGACGACAACCCTTATCCGACGGACGCCGGCAGATGACGACTCTTCCTTAATGATACGGAAAACGCCTATTTCAGAGGTGTTTTTGACATGCGGACCACCGCATAGCTCACGAGATATTGCGCTATTTTCACTTTCGCCGCCGATAGTGTAAACTTTGACGCGATTAGGATAGCGCCCTTGGGCGAAGTATAAGGCGCCCGATTTCTTGGCATCTTCCAAGTCCAACTCGGTCGAGCTAACCGGAAGGGCCTCCCTGATGTAAGCATTGACAATCTCTTCCATTTTTTTAAGCTCGGCAGGTTCCACCTTGCGCGGAAAGCGAAAGTCGAAGCGAGCGCGCTCAACGGTTATATCCGAGCCGCGCTGTTCAACGGTATCACCCAGGACTTGATGCAGGGCGGCGTTAAGAAGATGAGTGGCAGTATGCAGCCGCGTGACTTTGTCGAGCTCGGTTTTGTCGCCGGCTTTAAGTTCGCCGGTATCAAGCAATAAGCCGTGGCCGCCGAATTTGCGTTCGGCCCCGGCGCGGGAGGTTTGTTGGTGCTTGGCGAATTCATCGTCGAAGGCCTCGCGGGTGATTGCCGGAAATCCTCTCTCACCTTTTTCTTTGATCAAGTCGTTCATTAGCTCAAGCGGCAAGCCATAGGTTTGATACAGCCAAAACGCTTTCTTGGGAGTTACGCCGCTACCGAGTTTGTGGAATTCTCTAAGACCTTGCTCCAGTGTTATCATAAATTTCTCGCGTTCCTCCCGTATGACTTCTTTGACGGTTTGAGCTTCGCGGGGCAGCTCTAGATAAGATTCGCCATACTGTTGGATGATTTCATCAACTATGCTGTCGAGAGTGTGAGCTTGAAGCAACCGGGGTACGCTTGAGCCCGGCTCGAAACGCTGCATCCCCGTGACGATGGGAAATTTTAGGTAACCGAATACTCTACGCAGAATGCGCCGGAGTACATACCCCGCTTCTTTGTTTGCTGGTCGAACGCCGTCAGTTATAAGGAATACCGCACCGCGCAGATGGTCGACGATGATGCGTTTCCTATGATTGTCAAGCGAATCGGGAATGAGCGCAGTAAACGGTGCGAAGAGATCGGTCTCAAAAACATTCTTCTTGCCCTGCATAACCATTACTAACCGCTCGAAACCGCGGCCGTTGTCAATCGCCTTTTGCTGCAGGGGCTCATATTTCCCATCAGCGGTTTTATTGTATTGCACGAAAACGTCATTGCCGATTTCTACAAATCGTCCGCAATCACAGTTTGGATGACAGGTCGGGCCATATTTGGTGTCATGTGGAGTGCCAAAGTCGTAAAACATCTCGGCGTCCGGTCCCGCAGGACCAGGTCCAGCTTCCCACCAGTTCTTTTCCCGCCCATAAAGAAAGATGCGTTCCCCTACCTCGGCTGATATTCCAACTTTGGCAAACTGCTCCCGCCATATTCTTATTGCTTCATCATCTCGCGGTACTTCGTCATCTCCCTTGAAAGCAGTGATAAAAAGCTTTTGAGGACTAATGCCGAGACCCTCGGGCGAAGTGATAAACTCAAAACTAAGCGGTATAGCTCCCTCCTTGAAGTATCCGCCAAATGAGAAGTTGCCAACCATCTCGAAGAATGTCAGGTGTGAAGTGTCTCCAACCTCATCAATGTCTGAGGTTCGAAAACTCTTTTGAATAGAAAAAACATTTTTACTTCCGAAGCGCTCTTCCGGATTGTCTTTCCCGGTCAAATATGGCTTGAACTGCTGCATACCGGCGGTGGTCAAAAGCACCGATGGGTCGTCGGGAATTAAAGAGGACGACGGCACGATTTTATGCCCCCGCTTTTCGAAAAATTCCAAGAACTTTTGGCGGATTTGGTCGGATTGCATGAGAGAATAATAGCTGATTTGATGAAATTTTTCAAAAAAAGACCCCCTTGCGCGGCAAAGGTGGTCGGTGGCGCTAAACTAGATAGTTGGCCTTGGGGTCGTCGGCCGGAGGTAACGGCAGCGCATCCTCGGGGGTTATAGCGTAACGCTCGAACTCTTCTGGGGCAAAGGCCCCGAGGTCGCCGCGCTTGCGAGGAGAAGCGCGATCGCGACACTCCATTATGTGGTTTTCGATTACGTCTTCGAACTCACTGGCAATTTTTTCACCACAAAATGGACAGTTTGCTGAGAACAAGTCCCTCACCTCCGATTGAGAGTTGAGGACGGTACCAGTTTGTGCTGTTTTTTTATGCTAGCGTTTAAGAATAAAAAGTCAATTATGCGATAATCGCGCCGCCGAGCATCTCACTGTCTTTGTAGAAAACCACGGACTGGCCGGGGGTTACGGCGCGCTGCGGCTCGTCGAAGACGACGCGCAGTTGATGAGTTGGTGAGTTGATGAGTTGGTGAGTTGCACTCCGACGGAACTCATTAAACTCATAAACTCTGCAACTCTGTAGGGGCTGGCGATATCTTATGCGTGCCTCGCAGGTAAAGGGTATTCGCGGCGGAGAGCCGGAAATCCAGTTTGCATCACTGGCAACGAGTTCCCCTTGGAAAAGCTTTTCATCATAGGGACCTTCGGCGACCACCAGGGTGTTAGTCGCGGTATTTTTTTCAGTAACGTAGTAGGGTATCCCTCCGCCGATATGCAAACCCTCGCGCTGGCCGATAGTGTAAAATTCAACACCGCTATGCTCGCCGGCAACTTTACCCGATGTAGTCAAAACTCTGCCCTTGCGCTGGGGAATGTATTTTTTGAGGAATTCGGCCATATCGAATTCGCCGATAAAGCAAACTCCTTGCGAGTCGGGTTTGTCGGCTGTGGGCAAGTCGAGTTTTTTGGCTATCGCGCGGACCTCGGTTTTGGTGTATTCGCCGATCGGGAACAGGCAATGTTTTAGCTGGTTTTGGGTTAGAGTCCAAAGGAAGTAAGACTGATCCTTATTTTTGTCCTTTGCTTGAAGCAGTTTGTAGATATTTTTAAATTTTGATTTGTCATTTTGATTTTTGATTTTTGAATTTTGAATTTTTGTATAGTGTCCCGTGGCCACAAAATCCGCTCCTCGTTCCAGTGCGCGCCTAAGAAAGGCGCCGAACTTGATATGCCGATTGCACATCACGTCGGGGTTGGGAGTGCGCCCGGCGGCGTATTCCTTAATCATGTAGTCGACAACCTCGGCGCGGTATTCTTGAGCGAAGTCCCAAGTTTCAAAAGGTATGTTGAGTTTTGCGGCAACGCGCATGGCGTCGAGTCGGTCTTCCTTTGCGGTGCAGGGCAGATCAGGGTCTGACCATATTTTGATGTGTATGCCGGTAACGTCGAAATTGCGCTCTTTAAGGAGCGCTGCAGCGACGGAGGAATCCACTCCTCCACTCATGGCAACGAAAACTTTTTTTTGACTTTTGCTGTTCCGCTTGTTCATTTTTGCAACAAAAAATTGATATTGCCACCCCACGGCGTGAAGTATTTATTCCAGCTTATTACTTTAAACCCGCTGCTTTGGACAACATCAAACCATTCCGCCGTCGTCAGTATTGAAATATGGGTTTGGTCTATATCGTACCAGCCGAGGAGTCTTCGCCAAAAACCTCTATAAGGCATGCGGATAAGGACTACGCCACCACTCTCTAGTACTCTTCTAATTTCGGTAAGCGACGACTTTACATCCGGGGTATGTTCGAGAGTATCCAAGACGGTTATAAAGCTAAAGCTTTTGTCAGCGAAGGGCATTGTGGCGATGTCACCTATTGTGAAGTCCAGGTTCGGTAAGAGTTGTTTTGCGATGCTGATGGCATAAGCTGATATATCAAGTCCGACAGCGTCATCGAAATATGGCGCGGCGTAATTTACCAGATAGCCGAAAGCGCAGCCGATATCCAAAAACGATCCACCGCGGTACTTTTTAATTACTCTTAGCACTGGCCACCAAGACAGCTTAACCGAATGGATACGGTATTAAAGTAGTTGGATTTGATCCGACCAAAGTAGTAATTTTCGTCGAAGTCGTCGCTCAAGTTGCTTATTTTAACATTATTTTATTAGAATGCAAAGCCCCGAAGTTTTCTGAAGTGAGTCCTGAAGTGAGTCAACAATAATGTTCACGATCGTTTACAAGGTTGTTGACATTGTTTTGGAGGATCGGAAGATTATTTCCGCAACCGGATAATTACCTGTGGCTGATGACGATAGGCGACGGATATAGATACCCACGGCCTTCCCCGCTTTGACTTGCCCGCCTCGCCGAAGACGGCGAGTCGAGGCGGGCGTCGAGCGAGGCGAGCGGCCGCAGATGAATGCAAGGGGATATAAACAAGGAAGGTTAAATCCAACTCGGCAGCCAGATTCTTAACTTATAAGCAGGTTCGGAGAGAAAAAATCCGTAAGATAGAGGCGCGAAAAAGATAAAAGCGGCGAGAGCGGCTAGGCCAATCGAGTAGAGTACAAATCTTTTATAGCGGCCGGCCGGCTCGTCGCCGAGCCATCCGGCCATAAGCATGACCGCGGCAATAAGCGCGGTGAAGTAGTGGTATATGAATAGAGTGCGCTTGACCGGCAGAAGCGGAAACATGGCGATAATCCACAGCCAGACGAGGAGCCACTTTTTTGATTCATTTTCCCGCGGATGCCAAAAAAGCAAAGCGAGAACCCCGAATAAAGTCGAAGACCACCATATTACGGGATTGCCGAGGAGATAAATTCTCGCCACACCCTGCTCGGCGGTTTTGGTCCAGTAAAAAACCGAGCGAGTCATCAGCGGCCAAGTGTAGGGACGACTCGAATAGGCGTGCGGGGCAAGATTGTTGGCGTTAACCGTGTGCATGGCCTTATTCAGCTCGATAAATTTGCCAATAAAGTTTTTGGTTTGGAATTGTGAGGAAAGAAAAGCGTTGCCCTGGCCCGGCTGGGTAATTAGTCTGAAATGGATGAAAAAAACTAAAATATATATTAAAACTGGTAGAACGATAATAGCCGAAAATAGTTTCGCGAGGTGAGCGCAGCTTGCTCGTTGCTTAAAGAATTGAAAACGCTCGCGGAGCAACTCTTGGAAGATGTCCCATAAAATAAAGATGCCGGCGGTGGATAAGAAGGCCAAAGCCACCCATTTGGTGGAGATGGCTAAGCCGAATAACACACCGGACAGACTAAGCCAAAACAAGCTGTAATTTATCACCACACCTTCCTGAATACCCTGTGGTCTCTTGCCCTCCCACCAAAATTTGG
>CAYNAP010000004.1:0-13410 GCA_964395285.1 uncultured Candidatus Saccharibacteria bacterium
GTCGAGATTATTTTTTCTATTACTTGGCCATAATCAGAAGGGGGGCCCGTATGGATACCGCTAACAACAGCATTAAACTTACTTTTAGGCGCGGTGAAGTCAAAAACCATATTGTCGGATTTAACCAAAACATAGTAGAAAGCGGTATCGCCATAGGGCCCGGGGTAGCCGGGAAGTTTCGCTACCTTATATGATCCAATCGTAAGGAGAGCATCTTTGGGGTTAAAATTCTTATATTTCTCGTAAAAAATGGCTATGGATTTCTCGTCTGCAAAATTTTTATAAAACTTGGCCTGCATGCCGACATGAATACGAATTACGATAGTAGAGATTTCACCAACCGGGATTTCCGTGGAAGAGATATTTCCGAGTATGGACTTTTCTATCAAAACAATTGCATTTGGAAATGATGCGGGGTCTTCTTTTTTGTATTTTCCAATGACAAAGTTAACGGGATATCTAAATTCAAACCCATATTGCTCATTACGATAGATTTGCCAATTTGATATATCTTTCGATTCGATAAATCTGAAAGTAGAGATAACATGATTCAGTATTATTTCACATTCTTGTTTTTTATACGTCTCCGAGTGCAGGTTATACGGGTATTTTTCAGGATTTTCCGGATTCTTAAAAATAAAGGACGTATAACATTTTGAATCTTTGATAAGACCGGGCTCCGTGACCGTAAATCTTGGATCCGACTCATCGCTTTCGGGATACCGCGCTTTGTCATAATTTACCAACCAACTGTCTGGATGTTTAACCTCAAACCCATATTCTTCATTCCGGTATGTCTTCCAGTCAGTAGTATCTATCTGTTGAGGCGTTTGTTGAGTCTCGGTTTCGGCCGGCGTTATTGATCTCTTTGAAAAGACAAAATATCCACTGACAGCGATAAAAACAATAGCTATTATGCTAATAATAACAGTAATTATTTTCTTTTTATTGTCTGGAAAAATAGAATGTAATTGTTGTGGTGGAATTTCTTGATTCATAGAATTAAATTTTCTTTTACCAAACACCGGCCGTGCCGGCAATAACCATAACTCCCAAAACCACTAACGAAACCTTTTGTTTACTCATAATTCATTTTACCAAATCTGCCTTATTTTTAATACCAGCTATTTTCCGGCGCCTGCTTCCACCATTCTGAATTTATAATATTCCTCGCGTAATCCAGCAAATCTTTATTAGCTCCTATTTTTACCAGGGCATCATACTGTATTTCTAGACACATTTTTTCCGGGCCTTCTCCTTGCCAAACTAGGCCTTTGGAATAGAGTTCAATGTGGCAAGTTTCGTGTACGAGAACGCTAGCGTACCAAAAAACACCAGCGTTAATGGTTTCCCTGCCCACGCGAAAAAGCGGTGGATTCTGCCAAGGGTACACAGCAGAGCCGGAGTTGATACATTCTATAGTACCAAGGTGCTTCAAGAGTCTTTGATAATCTCTTGGGGATTTGTCTTTTAAAAGGTTTATAGCGGAGCCGGTTTGTTCTTTGCAAGAATCATTTCCGACGATGTTTAGCCCGTTTTCACTACTTGTAATACGGTTCGTGGTTTGGACCCGCGGACTCAATAGATATGTCCCATATCGATTTGATGGTTTCCAGACATTAAAGAAAATCAAGAGAGTCGCAACCGCAAGAATTATTATAATTGCCAATTGTGTTTTTCGACTCATGGACTAACGACATGTTAAAAATAGCCGCACCGACTTGTCCGTCGCAACTTGAATGAAGGCTAAAGCGAAATCTATTTAATCTTCTTAAGAAATCCCGCCGCTGTTTCAGGCGCTACTGTAGAAATCTCTATCCCTGTCCCAATCTCAAAACCGGCCCAAATTTGCGTCTTGGGCACTATTTCCATATGCCAGTGGTAGTTTTCTGGAGTTTTACCCGCGGCTACCGGCGCGGTATGAATGAAAAAGTTATAGGAGGGATTGCTAAGCCCTTTGTAAATTTTGGTCAATGCCGTTTTCAGCGCCTCGGCAGCGAAAGTCAATCCTCTTTCTGTAGTTTCCTCAAATCGCGGCCTGTGTTCCAGCGGGAAAATTCTTATCTCGAAAGCTTGCCGCGAAACAAAAGGACAGAAAGCCGCAAAATCCGGGTTTAAGTGGATAATCCGCTTTTTATCTTTTAGCTCGTAATCCAACATAACGCAGTGCGGACATTTTTTATGCTTCTTAAAATACCTGGCTGACCCGACCAGCGAACGGTTCACATCCGGCGGTATAACCGGAACGGCTATCAGCTGCGAATGAGGATGGCGCATTGATGCTCCGGCTTCACGGCCGTGATTGTGGAAAATAGAAATATATTCCACGCAGTTTTTGTCCTTTATAAAAAGATACCGATCGCGATAAGCTTTCAGAACAACCGCTACCTCTTCTCCGGTCATAAGGCCCATAGCTCGGCGGTGATCGCGAGTAATAACCACATCGTGGAAGCCGACTCCGTCCCGCCAACTATACGGCCCCGCCTTTCTATCCAAACCGCACTGGCCGTAGCCAAAAGCCGGGTACTTATTAGGCGCTACCTGAACCCACCAGTTTTGTTCGAGGTAAACGCGCTCCCTAGCTGTCGGGCGGAAAACCTCTCCTTTTCGGTTATAGACTAAAACAGTTTCCGGCAACAAGCGATCAAATGGGCAAGTTTTAGCCTGCGGCTTGAGCCGCCGTCCGGTTCTCGCAAACTCGTTCGGCCGCCTATTCCTCGCGCGAGCCACCACCACCCAGTCCCCGGTAATTATATCTTGGCGCAGTTCGGAAACGCTCCTCATAATTTTTTGTACTTGCCAGTAATAATATTCCAGCGTATGCGAAAAACATCCCTTAAAACTTGAAAGTAATCCTTAAACGTTACCTTGCTGTCTTCGGCAAAAAACCACTTCACCGGCACGATCGCTATTTTATAGCCGCTCATTCTCGCAATAGCCAAGAGCTCAATATCAAAAGCGAATCCGGTGATGAGCGTTCTTGAGAAAATATCCTCGGCTGTCTTGGCCTTGAAAACCTTGAAACCGTTTTGGGTATCCCAAATGCCCGCAACGCCTACCAGCTGTATAAGCAGATTGCCAAGACTGCCCATAACCTCGCGATACCACGGCTCTTCGACATCGCGCGAAGCGCCTGCGGCGTCGCGCGGATCGCGGGAAGAAATAACAACATCCCAGCCTTCTTGCAGCCGCGGCACCGCCTTATCAAAACTTTCGGGAGGAGTGGAGTTGTCGGCATCCGAAAAAAGGCGGATATCGCCCCTCGCCGCTAACATCCCCTGCTTGACCGCCCAGCCCTTGCCGCGGTTAACCAAACTATCCAACTTAAGATTTGGTATTTCCGAAGAGAGCTTGGCGACAACCTCGGCCGTACGGTCGGTAGAAGCCGAATTGGCTACTATTATCTCGTAGCCGGAAATAACTCCCCGGCTTTGACGCGAACGCAAAAAATCCGCGACTTCACGGACGGTTCTCTCGATACGCTTTTCTTCGTTGTAGGCCGGTATGACCCAGGAGAGATACATATTCAGTTTAATGAGTTAAATGAGTTTCGGCCGCTTCAAGCGGCTTCGGAGTTTCAAAAAACCCATCAACTCATTAAACTCAATAACTCATTTAACTCGGTCGAGGTATAACTGTAATATCAACGCCGCGGCCGCGGCGTCAGCCTTATCTTTAGGCGCATGCTCCTCGGCAATTTTAGTCGTAAAAAGCTCGTTTTCAAACTCTATAACCGGTGCCGCCCCGCCGCGGAGCGCCTTTTCTGATTTTAGCTTTTTTACGAGCCCGGCGGCAAATTTTCTTACTTCTCCGGCCTCTTGCCCTTCTTCTCCAGCCGATGACAGTGGTAAGCCAATGATCAATCCCCTTACGCTTTCTTTGGCTATGGCTTTTAAAACCCCACTTAGGTTTTGGACCGTAGCGTAAGGAAAAGCAACCGTACCTTGCTCATCGGACAATGCGAGACCAATCCGCTTTGAGCCGTAGTCAATACCGAGATAGCGCACAATCGAAGTTTTCAATCTCCAGCTTTAAATTTTCAAACTCGCTTGAAAATTATCGCATTGAAAATTGAATGAAAATTGATAATTGAAAATTTACTGTAAGCGGGTAAGAATTTCTGCTCCTTCTCTGGTGACAAAGACGGTATGCTCAAAATGGGCGGCAGGCGACCCGTCGCTCGTTCTCCAGGTCCAACCGTCGTCTGTCGGCGCAATATCCGGGTTACCCAACGTCGCCATCGGCTCGATGGCTAAAACCGAGTTTTCTTTTATAACCGGGCCTTCTCCCGGCCAGCCAAAGTTAGGAATATTGGGATCTTCATGCAAACCCCTGCCCACGCCATGACCCATCATCTCGCGTATAACACCGAAGCCGTTTTTTTCCACATACTGCTGGATTAAAGATCCTAAGTCGCCTGTGCGTATCCCGGCACGCAAACCATCAATAGCCGTGATGAGAGTCTCGCGAGTGACTGCGACTAGACGCATAACCTCATTCGAAACCTTGCCGACCGGGAAAGTCGTCGCCATATCGGTTATAAGACCCCTCTGGCGCGGGTAGCGCATGCCAAAATCCAAGCTCACGATATCGCCGTCCTTCAGCAATCGATCCCGGCGCGGTATGCCGTGCACCACTTCATCGTTGACTGACGCGCATAAACTTCCCGGGAATGGTCTGTCGCTCTTCTTAACCCTGTACCCTTTAAAAACCGGGTCGCCCTCCAAAGATAAAATCGCCGCTTCGGCCACGCGATCAAGCTCAAGCGTGGTAACTCCGGGCCGTACGGCTTGGCCAAGCTTTTGGTTGACCACAGCCAGACGCCGCCCGCACTCGCGAAGAATATTAAGTTCTTGCTCCGAAGATACAATCATCCTACAAGCCGGATTGCCTCCTTGGCGTAATATTTTAAATCTTTAGGCGTGTTAAGCTTCGGGTCATCCAAGTCCTTGGGTGTAAACCATTTTATCTCCTTATGCTCCCCGGCCGCTAATTTCGTCTCGAGCTTTCTAGCCCGGACAAGATACATCAGGCTTATATGCCAGTGGCTTGGATTAATCGGATGCGCGTTCATCCACTGCGGCCGCCACAGCGAAATATGCTCGCTTAACGCCGGCCTCTCGGCCAAAACCTCGTAGTCTTCAGGGCCAAAACCAGTCTCCTCTTTTATTTCGCGCGCCAAAGCCTGATCGGTGTTTTCATTGAGTTCAACGTGGCCTCCCGGGAACAACCACAAGCCAAGTTCGCGGTGGTCAATTAAAAGAATTCTGCCCTGATTAACCCCGCTAGAATCGGCATCCTGCTCCAAAGAAACCTGTTCGGAAGTTGGCGGCGAAACAGGCGATTGACCGCTAGTGGCCCGTGGAGTTCTAACGGAATAAATCCCCACACCTTCCCACGGGGTATTAGACCCCGTGGGAAGGATTTTAAGCCGCCCTTCATCCCCGCGGCAAGACCGCGGGGTATTCGGGAAGGTGTGGGGATAAACAACCGGAGCAGTGACTACAAAATCAATCTCGTCGTGAATATGCGCCATTGTTACTTTAAACGCAAAGCTCTTCTTAAATCACCCCACACTTCGCTAACGCTCCTCCCGCCGTCAATTACCACCAGTCTCTTCCTTTTTTGATAATAGTCTATCACCGGCTTGACATGCTTCTCAAAAAAATCAAAGCGGCCGCGAATGGCTTTGACGTTATCATCAAAACGCCCGCGCTTCAAAAGACGCCTAAACGCCTCCTTTCTAGTCAGCTTTACATAAATAGCCAGCGGCAGTTCGCGGCCGACGTTCATCATAAAGTCATCCATCATATGCGCTTCCTCGATCCTCCGCGGCGCACCATCGAAAACTACGTTTTCATCGCCCTTTAAGTTCTCAAAAAATTGACTAAGCCACACATAAGCCGCTCCCCAATACGGCACCAATCCGCCGCGGCGCATAACTTCCCTAATGTAGCGACTTGCCAAGTTTTTGTTCCTGGCGATCTTGCGCAAACCTTCGCCGGTGCTCACGTTTTTAGAATTATTCAAAGCTTTCAGAAGAAGCTCGGTTTGAGTCCCTTTGCCCGATCCGGAAATGCCTAGAAAAACAAAAGTCCGGCCTTTAGCTTTGGCGCGTCTATTCATATTCATGCATCACCAACTGCGAATCAATTTGCTTTAAAGTTTCGAGTACCACCGAAACGACTATCAGTAGCGACGTGCCGCCGATGGTCAAAGCGCTTATGCCAAAACCGGCCTGCACCGCGAGCGGCAATATGGCTATAAACCCCAAAAAGAGCGCCCCAAAAAGAGTTATGCGGTTGAGAACCCTATGCAAATAATCGGCCGTGGACCGCCCCGGGCGCATGCCCAAAATAAAGCCTCCTTGCTTCTGGATATTCGTGGCTATGGCCTGCGGATCGAAAGTAACCGCAGTGTAAAAGTAAGTAAAGAGAAAAACCAGAAGAAAGTATAAAACTCCGTAAAGCCACTGGTTATTAAGAAGCTGGATCAAAAATCGGGACACCGTTTGAGCCGCGCCGTTGGGGACCGTTGCCAGAAAATTGCCGATAAGTCCGGGAAACAAAATAACTGATATCGCAAAAATTATGGGTATCACTCCGGCCTGGTTGACCCTTAATGGTAAATGAGTTTCCGCTCCGCCAAACACTCTATTGCCTCTGATGCGTTTGGCATAGGACACCGGAATATTTCTTTGGCCCTCGGTGATAACCACCACCCCGGTAATAACAATAACGGCCGCAACAATAAAAGCCAAGTAAAGAGGGATATCGGCCGGGTAATTAAAAGTTAAAATTGTTTGGCGGACATCGACCGGCAGCCGCGAAACAATACCGGCGAAAATTAGGAGCGAAATGCCATTGCCAATGTTCTTCTCGGAAATAAGTTCGCCGAGCCACATCAAAAACATGGTTCCGGCTGTAATGGCGATCAAACTGGTAATATAGCTGAACAAACTCAAAGCCGGCAAAACTTGCTGCCGCACCAAAACAATCAGCAAACCGTAACCCTGCAGGAGAGCCAGGGGCACAGTTAGGAGGCGTGCGTACTGATTAAACTTCGCTCGTCCGGCTTCGCCTTCTTCCTGATACATTTCCTTGAGAGCCGGGAAAATCATAGTCAGGAGCTGCATAATTATCGAGGCGGTTATATAGGGCCCGACACCGAGCATAGTAATTGACATATTCTCAAGAACCCCGCCGGAAAAAATATTTAAAAGGCCGAAAAATTGGTTGCCGGCCAGAAAATCCTTAAGACGGCTGGGATCAAAACCCGGAGCCGGTATAGCCGCCACCAGCCTGAAAATCACTAAAATACCCAAAACAAAAAAAACCTTTTTGCGAAGATCGGGCAGCTTGAAAATTAGGAAGAGTTTGTCGAACAAGGTTTAGTGGTATGTTTTTTACCGGCTGGATGACGACCAAGTTTGTAATCCGCGCCTCATTCTCCGGATTTAACCTCCCGCGAAAGCTCCACGTCTTTAAAAACGAATTTCTTTTTGCCAACACCGCCGAGCTTGCCTAAAATTTTTATTTTCGGCGCGTTACCTTTTATTCTACGAACAAGCCGGGCTTTTATCAAGGCGGCAGGATCAATCGTTGCGCCTTCCGGGAAGTATTTTAATATCCGGGCCACATTCACTGCGATCGGCTTGGATTTAAAAACTCGAAACCGGTAGCCCCTTCTCTTTGGCAGCTTCTTTATTATGTCGCGGATAGCCGGGCGTATTTTATGGCCGGCGCGGGCCTTTTGACCTTTAGTCCCTCGTCCCGAAGTGGTACCGCGCTTGCCCCCGCGGCCAATACGGCGGCTTTCTCTGCTATAAGTCTTAGGTTTGATTTCGTGAAGTTGCATATAATTTAGGTGGCCTCAATTTAAAATTCAAAAATCAAACTGCAAAATGACAATTCAAAATGAAAAATTCGCGAAGCGAACAACCAAAATTTTGCATTTTGATATTTAATTTTTGCATTAGAACTTGAGTTGTTTCAGCGCCTCCAGCGTGGCCATAGCGTTAGTAAGCTTATTCGGCGTTCGGGAAAGAATTTTGGAGGAAATATTCAATATGCCAGCCAGTTCAACTACGGCGCGCACTGCTCCGCCGGCAACAATGCCCGAACCCACTGGCCGGGGCTTCAGCAGTACCACCGCCGAAGAAAACTTTGCTTTTACTTCGTGGGCAATTGAGCCAGCGGGAGTTATCGGTACGACAACCATCCCTTTCTTAGCCCGCATCATGGCCTTATCTGAAGCGGTAGTCACATCCGGGCCCTTGGCCACCCCTATACCAACTTTGCCTTTGCGGTTGCCGATGACCACAGTGGTGCGAAAGCTAAAACGCCTCCCCCCGGCAACCACCCGCGCGACCCTTCGCACGTCCAAAAGTTTGCGGTCGTACTCCGACCGCTCCTGCCCGCCCATTCGACTCGATCTTCGATCACGTCGCGGCATAGTGCTGCTTTATAGCCTTAAAAGACTTTATCCGTTGTAAGTCAGACCTCATTAGAAAGATAACCCCGACTTTTTCGCGCCTTCGGCCAATGCCTTGACCAAGCCGTGAAAGCGGTAGGGCCCTCGATCAAACTTAACTTTGCGAATGCCCTTGGCTTTTGCCGCCTCTGCTAAACGCTCGCCGACCAATTTTGCCCTATCCGCCAAACCGGTTTTAGCCTTCTTGGGCTTGTTTTTTGACACATCCAAATCCGAGGCGCTGGCCAAAGTCGACCCTTCTATATCATCAATCAGTTGAGCCGACACATGCCGGTTCGAGCGAAACACGGAAAGTCGGGGCCTGTCTTTAGTCCCTCGCAGTACTTGGCGGGTCCTTCGAGCCCGCCTGACTCTGGCCACGGTTTTTTTGTGCAACTTTTTCATCGTGCTTTTGTCCTAAACCCCGTTAGAACGAGTGCCTCGCAGCCGGCTGACAGGGAACATTATACTCTCAATAGCCACTTCTGGCTCTACCGCCGACGGAGTCGGCGGCATTCTAGCGGGGTAAAGTTACCCTCCGGATCCAACCGCCTTTTTCCCCGACTTCCTTCTTATTTTCTCGCCGACATAGTGTATACCCTTGCCCTTATAAGGTTCCGGTGGGCGTATTTTCCTGACCCGCGCGGCTACATTGCCAACCAGTTCCTTATCGGCTCCGAAAACGGTGATAGTATTTTTATCAACTTTAAAAGTTATGCCCTCGGGAGCTTCAACCTTAACCGGATGTGAAAATCCGACCAATAACTGGAGGTTCCTGCCGTCTAAAGCGGCGCGGTAGCCTATTCCTTCTATCTCCAACCTTTTTTCAAAACCTTTGTCAACGCCCTCAATCATTGACGCCACCAATGCCCGCGACAACCCCCACATGGCCGCCGTTTCGCGGCTTCGCTTAACCGGTATAACAGTTAAAGTACTGCCGCTGAAAACCATGTCCACTTCGGGTCTCATCGTAAAAGACAAAGCGCCCTTAGGCCCCGCGATACTAAGCTTGCGACCGTCTCTAAGAACGGTCACCCCCGCCGGAATATTGATGGGTTTTTTGCCGATACGACTCATATATTTCCCGACATTAGTTAGCTATAAACTCACCAAACTTCAGCGATTATCTCTCCTCCCAGGCCAGCTTTCTTAGCGTCATCTCCGGTCATCAGCCCTCGAGAAGTTGAAAGTATTGAGATGCCGTAGCCCTGCCTGACTCGATGTATCTCGTCCTTCTTTATATAAAGGCGGCGCGAAGGTTTAGAAATAAGTTTTACGTCGGTCATGGCCGGGGCTTTCCCATCGTAACGCAATCTGACTTCTAAAAACTTCCGCACTTTTCGCCCCTTCTTCTCCGCACCAAGGACGTAACGTTTACTCTCGAGAATGCGGGCGATACCGTCCTTCATTTTAGAGTAGGGTATAACAACCGAGTCTTTTTGAGCCCGGTAACCGTTCTTGATGTTTATGAAAAAATCTGAAATTGGATCCGTCATAAGTTCTGAAGTTTTTAAGTCTATAAGTTGCTAAAGCTCAAAAACCTGCACGCCTGCCAACTCACCAACTTGATTTCTTAACCCCGGGTATCTCGCCTTTGTTGGCGAGTTCTCTAAAACATATCCGGCACAATCCAAAATCCCGCATATAGCCGTGCTTGCGCCCGCAGCGAAAACAACGCCTAACAATCCGCGAACTGAATTTTGGTTTTTTCAGAGCTCGGGCGATTACTGATGTTTTAGCCATGGCATTAAAATCTCTATGCGAAACTTGCTTTACCTATTTGGGACTAACCTTAAAGACCGGCCTACTTTATGGGCAAGCCCAAAAATTTTAACAGTGAAATGCCTTCGGTCTGATGTTTCGCCGTTGTTACTATACTCACCTCTAACCCGAATAACGCCGGCACGTCTTCACCGATCATTTCCGGAAACACTATATGCTCTTTAAACCCGATTGTCAAACTTCCCTGGGCGTCAAACGACTTTTGATCAATGCCGTGAAAATCGCGCTGTCTTGGTATAGTGATGTTCACCAGTCGCGTAAGAAAATCCCACATCCGCCCTCCGCGCAAGGTTACTTGATAGCCGACAATAAGTCCCTTCCTGGTTTTAAATGCGGCTATGGCCTTTTTGGCCGGACGGGGCGCGGGCTTTTGACCGGTTATCAATCCGAGCACTCTGCGCACAACCTCGAGCTGCTTTTCATCGCGAACCCGGCCAACCCCGACGTTGACCACAACTTTCCGAACCCTCGGCACGGCCATAACGCTCTTAAAACCGAACTTAGCCCTCATCGCCGGGAGTGCCTCTTTCTTATATTTTTCTTGAAGGCTAAACATGTCTAACGCCTTTCAAAATTCTTTTTTACACTTCTTGCAGATGCGTACGGTCCTGCCGGTTTCTTTCCTTATATTCACTCTTGTAGCCCGCCCGCACGCCGGGCAAACCAGTTGTACCGCTGAAACCGAAATCGGCAAAGGAATCAAAATAATTTCCCCTTTTTTATCCTGGCGCCTTGACTTGCGGTGCTTCTTCTTAATATTCACGCCCTCGACAACCAGGCGCGACTCTTTGGGCAAAATCCTGATAGCTTTGGCTTTTTTGCCGCGATCTTTGCCCGAAAGGATTTTAACTGTGTCGCCTTTCCTTACTTTCATGATTTTGGAAAATGTCGGCCAAAAGCCTTAAATAACTTCCTCGGCTAAAGACACGATTTTAGTAAACCCGCGTTCACGCAGCTCTCTGGCTACCGGGCCGAAGATCCGGCCGCCCTTGGGCTCAAAACCGTCAACAACCACCGCGGCATTGTCATCAAAACGCACTGCAGTGCCATCCGATCGCTGATAAGCCCGCCTTTGGCGCACTATTACCGCCCTGACCACATCTTTTTTCTTCACCGCCTTCCGCGGTTCAGCAATCTTTACCGAGGCCACTACCACGTCGCCGAGGGCAGCATAACGCCGGCGTGAACCTCCAAGAACTTTAATAACCTGAAGCAGTTTTGCTCCGGAGTTATCAGCGACTTTCAGCATAGTGCGCGGTTGAATCATTTTTGCACCGAACTTTTATCCCCACACCTTCCAGAATACCCCGTGGGAAGGTATGGGGATTTATTTTAGCTGCCCAGCGTCTTGATTCCCGCGTCCATCCGCTGCCGTAAGTTCTGGGATCGGCTCCTCGTCAACATCTCCCAAATCCAAACCGGCAACCGATGCGCGTTTAACCAATCCGGCAACCCTCCATCTCTTTTCTTTAGATATTGGTCTGGTTTCTTGGATGCGAACTATATCCCCGATCTGGTACTCCTTAGCGTCGTCGACGTTAACTTTATACTTACGGCTTATCCGATAATACTTCAGATACTTAGGGTGGCGGCGCAGTTGGTCAACTCGAACAACTATGGTTTTTACCATTTTATTTGATGAAACTGTACCCTTAAGAATTCTCATAGATATAACGATCTTTACTTGCCCCCAAGCCGATGCCAATAGCCGGAACTTTTACTTTGCTCTATACTCTCGCGCAAAATAGTCTTTATGCGGGCAATTTCTTTTTTGACCATTTTCAGCTGTTTGACGTTCTTAAACTTTTTCTGGTGAGTAAGTATAAACAGTTCTTCGCGCCGGAGCAAATTTTCCTTCAGCAAAGATTTCAGTTCGTCGGGATTCTTTTTTCTTAATTCAACTCCTTTCATTTTCCTGGGATTATCTTTTGCAAATTGGTCTAAATTACTTCGCGACGAACTTTGTCTTCATCGGCAACTTGTGGGCCGCCCGGCGCAGGGCCTCACGCGCTATATCGACTGTAACGCCGTCCATTTCAAAAAGCACTCTACCCGGCCGCACTGAAAAAACATAGTGATCCACCGCGCCCTTACCGCCGCCGAGCGTCACCTCCGGCGGTTTCCTGGTAACCGGCTTATCCGGGAAAACCCGAATCCACACCTTGCCGCCGCGCTGAATGTAATGGGTAATCGCCCGCCGAGCCGCTTCGATCTGTCGGGCCGTAAGCCAGCGGGTTTCTTCGGCTTTCAGACCAAAACTGCCATAGGCCAGCCCGGCGCCGCGGGATTCAACACCGCGCGCTCGGCCTTTGAACCACTTTCTGTGTTTTACCTTTTTGGGTTGGAGCATAAGTTTGAAGTTTATAAGTTACGCTATGCTTAAGTTCATAAGTTTTAAAACTCACCAACTTGTAAACTTAAAAAATTTACGAACTTGTTTTCGCTGGCGTTCCAGCGAAAACTTCGCCCTTATAAATCCACACTTTTATGCCTATAACTCCGTAAGTAGTATGGGCTTCGACTAAAGCATAATCGACATTAGCCCGCAGGGTCTGCAATGGTATTTGGCCCCGCTTCAGCCATTCTACTCTAGCCATTTCCGAGCCGTCTAGCCTGCCGGAAATCATCACCTTAACCCCTTTCACCTCCTTATGAGACATGACTTTGTCTACCGCCTGTTTCAACACTCTTCGAAAACGCATTCTTTTTTCGATGTTCTCCCTTATTTCGGTGGCGGCGATCGTAGCGTCGGTTTCCGGCGAGCGCACTTCTTCGATATTCAACTTAAGTTCTCTCTTCTCCGAGCCAGCGCTGCCTCGCGGCCATTTCCATGTGCTCTTAATCTTTTTCTCTATATCTTTTTTTAATTTCTCAATACCCTCCCCGCCGCGCCCGATCAGAATGCCCGGCCGCGACGTTTTGATGATCAAAATCAAAGCGCTGGGTGAACGCTCAATCTCTATCGCCGCCACGTGCGCGCCTTCAAGCCTCTTCCGCAGCCATTCGCGAAGAAGGGTGTCTTCCTTGAGATAGACTTGAAACTTCTTAGGATTAAACCAGCGCGACTTCCAAGTCGTTGTCTCGCCTAACCTAAAAACAAATGGGTGTACGCGGTGGGTCATAGTCGCTGATGCTCCAATGTAAAATTCAAAAAGT
>CAYNAP010000004.1:13510-22982 GCA_964395285.1 uncultured Candidatus Saccharibacteria bacterium
AAAATGCAAAATTTTGGGACCCCGCTTCGCGGAAAATTTTGAATTTTGATCTGCCTACTCTGTTAAATTGCAAAACAATCCGTTCGTGGTCATTTTGATTTTTGACTTTTGATTTTTGCATTTCTTAGATGGCTTTTCTCCTAAACATCCTCCTCACAAATTCGGTGGTTTTGGTGGCCACCTTCGGTCTGGATTTTGGCGCTTGCCTGTCCGGCGACGGTCTCAAAGTCTGCCCCTCGGCCTTTTGGTCGCCGCTGCTGGCTACGCTGATGCTTGGCTTCTTAACTTTCTTAGGAGCTATTGCTGTCCCGGAGGACTCCAGAACCAAACGGACGTGACTGGTGCGCTTGTTGATGGGGAATGCCCGGCCCATAGCTCGCGCTCTTCTTCTTTTTAAAGTAGGCCCCTCGTTGACCAATATCTCCGAGATTACCAACTGCTCCGAACCAGGAACTTGAAAGTTATTCCGCGCATTAGCCACCGCCGATTTTAAAAGCTTGGCCAACGGCCCAGCCGCGCCCTTGGTAACAAAGCGCAAAACTCTCTCCGCCAATAAAACGTCTTTGCCGCGTATAGCATCGGCAAGAAGTCGCACTTTCCGCGGCGACATTCGCAAATAGTTAAGTTCTGCGGCAATTTTCATGTCAGTTAATCACTTTTTAGCTGTTGCCGGCTTAGCGACTTCTTGAGCTTTTTGTTCGATCTCTTTTTGCATTCTGCCGCCATGGCGGATGAACTTGCGGGTTGGAGAAAACTCTCCGAGACGATGGCCAACCATCTCCTCGGTTACCAAAAACTCGACAAAAGCTCGACCGTTGTGAACGCCGAAACGGAAACCAATCATCTCCGGCGTAATCGTTGAACTGCGCGCCCAGGTCTTGATCACCGTCTTATCGCCGACTCTCACCCGCGCCATATGCTTTATGATGCTCGGATGGACGTACGGCCCTTTTTTTAAACTTCGTGGCATATTGGCTTGCGCTCAAATTAAAAACTGAAAATGAAAAAGTAAAAACTCCGCAAGATCGTCTGCCGTCGAACTTTTGACTTTAAACTGCCGTTTTCCCCTTTTCATTTTTACTTTTTCCTTCGCTGGAGTATGAACCCGTCCGACCTCTTGCTTTTGCGAGTTTTGACTCCGCCGGTTATCTTGCCCCACTTAGTCTTAGGGTGTTTTGTTCCTCTCAATTGCTTGCCTTCTCCCCCGCCATAAGGATGATCTCGCGGGTTCATGACCGAACCGCGAACCGTGGGCCGAATCCCCCGCATACGGTTACGCCCGGCTTTGCCGATGGTCATGTATAGCCGTTCTGGATTTGACAAAGCGCCGATTGTCGCCCAGTTTCGAGCATGGATCATGCGCACTTCACCCGACGGGAGTTTTAGCTGGGCATAATCCCCTTCCGCGGCAATCACTTGGGCCGAAACTCCGGCTGAACGAACCAATTGCGACCCTCGGCCCGAAATTAACTCAACGTTAAAAACATAAGTCCCGACCGGAATGGACTTTAACGGCAGCCGATTGCCAACTTCTACCGGCGCACGCTCCGAAACAATAAACTTGGACCCCACCCTGAAACTTTGCGGGGCAAGAACGTAGCGCCGCTCGCCGTCAGCGTAGCGGACTAAGGCAATGAAACTTGTTCGGTTGGGATCATACTCCAAGGCCTCAACAACTGCGGTCATATCTTTTTTGTCGTAACCAAAATCGATAATGCGGTATAGCCGCTTCACCCCTCCGCCTTTATGCCGGGTGGTTATGCGTCCGTAAGAGTTTCGGCCCACCGCGCGCTTAAACCCCAAACGAAGAGCCTTTTCCGGGGCTTTGGTCGAGAGCATTGAAGTATCCACTATTTCTCCTTGTCGCCTTCCGGGCGATGTGGGACTGTATTTTTTCATAACCGACTTTAACTAAAATTAATACTTTCTCCCGCCGCCAATTTTACGGTAGCTTTCTTGAATTTGGGCCCGCGGCCTTCGATTCTGCCTATTTTTACTTTTTTTTCGCGGCGTCTCAACACGCTTACGCGCCGAACCTTAACACCGTATTGGCTTTGGATAACTTCTTTAACGGTTATTTTGTTGGCCGACATCGGCACGCGAAAGGTATACCAACCTCGCGTACTGCCGCTCATGGCTTTCTCGGTTAAATGAGGGATAGCCGTAAAGTTAGGCGCCGTGCTTCGATCGCTCTTAAGCGAAGATGCTTTAGAAGCTTTCGGTGAAAGATCGCCTCGGACTTCTGGCTTCTCGGATTTCTTTTCAGCTTTAGGTTTTGACTTCTTAAAAGGGTTATACATGGATAACTTACTCCGTTCCTCCGTTCTGGCGGCAGTAACGGAGTTCACTAATTAGGAAAACCGCTTAGCCAGTTGGCCCACCGAAGATTTAGACATCAGTATGTACTTCTTGGCCAAAACATCCAGAGCATTCAAGTTGCGCGCCTCATCCAAAGACACATATGGCAAATTACGAAGAGAGCGCTTCGCGCCTTCATCATTCTTTTCAAGAGCAACTAAAACCCGGTTTTTCTTTGCGGCTATGTCGTTGAAAAATTCAATTCTCGCCAAGTTTCTGAAAAAAGCGCTGGCTTCTTTTGTTTTTAGCTGATCAAACGCCAGTTTATCTACCACCAATATTTGATTATCTTTGGCTTTAGCTGAAAGGGCTACCGCTAAAGCTTTGGCCACCATTTTGCTGTTAATGACTTTCTTAAAGTTCCGATCTTTAAGCGGCCCGTGGGTAACCCCTCCGCCTTTCCACAAAGGCGAACGTATCGAGCCGTGACGGGCGCGACCCGTGCCCTTTTGGCGCCAGGGTTTCCGCCCTCCCCCGGAAACATCGCCTCGATGCTTTGAATGGGCGACAGTCGGACGCCGATTCGCCATCTGCGAAGTCGTCACTTGGTATATTAAATCGGCATTCCACGGCAACTCAAAAACCTTCGGCAATTCCATTTCGCCGACTTCCTTGCCTAATTGATTGTAGACCTTGACATTCATTCTAGTTACATACATATTATAGATACTCAGTGGGGCAACTTTAAACTAACAACGAGGAGGGAACCATGGCACGTAGCGTTGATCTTCCTCTATTAATCGCCGAGCCAAGAGAGGCAGAGAGCTTCTTCGCTCAAGCTGTTGGAGCTCACTATGATGTGCGTGCAGAGGAGGACCCGGACCGCGCAGTGAGAGCAGGAGTTGCTTCCACCCGCTATGCACTCCGGTTCTACGCAAAGGGTGGACGCTCTCCTCTCTTCACGCTACGGATTGCCTCGCTCACATAACAGTGTAGCCCGCCGATAGCGCCGCGATAACGAACGTGCGGCGCTTTTTCTCTTTCCGTCGTTGCGAGGGGTCCTTGACCCCGAAGCAATCTCATAGCTCTCTGGACAAATCCCGAAACTCCGGATTCAAGGAGCCAATCAAAGCAAGTTTCTTTTTGCGGGAACCGGCCTTGATTTGCTTTTCGCGTCGGATAGCATCTACGATTGAATCAAATACTTCATAGTACACCAATTTGATGACGTTATATTTCTTGGTAAATCCCTCAACCAACTTGTTCTGATGTTCATGCGCGCGTTTTCGTAAGTCGCTGGTCACGCCGGTGTATAAGACGGTATTACTAGGATTAGTCATGATGTAAATATAGCCTTTCTTCGCCATAAACTCCTACGCCGTCATTGCGAGCGCGCCGCCGGGCGCGCGCGGCAATCTCGAGATTGCTTCGGCCCGCCATAGGCGGCCTCGCAATGACGATAACCCCTAGCCCCTATTCCCTACCCCTTTATTTCAACCAGCGTTCCTCTCCTCCCCGGTAAAGCCCCCTTAAGCGCCATAAGCTGCTTTTCGGCATCAACCCTGACAATACTCACTCGCTTCAACGTTACCCTTCCCCCGCCCATTCTTCCGGCCATTCTCCGGCCTTTAATAACCCGCTGCGGCCACGTGGCACCAATGGATCCCGCTTGGCGATGAGCGTGTTTAGTGCCGTGCGTTGCCGGCGCGCCGTGAAAGCCGTGCCGCTTGACTACCCCTTGGAAACCCTTCGACTTTGAGACACTCGTGACCTTAACCACATCGCCTTCCTTAAATTGGTCGAGATCCAAAGTATCACCGCGGGTTTTGCCGCCAAACTCTCGTCCTTCGCGCACCGCCTCAAAAACACCGAGCTCCTTCCATTCACCCTTCTGGGCCTTGGCTACGTTCTTCCCTTTGCGCCGGCCAAATCCAAATTGCAGGGCCTGATAGCCGTCTTTATCGCCGGATTTTTCGCGGATGACCACTAACGGCCTGGTTTCAACAACAGTCACCGGCACGACACTGCCGTCCTCCTTGAAAATCTGGGTCATGCTGATTTTTTTTCCTAGGATAAACTTGGACATTTAAGCAAACCCCATTAGATTCCTTCCTGACCTCCATCCTGCCTCGCCAAAAACAGCTTTCTCAAAAAGATTTAAAAGTTGGATCTCTCGGAATCTATCTAACGAGGCAAACAAAAAAGCGGGCACTGCCCGGCTTTTGTCAAACAAAAACCGGATTTAACTTTAAGAAAAAGTGCCTAGCTCAATACCTCGCAACTAAGGTTACCCCCGACAACAGGGAGAAGCGAATTTGTGATCGCTCCCCGGCGCCAACTTTACCAAGCAAGCGCCGGGCAACGATCCGCCCGCGTATAACTTTGCGCGATTCTTTGCGTCTTGCTTTGCTTCTGCTGCTCACATCTTCACTTCCACATCTACTCCCGCCGGCAAGGTTAGATTCATCAACGCATCAATTGTTTTTGGCGAAGGGCTTACAATATCTATCAGCCGCTTATGCAAGCGCATTTCGTACTGCTCCCGGGCATCCTTATGAACAAACGTTGAGCGGTTGACCGTGTACTTCCTTATCTCGGTCGGCAACGGCACCGGGCCGATAACTTCCGCTCCGTGGCGGCGCGCGGTGTCAACGATCTGCTTTACCGAAGCGTCAATTATTTTATGATCGTAAGCGCGGATTCGTATGCGGATGCGCTGTTTTATCTCTTCTTCTTTGGAAACAATCATAACTTTTGCAAGGGACCGGGCCCAAAAGAACTAAAAACGATGCCATATTCACCCTCCAGTCGCTCCGTTAAAGTATTGGGGCTTTTTTGCATCGCTTATAAAATTATTTTGATATCTTAGTTACCACTCCCGCGCCGACCGTCTTGCCTCCTTCGCGAATAGCAAACCTTTGTTTCTCTTCCAAAGCCACCGGCTGAATAAGTTTTATCGAGCACTTCACCGTATCTCCCGGCATGACCATTTCAGTTCCTTGGGGTAAAGTAACTTCACCGGTGACATCAGTAGTCCTGATGTAGAATTGGGGCTTGTAACCGGCAAAAAACGGAGTATGGCGGCCGCCTTCTTCCTTGGTCAGAATGTATATTTCAGCTTCAAATTCAGTATGCGGCGTCACCGACCCCGGCCTGGCGATAACCTGTCCGCGCTCAACATCTTCTTTCTTAAGGCCGCGCAGCAGTATCCCGGCATTGTCCCCGGCTATGCCTTCATCAAGCGACTTATTAAACATCTCGATGCCGGTCACGATGGTCTTTTGCGTATCTCTAAGACCTATTACCTCAATCTCGTCGTTAAGCTTAAGTTTGCCGCGCTCAATCCGACCGGTAACCACCGTGCCTCGGCCCTCGATTGAAAATACGTCCTCAACCGGCATAAGAAACGGTTTATCAACATCGCGCACCGGGTCGGGGATGTATTCATCCAAAGCCTTGGCCAGTTCCAAAATCGGCTGCGCTACCGGATCGTCTTTTGAGCTGGCCTCTAAAGCCTTCAATGCCGATCCCCGGATAACCGGGATCTGATCTCCCGGGAACTCGTACTTTTTCAAAAGCTCCCGCACTTCAGCTTCAACCAAATCCACCAGTTCCTTGTCTTCAACCGCATCAACTTTGTTCAAAAAAACAATAACAGCCGGGACGCCAACCTGACGGGCTAATAGAATATGCTCGCGGGTCTGGGGCATTGGCCCGTCAATCGCCGAAACGACCAAAATCGCGCCATCCATTTGAGCCGCGCCGGTAATCATATTCTTTACGTAGTCGGCGTGGCCGGGGGCATCGATATGGGCGTAATGACGCTTTTCGGTTTCATACTCGGAATGGTGCAAAGCTATGGTAATCCCCCGTGCTTTCTCCTCCGGCGCATTGTCAATCTGGTCAACCGACTCGACTCGCGCCTTAAAACCGGCCAAATTAAGAACTTTGGTTATAGCCGCGGTAAGGGTAGTTTTGCCATGGTCCACGTGGCCGATGGTCCCCACATTCAAATGTGGTTTGGTGCGCTCGAATTTTCCTGCCATATTATTTCTGAACCGTTAAAAAATAAGTGTTTATAACCTGTTTATATCCCCCTGAAAAATGCTGCGACCGTAAGGCCGTGGCATCAATAGTTCTAGGCAACAAACCAAATGCTAACAAATTGCCGGTACTCGGTCAAGGGCTGTCGAAAGGCCTCGGTTAAAGAGGCAAATCCTCAAGCCTTATGGTCGTGGGGTCTAAAGCGGGATTGCCGGGCGCCTGGGCGAGCTCCACTTTATAGTCGCGTTCAGCGGCAACCACTTCCTCGAGCTCGGCATTGGCTGTGTCTAAATCTGCCCCCCGGCTGCGACTTTGCCGAGAATCGCCGCTATCGTGATTTTTTTTGCCGGTTGCCACCAGCGCCACGTAATCGGCGAAATGCATCAACACATACTCCGGCCTGCCGTCTTCGACAACTATATAGCGCTCGCCGTTTTGCATTACCGACTTAAGTTGGTCCAACATAGTCACTTGCTATTTTAGTTTATAATCTTACTTCACCCGGCCGCTTATAATAGTCTCGGCAATATTGGCCGGAGTCTCTTCATAGTGGTCAAACTCCATGGTAAAACTAGCCCTTCCCTGTGTCAATGACCGCAAAGCCGTGGCATAACCGAACATTTCAGCCAAAGGCACTTTAGCCGAAACGACTTTAATGCCCGGTCCCCTCTCGCCCATAGCGTCGATGCGCGCTCTTTTAGAATTAAGATCTCCGGTAACTTCACCAAGAAACTGTTCGGGCGTGACCGCCTCCACCTTCATAATTGGCTCAAGCAATATAAGTTTGGCTCGCCTCGCCGCTTCTTGAAAAGAAATGGACCCGGCTATCTTGAAAGCCGCCTCCGAGGAATCAACCTCATGGTAGGAACCGTCATAAAGAGTGACCATAATGTCAACCACCGGATAACCGGCCAATACCCCTTTATCCATGGCCTCGCGCACACCCTTCTCCACCGCCGGAATATATTCCTGGGGGATGATCCCGCCCTTGATGGCGTTAACAAACTCAAAACCCTTGCCCGGCGCCATCGGTTCAACCTTCAGCCATACGTGGCCATATTGCCCTCGGCCGCCCGATTGGCGAATATACTTGCCTTCGGCTTCAGCAGTTTTCTTTATAGTTTCCTTATAGGCCACCTGCGGCCGGCCGGCGTTGGCCTCCACCGAAAATTCCCTCTTCATGCGGTCAACTATTATCTCGAGATGCAGCTCGCCCATTCCCGATATTATCGTCTCGCCAGTCTCTATATCGCCCTTTATCCGGAAAGTCGGGTCCTCTTCAGAAAGACGGCGGAGAGCAATGCCCATTTTTTCCTGATCGGCTTTGGTCTTGGGCTCAATCCTCAATGAAACCACCGGCTCGGGGAAAGTTATTTTTTCAAGGACTATCGGATGTTCAGGATCGCAAAGAGTGTCCCCGGTTCGCGTGGCCTTAAGACCGACGATAGCTCCGATATTGCCGGCTTGTATCTCCTTTAATTCTTCGCGGTGGTTGGCATGCATGCGGAGAATCCGGCCAATACGCTCTTGATCGCCGCGCGTGGAGTTCATGACGTAAGAACCGCTGGATAGGGTCCCGGAGTAAACGCGAAAATAGGTCAGCTGGCCGACAAAAGGATCGGTTTGCAATTTGAACGCAAGAGCGCTAAATGGTTCTTGGTCGCCCGGTCGGCGCGTTTCTTCCTCGCCGGTCTTTGGATTAATGCCCTTAACCGGCGGCATGTCCTCGGGCGAGGGCAGATAGTCAATAACCGCATCCAAAACCAGCTGTACTCCCTTATTTTTTAGCGCCGAACCGCATAACACCGGCACCAGACGGTAGGAAAGAGTGGCCCGCCGCAAAGCTTTTTTTAACTCCTCCCCGCTTATTTTATCCCCGTTCAAATATTTTTCGGTGAGCTGATCGTCGCTCTCGGCAATTTTTTCAACCATTTTATGGCGCCACTCACTCGCAAGCTTCCCGAAACTTTCCGGCACCTCGCCTCGCCGAACATTTTCTCCATGCTCGCCTTCAAAATAAACCGTCCTCATTTCCATAAGATCAATAATGCCTTCGAAGTTTTGCTCGAGCCCCATGGGCAGAGCCAGAGCCACGGCATTAGGAGTGAGCCGCTCCAGAATTGACACAAAAGAGTTTTCAAAAGAAGCCCCGGTCCGGTCCAGTTTATTTATAAAACAAATGCGCGGAACTTTATATTTGTCAGCCTGCCGCCAAACGGTTTCGGATTGCGGCTCAACCCCCGCTACCCCGTCAAAGACCACGACACCTCCATCCAACACCCTTAGCGACCTCTCCACTTCCACCGTAAAGTCGACGTGGCCCGGGGTATCAATTATGTTAATGCGGTATTCGTTATCTCTGGTTCTCTGGCCTTCATCGAGATATGACGGTTTCCAAAAAGTATTAGTGGCCGCAGCGGTTATGGTAATGCCTCTCTCGCGCTCCTGCTCCATCCAATCCATAACCGTATCGCCGGTATGCACCTCGCCGATCTTATGGGCAATTCCGGTATAAAAAAGAATCCGTTCGGTCACGGTCGTCTTCCCGGCATCAATATGCGCAATGATACCGATGTCGCGGGTTCGTTCTAACGGGTAATCTCTGGCCATAAGAAAAAATGAAAACTGGGTTAACCCTCAAGTTTTACGCCCAGTTCCCTATTAAGTCAAAAATAAAAATGCAACCAACCTTAACCAAACTACGGCGCAAAAATCCAAGGAAAACTTATCGCCATCGAAACCAATGTCGCCGCAAACAAAAACCCGGCCGCAGCGGCTTTTTTATATTCCCTGCGAGCTAAGTTGGCAACGGCATACCATAGCTCGATTAAGCTAAGCGCCAAGGGACTCAAGCTAGCCAGCATGAGCAACGCTACCGCCGAGAATCCCTTAACTTCGACTATCGGTTCGATGCCGCCGAAAAAATAACCAATGCCGAGATTAGCCACTATCGCCGCCACCCCGGCAACAATTAACAATTTTAAGCTTCGATCCATCAATTTTTTCAGATGAAATCACCACGCGAAATGGGCAAAGGCCTTGTTGGCTTCAGCCATGCGGTGCATATCTGACCGTTTCTTTATTGCCAAGCCTTCGTTTTTGGCCGCAAGCGCTATTTCTTCCGCAAGTT
>CAYNAP010000005.1:0-19520 GCA_964395285.1 uncultured Candidatus Saccharibacteria bacterium
TTCTCCGCGTTGCGCCCCTTGATCCGGTTCAGTCACTAACCCGCCATCCCGCGCATGACTTTCAACTGGCAAATCATCTCGAACCGCGGCTAAACTTTCTCTCGGCCCAGAAGTATGCTTCGCCCCACCCTTATCCAACAACGAAGACGCTCGAATATGCCCCCGCGGCCCGGCCGGATCGGCAAAAACAACATGGCCGTTGTCGGCAATAACCAATTTGTCACCGGCATGCACCAGATTCGGCACTTTATTGTTGAGAAAGCCGTTAAACTCATCTTTAGAGAGCGAGGAGATGGCCTTATTCATACTCTCCGGATTGTTCAAATCCACAATCCCCTTGCCGTTCCCCACCGCCTGTATCATTTTTTCGTAAAGGGCTCTCGCCTGCGGGTCGGGGTGTTCGGCCGCCGATGAACCGTATTCAACAATAAATTGGCCGACGATATGCCGCGTGGCCGCGGTTTCGATCCAGTGACGCATCGCGCCTTTGGCCGAGAAGCTTTTCGGGTCAACCCCAAAACGCGGGGCAATTTTTTCCATGTGCGCGCTGTAAAAATTCTGCATCACTTTCAGAGGAGAATCGCCGCCCTTGACCTCAACCACCCGCCACTGCTCCTCGTGAAGAACTTTCTCCAAGCTTTCGCGCAGCATTGATGACGACCATTTAATCTGCTTAATTGATGACGCGTCTTCGGCGGCAAAAGCTTCACTCGGCCCAAGAAGGTGATAAGCGTGAGCGGCGAATCGCCCGAGACTCTCTGCCGCGAGCGCCGTTGATGCTGCCTTAGCTCCTTTTTCCGTAGCCCGCGCGCCGAAAGAAACCAAATCCATCGTCCCGGCTTGAGTTACCATCCGATCCATATCGCGCAAAAATCCGCGATTCCTGCCGAGCAGCTTTTGCTTGGCAGCTTCTCTTTGGTCCGGGGCAAAATCCGGACTGCGGTCAATATGCGAAAAATTAGTCGCCAATTTTTTTATTTTTCTCTCAACCCCCCACCGCGCGATTTTCTGGGCCAGTGACAAAGTTGGATAAGGTTGCGCCGCTAGACGTTTTTGCAAGTCCTCGGGTAAAAAATTCTGATAGGCTTGATCAAGATCCTCACGCGATAACGCCCGGTCGCCAGCCTTGGCTTCAGCTCGCTGATAAACCCTCATCGCTTCTTCGTAAGCCCGGTCAATATTCTCGACTCGTGTTTTCTCCATTGCTTTCGCGCCGGAGAATCGGGCTTCCTTGGCCGCTTCCGCCCCGCGGCCAAGGAACATGCTGGTCGCCATCAAATGCCGAAACGGGTTGGCCATACCAATATCAAAAAGCACGCGGCCGTAATAAAGACCATTGCCGAAAAAAGCGGCAACGCCAGCCAGCTTATCACGCGCTCCTTTTTTGGATTTAAGCGACTTTCTTGCCTCCTCCGCTTCGCGGCGATACAGCCCGGCATAGGCTTCAAAAAAACGCGGCAGCGTGGCTTGCTCCGCTTTTCCTTTGCTGCTGTCGGCAACAATCTCCGCGGTCTTTTCATATAATCCGCCGAGCAACTCTCCTTTCTTTTCCTTAAGTAAAAAACCGAGATTAGCCAGTCCCTCAACCATGCGCGAAAACTTGCCTTCGCTGGCCGGCTCTTTTTCATGCCCCTCGGCGCTATCCGCCTCTTCGGCCATGATTCGCCCGCGTTCAAACTTTAGTTGCTTTTCCATAGCTCTTTTGCGGTTAACTTATCACGCCGAACGCCCGCAATGCAAACGGTACCGGCGGAAAACAAGCAGTTTGTAACCGCTTCGAGAAGTCGGGGTCTTCTTGTGTCGGTCAGCAGGCAAACTATAATTAATGTGTAGATGGCTAAAACAACCCGAACTTCCCGCAGCGAAATTTTAACTCTTGGCGCAATTCTCACTCTCGCCTTTTTTTTGCGCTTTTACCTGATAACTGAAATACCTCCCGGCCTGTGGCCCGATGAAGCGGTAAACGGCGTTAACGCCGTTCGAGCCCTGAAAACCGGCAACTTCAAAATTTTCTACCCCGAAAATAACGGGCGCGAAGGGCTGTTTATAAACATCCAGGCGCTGGCCGTAAAAGCTTTCGGCGTTCATCCTTGGTCGCTCCGCTTAGTTTCAGCCGCGTTCGGCACGCTGACTGTACTCGGGCTCTACTTTGCTGCCAAAGAACTCTTTGAGAAAAAATCCGAAGCTCTAAGCACGAAATCCGAAACAAATCCCAAAAAACAAATCTCAAATACAAAACACGACGACGTTTTGAATTTAAGGCATTTGAATTTGTTTCGAAATTCGAATTTCGAATTTAGGATTTCTAGCGCCGAAGCTATTGCCCTTCTATCCGCCTTCTTCCTCGCCACTTCATTTTGGCACATAAATTTCTCGCGCATCGGCTTCCGGGCGATTGCCGTTCCGTTCTTCGCTTCTTTCGGCCTATATTGGCTGCTTAAAGCCCTGCGCACCGGAAAAATTTCAAGCATGGTTCTCGGCGGAGTTTTCACCGGCCTTGGCTTCCATTCCTATATCGCCTACCGCTTCATGCCCTTCGTCCTTGCCGTGCCAATAGTTATTTACTTTTACCACTGGATGAAAAAACACATTCGCGACATATGCGTTTCTTGCGTCATTGCTCTCTACCTTTTTGTAACTCTTGTCGTCGCCCTGCCCATCGGCCTTTACTTTATTAACAACCCGAGCGACTTCGTCGGACGGAGCGCCCCTATTTCGGTATTTGCCGACAAAAACCCCCTGCTTGCTTTCGCCAAGTCAAGCGTCATCACTCTCGGCATGTTTAACGTCGTCGGCGACTGCAACCCGCGGCATAACTTTTTCTGCCGCCCGGAGCTGTTTTGGCCGGTGGGCCTTTTGTTTTTAGTCGGCGTCGTCGTAACCGTAAAAAGATTATTTAAAAAAGAAAAAGACCGGGAAGGTTCGGTGCCGAACCGGAGATCATCCGTCATTCTTATCTCTTGGTTTATATTTATGCTTTTACCCTCAACGCTGACCCGCGAAAGCTTGCCTCACGCCCTAAGATCCATCGGCGCCATCCCGCCGGTGTTTATTCTCTCCGGCCTGGGGGCGTGGTGGGTTTGGCAGTGGATTCAAAAATCGGTTATTACCGGCCTCGAAAAATTCATCAACAGTGATCGCTCTCGCGGCTATCTTGCCGCTCGCCTCAACCGCATCAAAAAAGAATTGTTTTTACTGGCGATGGTCTTTCTCCTCTGGGTTGGCGTAAACGAAGCTGTGACTTACTTCATCCGCTGGGCGCCCACACCCGCCGTAGCCGGCGCCTTCGAGAGCGCCAAAACCGAACTAGCCGAATACGTCATGACCGTACCTCCCGAAATTCCTGTTTACGTCCTCGTCAACGAGCCGAGTCTTTTGGTCAACGGCGTATCTCTGAACGCCGCGCCGGTAGTGTTTCTGGCGAGTGCGCGGCCAAACACTTTTTTCATAACCCCGGGTAAGCTCGATCGCGTGGGCTCGAGCCCGGCAAAAACTATAGCGGTAGCTTTGCATACCGATCACTCGCTTTTTAGCGAACTAAAACAAAGATACCCGAATGGCTTCACTAAAGTGGTGACTGCCGACATCACTTTGTTTGTCTTAAACGGCAAAAACCCATAAGCTTAAGTTATATGGCGGACAACTATAAAAAATATCTTGTGCCAACGCTGTTTCTTGGCATTATGCTTTTGCTGATGATTGGTTCATCGTGGAACGATTCGGCGACTTTCGACGAAAAAGCGCACATACCCGCCGGCTACGCCAACTTTTTTCTCGGCGATTATCGTTTCAACCCCGAACATCCGCCTTTGATCAAAGCTCTTGCCGCCTCGGGGCTCCTTTTCACTGACGTCAACTTCCCAACCGACATCCCGAGCTGGCAAGAGCCGCGGAATCCGGGTTGGGATCCGCAGTGGGACCAAGGCCAAGCTTTCTTGTACAACTCGGGTAATGATGCCGATAGCATCCTTCACTTTATGCGTTTCCCGATAATCCTGCTTGCCATGGTTTTCGGCTGGCTCTTATGGGCCTGGACCGAAAAACGCTTTGGCCATCGCGTGGCTTTTATGACTTTGTTTCTTTATGCTTTTTCTCCCACATTCATTGCCCACTCGCGGCTGGTGACCACTGACCTCGGAGCGTCATTCGCCTTTTTTATCGCCATCATAACTTTTGTTAAGTTTCTTTCTGATCCTTCGCTTAAAAACTTGTTTCTCGCCGGTCTGGTTCTCGGTCTTGCCGAACTTATAAAGTTTTCCCTTATCCTGCTTGTGCCAATATATGCCGTACTGGTTATCGGCTGGTCGCTTTCCAAACTGCAGCTGAATTTAAGAGAAAGAGTTAAACTGCTAGCGCGCCTGGCCGCGAAAACCGTGGCTGTCGGGGCTATTGGTCTTATTGTTATATGGTCAGTCTACGCTTACGCAGTTTGGAATTATCCGGCCGAGCGGGAGCTCGCCGACGCGACAAGTATTTTAAGCACTTCGCCCCTGGGGCCGTTAAAAACTTTTGACCTCGCTTTAATAAAAAATAAGTTGTCTAGGCCGCTTGGGGAGTATATACTCGGCGTCCTTATGGTCATCCAGCGCACCGGCGGCGGCAACACTACTTACTACTGGGGCGAAATTTCAGCCGCCGGCTGGCGATCTTACTTCCCGGTAGTTTACCTTGCCAAAGAGCCTTTAGCTTTTCACCTCTTAACCTTAATCGCGCTGATTTTCGCCATTAAGCAAATTATAAAAAACGGCCCATCATCTAAAGAAAAATATGGCCGGCGGATTTTTCTATGGATACGTGACCATTTTATTGAGTTTTCCGGACTAACTTTTATAGCTGTATACTGGCTGGCCAGCGTTTCTTCAACCCTGAACCTCGGCGTGCGCCATGTTATGCCCACTTTCCCCTTCATCTACCTTTTGGTTTCAAAAGAGGTAACTGCCTGGCTGCGCTCGTGGCGGCAAAGCGAGGTTTCGAGCTGGTGGGACTGGTTTAAGCGCGTCTGGAAAATGTACGTGGCTTCCATCCCCCGCTATCTTTTAGTCGGAGCTCTTATGCTTTGGCAGATAGCCACGGTTGCTTATGCCTATCCCAACTATCTTTCTTACTACAACAAACTTGGCGGCGGGCTGGAAAACGGTTACCTAATCGCCGGCGATTCCAATTACGACTGGGGGCAGGATTTGAAACGGCTGAAGTTTTTCGTCGAGGAAAATGGGATCGAGAAGATAAACGTGGATTATTTTGGCGGCGGCGACCCGAAGTATTATCTTGGCCAAAGATTCGAACCGTGGTGGTCTGCGCGCGGCTATCCTTCGACAAGTTCAGGACAAGATCCTTTGACAGGTTCGATAAACCCGCCGCAGGCAAGCTTGGGGCAAGCCGAGGAAGGCGTCTGGCTGGCAATATCGGTCTCAACCCTGATGGGTGCCTACGGGCTGCCAGTCAAGGGCCACCAAAGAAAACCCGAAGATTCCTACGAATGGCTGAAACCCTACCGGCCGGTGGCCCGAGCCGGAAAATCAATTTTTATCTACCAGTTGCCATCGCGCCAGCCATAAGATTTATTGCACGATCGGTCAATTAACCTTGTAACCACCTTATTCCTCTTTACTGCTTGTATTTATAAAACACCTTATTCCCGAATCTAAGATCAATATATTCAAGCTGGTTCCGCTTATCCCCGATGTCTTTATCGAGAACTGTCTTTAAAACATCCAGCCACTCTCCAGCCGACTGCGACATATTCACAATCGCATACCATCCTTCAGAAAAATTCAGACGGACGTCAGACGGCGTTGAAGTGCTCAAAGTCAGGGATAAGAGGTTAGCCCTCACTTCGACTGAAGACTTCTTGGCCTCCTCAAAAAACTGAATGACTGACGGCGTTATAACCTCATCCCCCACTTTTACCTGTTTGGCAGAATATACCACCGGGAGAAGAGCTCCTCTGAATTCAGAAATATCCTCGTAAGCCACGCCCCGACCGTCAATATAAAAACATGACTCGGCCTCGACTCCTGCATAGTTCTGCTCGCAATAAACACCCCACAAGAGGTGCTCCTTCAAAGTAACATTGAGGCTGCTCGGAAAAACTTTTTCGACGTTGATTTCTGCCGCCGAAGAAAACTTATTTTCCAGATTGCTTTTAATTCTTTGGCTGGAAATGAGAAAAAAGTTGCTTTTGGGCATAAAACGCCAAAGCTTTCCAGATAACTCGTCCTTAACCTCTTTTTCAACATCGGCTGCTGATATCAACATCGCGCCGTGAACGTATATTTTATTGGCGTTAAGAGCCGGCAAATTCAAAATATAAACCGTCCCGCCGACAATCGCCGCCAAACCAAGAAAAAAAAGAGCTGAAAAAACCAGCCGCCTCGAAACCGGCCTTTTAGGTTTAGTTTTTACGGGGTAAACTACCCTGTTATGACCCAGCATCAACCATTATTTTACACCTTAAACGGTCAATGCCGAAGTTGAGTTAAGATCTACTTCCTAATCGCGGTAAGCCCATGCATATGCGGCTGCAAAACTTCGGGTATCTCCACCGAGCCGTCCTCTTGTTGATAATTTTCCAAAATGGCAATTATTATCCGGCCAATGGCCAAAGCCGTGCCGTTAAGCATATGGAGAAACTCCGCCTTGCCGTCCTTGCGCCGCACTTTGATATTCAGGCGCCGAGCCTGGAAAGAAGTGGTATCTGAAGTTGAAGTGACCTCGCGGTATTCTCCTTGCCCATCCTTCTGGCCGGGCAGCCACGCTTCCAAATCGTACTTAGCCGCCGCCGGGTCGCCGAGATCGCCGCTGGCAATATTAATAACGCGATAGGGAATCGCGAGCGATTTAAGCAGTAATTCTTCAACGGCCAGAAGGAGTTTATGCTCCCCCCGCGACGTCTCCGGCGTGGAGAAAACGAACATTTCAATTTTATCGAACTGATGCACCCGTAAAATACCTTTAGTGTCTTTGCCGTAAGACCCGGCCTCGCGCCTGAAGCAGCTCGAAAAAGAAGCATACCTTTTTGGCAAAGATGCTTCGTCAAAAGTCTCGCCCGTATGCATCGGTCCTATGGATTGTTCCGAGGTGCCGACCAGATACATCTGATCGCGCTCGATGAAATAAATTTCATCTCCGCCGCGCTCAACGTAGCCCATGCCTTCCATGGCTTCCGGTTTGACCAAAACCGGCGGGATAACCGGTTGGAAAGGAGTCGCGCTCAACGCCAACCTTTCTTCCTCCACTATCTTACTGATGTACTTCTCATTGCTCAGCAGTCCGAAAGCGAAGTTAATCAAAGCGAACTCAAAGAGCGCTGCTTCATTCTTGAGATATCCAAACCGCGAACCGGAAACTTTGGCCGTGCGCTCGGTGTCAATCAGATCGAGCTTGGAAGCAATCTCTATATGGTCACGCGGTTTGAAGCTGAATCCTGGTTTCTCGCCAACCTCGCGCAAAACAACGCTTTTGCTTTCATCACCCACCGGAACATCATCATAAGGCAAGTTTGGGATTTTGCGCATCAATCCGCTAAACTCCTCCTCGAGCGTTTTCATCTCGAACTCCAAGCCGCCAAGTTTAATTTTCAACTCCTGCATTTGAGCGATCTTAGCGGCGCGCTCTTCCCCGCCGAGCCCGGCAATATCATCCGAAACAGCGTTTTGCCTGGCCCGGAAATCATCAACTTCCTTTACCTTCGCCCGTCTTTTTTCGTCAACTTCCAAAAAATAATCCAAATCAAACTCCACGCTCTTTTTCGCCAGGCCATCTCTGACTTTCTCCGGATTTTCGCGGATGAAGCGAATGTCTAACATGTGTGTTAAACCCAAAATACTAAGTTAAGTTAACGTCTGACTCTAATCACTCGGCTTAAATTTTCAATTTCCCCCGGCCTCGCCGAGGCGAAGCCGAGGGCGGGCAATACCCAATTTGCAGTGAATTTTCAGTGACCCAATTATCAAACACACTGGCACTAATTGAAAATTGTATCTTGAATCATTGATTGAAAATTGAAAATTGAGATTTGATAATTCACAACTTGAGTTTCATCGTCGGAAACAATATCACCTCCTTGATATTCTTAGAATCGGTGAGCAACATCACCATTCGGTCAATGCCAATGCCGATGCCGGCCGCCGGCGGCATGCCATATTCTAAGGCTTCGATAAAATCCTCGTCAAGCTGGTGGGCTTCGCTATCACCTTTGACCCGTTCGGCAAGCTGGCCTTGGAACCGCTTCCTTTGATCGCGCGGGTCGTTAAGCTCGGCAAAGCCGTTAACCATTTCAAGTCCCCCGACAATAAGCTGAAAACGCCTGACTTCCCCCCCGCTTTTGTTTCGCAACTTAGCCAAAGGTGATATTTCCGCAGGATGATTAACCACAAAAGTCGGCTCCATAATATGCGGGCGGCAAACTTTCTTATATATTTCGTCGGCAATTTTGCCCTTCGATTCGTAGGCTCCGATATCGATGCCGAACTGCTTGGCTTTCAAAACCAATGTGTCGCGCGTCGCACTGTGGTAATCGGTAATTAACGCGTGGCGTTTCAATACGTCGGTAAAAGTTATCTCTTGGAAGTTTTTCTTGCAAACAATATCCTGGCCGCTGTACTTGAGAACCCCTCTCTTCGCCGCGCTCTTGGCTATGCTTAAGAATAACTTCTCGACAAACGACATCATCTCCTGCTCGTCCCAGTAAGCCGCATAGAGTTCAAGCATGGTGAATTCGGGGTTATGCGTGGCATCAATGCCTTCGTTGCGAAACACCCGGCCGATTTCAAAAATTCTCTCGTAGCCGCCGACCAAAAGGCGCTTCAAATAAAGCTCGGGAGCTATGCGTAAATAGAGGTCAATATCCAGAGCGTTGTGATGAGTGACAAATGGACGCGCCAACGCCCCCCCGGCCATGGGTTGAAGTATTGGCGTTTCCACCTCTATAAAATCCGCTTCGCCAAGAAAGTCGCGCAAGTTTTTTATCAACTTCCAGCGGAGGTTAAAGCGCTTCCTGACTTCTTTATCCATAACCAAATCCAAGTATCGCCTGCGGAATCTTTCTTCCACGTCTTGCAGCCCATGCCACTTTTCGGGCAGGGGGGCGGCTGACTTGGCTAAAAGACGCCAATCCGAAACTCTTATGGTCGGCTCCTTTCTTTTAGTCTTGAAAGCGCTGCCGGTAACTTCGACAAAGTCGCCAATATCAACCGTAGCCAAAACCAAATCATACTCGGGACCAAGATTGTCACGGCTTAAATAAAGTTGTATTGATCCCGATGAATCCTCAATATCCGAAAATGTCGCCCCGCCATGTTCTCTCCAGGCCCTCACTCGGCCAACTACACTGAACTTCCTCTTGGATTTGGCTAGTTGGTTGAATTTTTTAACGGCATCGCCAATTAAAAAACTGCGCTTGGCAGATGCCGGGTAAGCCTCACGGCCAAGCGCCTCGTAATTTTCGAGTTTTTTAATCCGTTCGCGGCGGATATCGTCCAGCGCCATACACAAGAAATGATACCACGTGGCTTTCGAGCTCGAAAGTGGATTCTCCCCCGCGCGGCAATCAGCTCCCGACCCAATCCAGCCGAGCTACATTATTTTCCTTATTTTGTAACTTGTGTTTCCGCTCGGGGTTTTTATCGCCACCACATCGCCGACCACGCAATTCAGGAACGATTTGCCCATCGGCGACTCATTCGAAATCTTTCCGGCCAACGGGTCGGCTTCTTCCGAACCGACGATGGTGAAGGTTTCGCGACCATGCTCCGACTCGACTTCAATGGTTGATCCAATTTGCACGGAATTTGCGTCAGTAGGCTTATGGATGACCACCACATCGCGAAGCATTTCTTCAAGCTCCTGAATTTTAAACTCATTCAGCGATTGAGCTTCTTTAGCTTCTTGGTACTCGGCGTTTTCGGAAAGATCGCCCAATGCTTTGGCCGACTCGAGTCGCTCGGCAATATCGCGCCTGACTACCGTTTTTAAATTCTCGAGTTCGCGCTTAAGTTTCTCCAAACCTTCGGGACTGATATACTCTGGCATAGACAACAATTAACCGAATATCAAAAACACAATAACCGGCAGCCGGTTATTGTTAACTGGTCATCGGCGATTAAAAGTTAAAAAACATAAGTCAGTTGATTATATATTCAGCGCCGGTCTTGTCAATACGGGAGTTGGGTTTCGCAACACCTCTGAACCCCGAGCCCCCGGCTGTCATAGTAGGGCCTGACCCTGCTATTGACTTGGCAAATTATTCTTATTAATGAAATAGTGATACAGAATTTCTTTGGCCATGGGCACGGCATCCGTTGACCCGCCGGTACCGTCTTCGACCAAAACGACTATTGTCAATTCAGGGTTGTCATAAGGCGCAAAACCGACAAACCAGCCGTGATTTTTGCCGTAAACTCCGGTTTGGGCTGTTCCGGTTTTACCGGCAACCGGGAAAAATAGATCACCTAAGGCCCCGGCCGAACCTTCAGTAACGGCCTGGCGCATGCCCTCACGCACAACTTTCAACGATTCGGAGCCGGCTATATTCGCGCGAATTGCCTGAAGATCAAACTTTTTTACGACATTTCTTTCTTCGTCAACCACCGCCTTGGCCAACCGCGGCTTCCACAGCGTCCCGCCGTTAGCGATAGCCGAAACGGATAACGCCAGCTGCAAAGGCGTGGCCTGAATATCGCCTTGGCCAATAGAAGTAATATAGGTATCCCCGATCCTCCACGCAGGATCGCTCGGTCGCGTAATCTTTTTTGTTTCGGGATCGGGCACTAACCCTCCATTCTCACCCGGCAGATCAATGCCCAGTTCGCTGCCCCACCCGAATAGTTGAAGAAATTTCTTGATGCGCTGAATGCCCAGGCCCTTAATATCCTGATAGCCGCCGCCGATGGTGTAAAAGTAAACATTGGCCGACATGGCCAAAGCGCGACGCATGTCAACTGTGCCAAGCGCCTTCCAGTCTTTAAATATCGTGGGGTTATCTGGGTCATAAGGATTCGGCAAGGATATGTATCCCGGATCGTAAATCGTGCGTTCCGGATCAATTATCTTCTCCTCTAACGCGGCTACCGCCATCATCGGTTTGATCGTCGAACCGGAGGGATACCCGCCGGAAACAGCTCGATTAAAAAATGGTTTAGACGGGTCAATAAGCAAACGCTCCAAATCCTTGCTATAAGAGCTGCGGCCAAAGATATTCGGATCAAACGCCGGATAACTGACCAAGGCTCTAATCGCGCCGTCGCGCGGATCTACGGCAACTATCGCTCCGGCTTTTTTGCCTAACGCCTTTACATAGCGCTCCAGCGTCCCGGCCGCAAATTGCTGCAAATCGCCATCAACTTCCAAAAGCAGATTTTTCCCGGGAGAAGATTTTACAATATACCGCTCGCGCAAAGCATTTCCGGAAGCGTCAACCTCAATAAGTTTTTCCCCTGCCTTGCCGCGTAAAATGTTTTCATACTCAAGCTCGAGGCCCGACTTGCCGATAACTTCACTGGGACGGAGTTGCGGCCTTGATTCAAGATCCTCTCGACTGGGTCGCCCAACGTAGCCAAGCAAGTGGCTGGAATAAGCGCCGAGAACATAGCTCCTCCTGTCCGTTTCCGAAACCGTGACCGCCGAAAATTCGTCGGGGCGGGCTTGTATTTCAAGTATCGCCTCACGCAGCTCGCCGGCGGCAATAAATATTTCCTTGGGCCACGAGGAACGCCTATATACATTCTGCGGGTCCTTTGCTGCTTCAGAAAGTCCATTGGCCTCGGCGACCTCACCCATGGTTCTGGCGGTAAGGGCAATAACTTTTTGGATTTGACTGCTGAACTCGCTGTCGCTTTTTAGCAAGGATATATCCATTGATACGGCAAAAATCGGTACATTTTCGACCAACTTCTGAAAATTGCGGTCGTAAATAATTCCTCGCGGCGCATCAATTAAGACCGGGTAAGTTTTGTTGGCTTGAGCCTGTTCTAAAAAAGCCGCCCCATTAAGCAGTTGGAGGTCGGTAAGACGCCATCCGACAACAAAAAAAACTAAAGTCATTAAAACCCCGAAAACTATAAAAGACGATCGTGGGATTGGGCGCTCCATTTTACCTTCCTGCATCTCATGCCGAAAGCCGGGAGAATTCCAGGCATCCATAAATATTTCTTCCGGCTCAATCTCGAAATGAGACTTCCCAAACCCGTTCTTACTCTTAAAAAAATTGTGTGTCATCGGCTGGTGATTACAAACTGCTAAGTTCCTGGACTCTCTTTTTCGAAAAACGATGAATTGATACCCACGCGTAAATCATAACAAAAACCAAGGCAAAAACCGCCTCATTGGCCATAAATCTCATCGGCATTAAAACCCGTGTCGCCGCCTCAATGCGCGTGTCCAAAAGTTTGCTTGCGGATATGGCCAAAAACCAGGCCAGCGGCAAGGCTGCAAATCCTATAACTACCGAAGCGATGCTGTAAAGCGGTTCGTCCAGTTCGACCAACGCTTTGAATGTGGAGATGACCGCAAATACCGCCATGGCAAAAGCTATAGCCGAAATTGCGGCCGGTGCGGCAAGCAGCGCATCGAAAATAAAACCGGCGAGACTTGCCAGCCAAAAACCATCACTGAAGCTCTGTGATGCGATGCCAACTATCAATAGAGTCGTCGAGAGCGAATGCACCCAATATGAACCAGCAAGACCCGGCAACAAAGCGGTCTCAACAATCACCGCCGCAATATATAATAGAAGCCAGACAACGATGCGCATAATAAGCTAAGAAGCTAAAAGAACCAAAACATCATTGCTTTCGGGGTCGAAGAGATGAATAGCGCGGACTGACTTAAAAACTTCATTCTCGGCTTGCTTGACTTCGCGAACTTCGCCGACAACAATTGATGCGCGCCCGCCCGTCGCTCGGGGTGAGGCGGTAATCACATCCCCAATGCTCACCTCGGCATCTTGAGGCACAAGATTGATAACCAACTCGCGGTTGTTGTCGCCGCGGGCTATGGCTTTAAGATTTTCACCGATCAAAACATCTATATTGCGCGATGGACTGGTAAGCAACATAACGCGCGAAAAATGTTCGCCGGTTTCAACAACCGTACCGCCGAAGGCCCTATGCTGATTCAGAACGATATCGCCAACAGCTATACCGCCATCGGCGCCGTGATCCAGAAGCAAAAACTCGTCGCGGCCCTGCCTGAAAAACCCGACAACTTTAGCCGGTATCACTCCCAGTTCCCCAGCTTGTTTTAAAGCCAAGGCCTCTTTCAGTATCTCGTTTTCGCGGAGCGCCTCGTCCTTTCTTGCCACTTCGGCTGCGAGGCGATTGCGATCTTCTTCCAGCACGCGAATCCTTTTGCGAGACGCTCCTCCCGCCCACCCGCTCATCCGCTCACCCGCTTGCCGGGAAACCGAAAGAAGCGGAATAACTAAGTCAGTCGCGCGACTGCGCCAAGGCCGAAGCGCTTGACTTCGGGTTAAAAAAACAAGCAACCCGATAGTCACTATGGCAATTGCTGCCCGCGTAATACTCCGCTTAAGAGGCATACTCTAATCGAAGATATGAACATTAACCAGCTAAAACGACCAATGGCTAAGCGCCCTGCCTTGCGAAATCCGGCAGCGCTTCCACTTCACCGAAGTCCAAACAACTAAGCTCTGGAGAACTATCTAAACCGGGGGTGACTTCTGGTATTGCTCGCTAATCAGAACTTCAGAAAGGCCGTCAAGATCCTCGATAATTATGCCTGTGCCGCGCACTACGGCCGAGAGCGGATCCTCGGCCACCTCAACTGGTATATGCGTTTCCTCGGCAATAAGCTGGTCAAGACCGCGCAAAAGCGAGCCGCCGCCAACCATAACTATGCCGCGATGCATAATATCGGCCACGAGTTCCGGCGGCGTTTCTTCTATAGTGGCCTTAATCGTGGTAACTAAAGTGCTGATGGAATGCTTCATCGCTCTCCGGATTTCAGAATCATCAACCACTATCTCCTTCGGCAACCCCGTCACCAAGTCGCGGCCGCGCATGGTTGCCTCCATAGTTTCGCCGGTATTTATGGCCGATCCTATGGCAATTTTAAGGTCCTCGGCCGTGCGCTCGCCTAAAAGCAGTTTATACTCGTCGCGGGCAAAACGGATGATGTCTTCGTTTAGGCGGTCACCGGCAATTCGCAAGTTCTTCGAAACCACGATACCGCCGAGCGAAATTACTGCGATGTCCGAAGTCCCGCCGCCGATGTCCACTACCATTGAGCCTACCGCGTCTTGCACCGGCAGGCGCACGCCAATGGCTGCAGCCATCGGCTCCTCCACCAAAAAAACTTCCCGGGCTCCGGCGTTTTTGGCCGCTTCCTCCACCGCCCGCCGCTCAACTTCAGTCACTTCGGAAGGAATACCGATCACCACTCGCGGCCGCGGGAAAATTGAAAAAGAGCCGTTGTGAACCTTCTGAAAAAAATATCGCAGCATCTCCTCGGTCACCTCAAAATCGGAAATAATCCCCTCAACCAAAGGCCGGATGGCGCTGATGTAACCCGGGGTGCGGCCAACCATTTTTTTGGCTTCAGCGCCAATGGCCACCACTTGCCCGGTCTTTTGATTGACTGCCACCACCGAGGGTTCGTTTATGACAATCCCCCGCCCGTGAATGTAAACCAAAGAATTGGCCGTGCCGAGGTCAATACCGATATCTTTAGAGAATAAGCCTAAAAATCTGTTTAGCACTTGACAGTTTTATTTAAGTATTATGCGATTTTAAAAGAAGGGAAGGAGGTGGTTACTGATGAAAATACATGTTGTGACTTTCTCCTACAACCTCTTGGTACCTCCAGACAATAGCTTCTTTAGGAAGGGACCGGAGGGGACGGCCCGGTTCTTCGATAGCCTACACCAGGCCGACGAGGCGGTAGCTGATCTCGGGAACGTGGAGATCGTAGAAATCCACGATACCCTCTACATCCTCCCAAAAAACTCTGACGCCTGGTATGACACCCCGCTCTTCGTTCGATGGGTTACCTATAAGAGCGGGTGACGCAGGAAAATGTAAGCCTGAACATAGGCCGAAAGCTCAAGTGAGCGAGTAGGCCTTTTTGTTTCACAGCCACAGGCGTCATTGCGAGGAGTCCCGCCCCGCCATAGGCGGGGTGGCACGACGAAGCAATCTCGCTAAATTTGCCATGAGCGCCGGGATTGCTTCGCCCCGGTGCAACCGGGGCTCGCAATGACACTTCTTTACAACTCCACAATCTTTAGTAACTTCTGCGCACTTACAATTTTTGCCTTCTCTTCGCTCCTCCTCTTCACCTCTACTCCTTTTTTCTCCAAAGACCTCTCCGAAATCACCACCCGCCACGGTATGCCGATCAAGTCGGCATCCGCGAATTTCTCTCCCGTACTCTTGTCGTCGCGGTCATCATAAAGGACTTCAACTCCTTTAGCAAGCAAATCTTTATACAGTTTATCAGCTGTTTTTTTGACTACTGCTTTACTGCTTTTAACCTCGATTAAGTGAACCCTGAACGGTGCAGCCAGCTCCGGCCAGATTATTCCTTTGACATCGTTATTTACTTCAACCAAAGTCGCCATCAAGCGCCCCGGCCCAATGCCGTAAGAGCCCATGACCACCGGGTGCTTCAAACCGCGCTCATCGGCGTAAAGCAAACCAAACGCCTGCGAAAACTTCGTGCCCAGTTTAAAAATATTTCCCACCTCGATGCTCTTTGAGGCTTGAATCGTGCCTTTGCCGCACTTGGGACACTTGGTGCCGATGCGCATGGTGGTGATTTCTTGGTTTTGGGCGTGCTGGCATTGACCGCAGTAAAGAACGTGATCCTCACCGGCCTCGGCGAGCACTTGATATTCGTGGGTAAAGTCGCGAGTGAATGTTCCGCCCGATGCCTCGGTCACGAAAAAACTAAGACCGAGCCGCTTGAATATCTTTCGGTAAGCTTGGTCGGCGCGCTTGTAAAAAACGTCGAGGTCCTTCTCGTCGGCATGGAAACTATAAAGATCCTTCATCAAAAACTCGCGCCCGCGCATCAGGCCGGATTTAGCTCGCGGTTCATCGCGGAACTTAGCCTGAATTTGGTAAACAAAAAGGGGCAAATCCTTATAGGAAAGAATTGAACGCGTGGCAATTTCGGCCAGCGCTTCCTCGTGAGTTGTGGCCAAACCAACTTCGCGTCCGGAGTGATCTTTGAATTGGTACATTATTTCCGATAAGCTATCCCATCGTCCGGATTTCATCCAACGGTCTTTGGGTTGCAGAGCGGCCAAAAGCAATTCTTGTCCGCCAATGGCATTTACCTCCTCGCGTATAACACTGTTGATTTTTTGCAATACCTTAAAACCGAGCGGCAGATAGTCGTAAGCGCCAGCCATGGTTTTATATATAAAACCCCCTCGTTCCAAAAGACGGGCGTTGGCCGAAATTTCCCCCGCCGGATCGTCGCGCAAGGTTTTGCCGAAAAGTTTGGATTGCCGCATATCATTGAATTGTAGCTGAAGTGGCCAAAAATGCAAAAACGGTTGTGAACCGCTTTATACCCCGCAATAACTTGTGCGGCCATTTGCCTCGCTGAAGTTTTGGGCAAACGGATCAGGCCATGGATCTTCATGCATCATTCATCATTTCGTGCGCGAACCGAGTCACGCTCCACGTTAATCCATCGCACGCGCTCGATCAAAGTCACGATCTACAAAAACCTTCGCCTATGTTAGAATATACGGGGGCATCTTACGGAACTTCATGGAGCAAGTTTTATAAAAAATTTAGTTCCACAACTCTCTTTAGAATCATTCGCCAACCAGTGGCTAAGAGTAATGCAACCACAAGCAAAACAACCAGAGTGCGCGCAAAGCTACCTATAAATACTGACGGGGCTAAGAATGGGAGAATAATGATAACTGTCAAGACGTCAAAGTAAACCTTTGTATAAATAATTTGTGAACGGCTTGTAGACTTTCTTAATTTGTACATCGCGGGGAGATAAAGCACAAAATGGAGTAAACCATTTACTACAAGGTAAATGAAAATGAATATGGCGCCAGCATCCCCTTCTGTCCCGCCGCCGTACCACGATATCAGATAGTTATATAGTGGGGCAATTTTAAAAACCATTACGATGTAAAAAAGGGTCAGAAGAAGACCGGGAATACTGTAAAAAAGCATGGATTTCCTTTATTTAATGACTCATTTTATTTCGTTTCAAGACCCCTTAAAATTTGCATTTTCCCAACTGGCACGGCGTATTTCTGTTTTGATGAAACTCTTTGTTTCCAAATGACTCCGGTATTAAGTTACAAATTAGCCGCGACCCTTCGCACATGTTCAACCAAAGTCGCAGTATAGCCAAATTCGTTATCATACCACGACGATACTTGCGCCAAATCGCCGTCGGTTACCTTGGTCAGTGACAAATCAATGACCGCGCCGTAGGGCTCGCCGATGATGTCGGTTGACACCACCGGATCCTCGGTCACCTTCACCGTCTTAGACCACCGCGGGTCTTGAGAAGCTTTTTTAAAAACCTCGTTTACCTCGACAGCCGTGGCTTTTTTCCTAAGCATAACGCTCGCCACACTCAACGATCCGGCTACCGTCGGCACGCGTACTGCCATAGCGTCAAACTTGCCTTTAAGTTCGGGGATGGCTTGAATGACCGCCTCGGCTGCACCGGTGGTTGACGGCACGATATTCACCGCCGCCGCCCGGCCCCGTCTTGGATCTTTGTCATCCGGACCGTCAACCAGCTTTTGGGTTGCGGTATAACCGTGTACCGTAGTCATGGTCGCCTTCTTTATGCCATAGTTTTCTAAAAGTATGGCGAGAACCGGCGCCACCGAGTTCGTAGTGCAGGAAGCGTTGCAAGTTATCGGTGCTGGGTTTTTAAAACGATCGTCATTAACGCCGACGAGCGCGGTCGTAATCCCGCTGGAAGCGGGACCCGTGGCTGGCGCGGTTATAACCACGCGTTTGGCTCCCGCGTCGAGATGAACTTTGGATTTATCCGCCGAAGCAAAAAACCCCGTAGATTCGACGACTACATCAATACCCAAATCGCGCCACAGCAGTTTGGCCGGATCCTTCTCCGCGGTAACTTTTACCTTATTGCCGTCAATAATAAGCTCACCCTCTGTTGAGCCGACGCCCTTCCCGTATCTCCCGTAAACCGAATCATACTTCAAAAGATACGCTAGCGTCTTGGTGCTGGTGAGATCATTCACCGCAACCACGTCAAACTCCGGCATGCCGTAAGCCATGCGAAAAAAAGATCGTCCTATTCTCCCAAACCCGTTTATCGCTATCTTAATCATGGCCTACAAGTTAGAAGGTATAAACTTCGCAAGCCGGCTCTCGCCCCGTACCAAATTCTGAAAGAATTTCGGTGCGGGGTCCTCCCAAAGCCGTTTATTGCTATTCTCGCCACAGCCATATTCTAGAAAGTTTTAACCCCCCCTGATACCGACTCTTGCCCCGTACCATCCCGCTGAAAGCGGGATTGGCGCGAGGTCCTGCCCAAAACCATCGATTGCAACTCTAGTTAATTTCGTGTACTTATATCATTAGAGTAACACAAAACCCGAACAGCGCCAAAACCCACGAGGAGGAAATCATGCCAGACCAAACAGGCGTATACCGAAACGGACAACAGGTGCCCTACGAAGAGCTCCGGGCAACCTTACGTCAGATTCTGGGAGAAAAGTCGTCTAACTACTGGACGGGGCCAGACCTTGCTAATATGTTCAGACGAAAAGGTTACGTATTCAGCACCGAGCGTGTCAGGATTATCCTCGCTAAAGAACTGGCGCGTTTAATCAGCGAGTTGGGGCTACATACCGGCGTAAGAGTCGGGGCCGGGAGTTGGGACATTGTCGTTTCCCGCGTCTATGATTACTGAACTTTCGCTAAAATAAAAAAGCGTCTTCGTGAGGATATCAATCGAAATAATAAGGTATCCTCTTTTTATTTATTTTCGATTTTGTTTTGAGCTTTGAGCTTTGAGCTTTGAATTTTACTTTACGCCCACCCTCTCAACCTCATCCCCTCCACCACCCGGCCAACCGCGAGAATGTAAGCAGCCTGACGCCAAGTGGAGTTACGATCCTTTTTAACTTTGCTCACCGCTTGAAAAGATCTGACCATAATTTTCTCTATTTTTTGAAACACCTCGTCCTCCTCCCAGTAAAAACGAGCCAGTCCCTGCACCCACTCAAAATATGACCCCACCACGCCCCCGCTGTTAGCTAAAATATCCGGTATAATCTCCACTCCTTTGCCAACCAGTTCATCTTCAACCTCTCCGGCCACCGGACCATTAGCCATTTCCAAAATAACCTTGGCTTTAATGTTAGCCGCGTTAGCCGTATTGATGGCGTTCTCAAGTGCGGCCGGGATCAAAACATCTACTTCCAAGCCCAAAAGATCCTCGTTGGTTATAACTTTGCATTTGCCGCCATCAGCCTCCTCGAGCGAACAAGGCCGCTGATTTAGCGCTCCTTTCTCCTGCTGGACGCGCATGGTCTCAAG
>CAYNAP010000006.1:0-12327 GCA_964395285.1 uncultured Candidatus Saccharibacteria bacterium
TGCCGGCAGTCAGTTGACCATAACCTTCAACGACTTCTCGAACGCCGACTTCTGCGCTTTTCAATATCAAACCGGCGCTACACCTTGGAGTTCGGCCATAATTACTCCTTGCATCACTGGTACCAGCGCCAGCATCAGTTTCACTGTTCCTGCCGCCGCTCCAGCCGGGAGTTATAATATCCAAGGCGCGGCCTGCCTAAGCGATGGCACTTGCTCGACTATCCGCTCGGCAGCAGTGACAGTTATCGTCCGTCCGCGCATCGACTCTTTCCAATACACCTACAGCGGCGCTACGAGAGCTTACCAAAACGTTGCTTCCCAAGGGGTTATGCAAGTTCCTTCTGGTTCGAACATAACCATCCAAGGCGGCGTTACTCTGCCGAGCGGCTCTTTCGCTGATTTGGGTTGCAATAACGATAACATCGTTACTCTTTCGGTTAACGGCGCCCCTTATTGTCAGCGCGGCAATAACGGCCCTTATAATAACCCGTCCAGTAATTCCTACACCGCCCTTCTGGTCAACCCCGACAGCGCATCTGATACGACCGCCCCCGCCAGCCGCAGGGTTGTCATCGTCCTAAGAGTCCGCGACGGCTATGGCGTCGCCCAAGAAGCCAGTTTGCCGATTGACGTCTTAAAGCCAGCCACAACGCCGACTCCGACCCCTTCAGCCACTCCGACTCCAACGCCAACCACCCTCCCCACTCTCACCTCCATTTCCAGAATCCCTCCGCCTCCCAATCCGGTAGTCGCCGGCAGACAAGCAACCACAACCTTCGTCGGCTACTCGAACGCCGACTTCTGCGCTTTTCAATACCAGGAACCCGGTTCTTTGGTATGGAGTCAGACCATCGTCGGTTCTTGTTCCATCGGCATAGGTTTCACCGTCCCCCCAACCGCTCCAATCGGCACTTACCGTCTCCAAGGTGCCGCCTGCCGAAACGACGGCACCTGTTCGACTCCTTTTCAAACCACTACCGTAACGGTCAGCGCTCCGCCTTCTCTTGTGGGCATCAGCCTTGATAAATCGGAAGTGATCCAAGGTGGCAACTTAAAAATTTCTTTCAACTCTCCATCCAACTATGACCGTTTGGAGGTTAAATACATTTACGTCGGGGCTACTAACCCCACTGGTTCATCTTCTTTGGACTGGACATCAATTGGCCACGCAAGTTTCTACACCATAAACCTGCCACTCGCCGCTCCGCTCGGAACCTACACCGTCTACGGCCGGGCCTGTAAAGGCACGGTATGCTCTGATCCGACCGCCGGAGTGAATGTGGAAGTTGTGCTTCCTCCGCCCACCCTCGCCTCCATTTCTGTTAGCCCCAACCCCTTGGTCGCTGGCAACCAAGCAACCACAACTTTCACTGGCTATTCCAACGCCGACTTTTGCGCATTTCAGTATCAGGAACCCGGATCTTCGGTTTGGAGCCAGACTATTATTGGCTCTTGCGCAACCGGTATAAAATTTATCACCCCCGCCACCGCCTCCGTCGGTGCTTATAACATCCAAGGTGCGGCCTGCCGAAGCGATGGAGCTTGTTCGCCCATCATCCACTCGACACCGGTGACGGTTAGCGCCCCTCCGGATGTAAACATCATTATCCATAAAAACGCTAACCCGTTTTCAAGTTTAGAAACCATCAACAGTTCGGTTGGAATTCCGGCGGATTTTTCTTTAAAAAATAACGGCTCGGTGAATGCCGTAATCCGCGGTTTCACTTTTAGACATTCCGCCCTGCCCCCCGGTTTTAGCTTCCGATACGGCTACTTCTATATATTGGATCCTAAGAACGGATTATTCGCGGAGCCGGTGAGGGTAAACGTTAGCCAGTATGACTCCGCCAGTCGAACCGCAATAGTCGTATTAGATCCGCCCGGCATCATACCCCCCGGTTGGCAGTTGCCAATTAGAGGATTCTTTGTAATTTATCTCGACGGCACGTTGTCTGACAGCGAAAAGTACGGCCACTTATTTGAGCTTTCTTTGGAAAATATTGATGCGAGCGCCCGCTTCGTAGGCTCGCCTCTACCGAGAAAAGCTGGCCAAGTTTTCGGAATGCCGAAATACTACTTTGATGGCAGCAGCGCTTATGCGCAACAAAGGGCAGTTCTCGACCAGAAAGTACTTACGGTTTTACTAAACATGGGCGTTTCGAAAAGCGACTTAATCGACTTGATAATCAACGAGTGGAAAGCTGATTTCTCGCGAATAGCTCGCGCCGTCATAAACAGCAGTTTTCCCGTAAGAGACGTCATAACCATTTTTAGAAATAAGGGTTACTTGCGCCAGCTCATCCAAGGCGCTTTACAGGCCGGGGCCGAACCGCAAGATGCGGTGAACGCCCTGAAAGATGCCGGAATTATATTGGAAGAATTGCGGCAGTTCCAAGACTACTTCGCCGCTGATGATGAGCGCTTTCTCGCGCTTTTGGCGAGCGCCGGGTACGACGCCGAGCGATACATTGTATTGCGAAACGCGGCTAAGAATGAAGGCTTCCATTTAATAAGCGATGTTTACTTCGATCACCTCCGGCATAACCCGGAGTACGACCGGCAGTATAAGAAATTGGTTTTCAAAGCCGTTTACCTTGTGCCGAGCAATAAACGGCAACTGCTGCAAGGTGATTGGCGCGAGGGGATAGAGGTATTAATGAGGGAAACCGCAGCCTTCTACAAAAGAGAGCTGCGTCAGCAGGTTCAAATTGACTATAAAATTTTTCCCGAGGTGGTTTACGGCCAGCTGCCTGTCGGCATTGGCGGGACCGACCTCCAGTATGCCCACGGCGGGTGCCGATGGACTGAAACCCATTGCATAGATGCCGCTACCGAAATTGTGGAAAGGATTTTGAGAGTAAGAGGAGATCCATCCTTCTTCGGCCGGAGTGATGACACTTATGATATTTTAGTCACTTTCGTGGAAGGAGCGCCGACTGCTGGCGCAAAAGCTTGGGCCACGGTCTTTGAAAATGGAACATATGAAGCTTTCAGGCGCGATGACCTGGGGGAAGGCAGGTTCTTTGGCATAGCCGATGTTTTCTCGCCGTCTTTTGCGCCGGTCATCGCCGCATCAGCGCGAGGAAGACCTTTACCTTATGACTTCACGGCCACCGCTCATGAAGCGGGGCATGCTTTGGGCATTCCTCATTCTTGGGATGTGATTCAAAACCCCATGGATCCCACGGTCAACAAAAGTTTTAATAATGTCGTGGGGAACCTCATGTCTTATGCTAATAGCAGGACTAACATTCTTCCTGGATACTACTTTATACCCGATAGCATCATCAATCTTCTCTTAGGTCATCCTCAAGTCGGAGTGTTCATCGGCCGGCCTAGTTTTCATCCCGACCCGGACGCTATTCAATGCGATCCCGACGCATGCTCGAGCGACGATATAGTTATCTATGTTGATTCACAGCGTAAAAACAAGGTCGATGACGCCGCCATTTTGAGAGCTCTGATTGGCCGACAAATTGACCCAAATAAAATTATCGACGCCTATATTGCCAATTACTCCAAACTAGGCTTGGGAACTTTAGTCAAAGCCGCTTCCGATTCATACATCAGCGAGAAAGATATTATTGTCGCTCTTTCGCGCTATGGACTAACTGCCGAGCAGGTAATGTCAGATCCGGTCAGGCATGTTTTGGGATACACTAAACAAGATATTGCCCAAGTTCTTTGGGACAATAATTTGATCGCGCCGGATAAGATGGCTGAAATAGCGTCTTATCTTGTCAGCAGCGCGCCTATGCCAAAACTGTCCGGCATTACCGTCTTGCCAGACGCTTTTTCTTCAGGCCTGGATACTTGGCTCAGCATTTCGCATACCGGCGCATTCGATTTCGACCACTTTAAATTCCGCGTTCGCGGCCCCGGCGGAGTGATCCCCTGGACAACATTCTCTCTCCCCGCGGGCGCTTCCGCGGCAAAGACACACCGGGAGCGAATCCCGGGCACTATCCGTCCGGGCACTTATCTTCTGGAGGTGCGAAATTGCAATACGGATGAAACGATTTGCTCTGCTCTCCCGCCCGCTGCGGCTCAAATCACGGTCAGCAACCCGCCGGCCCCCACCTTGAGCGCCATAGCCGTTAACCGTTCATCTTCAGCCACTATCACCGCCGGCAGTAATCTCGCGATAAACTTCGTCAGCCCCAAAAACTATAGTCATCTTCTCCTCCAATACTATGATTCATCCGGCAATCGGGTTGCCGGTCCTTGGCATGTCGCAGAAGCGCCCGCTAAGACGCGTATTATGCCAATTCCAGCCAGCACTCTGCCGGGCAATTACACAGTTGAAGGCAAGGCTTGCAACGACGATTGGACCGCTTGTTCGCAAGCCCAAACCGCGACCGTAACCATTAAACCTCCCACATCCGCCCAAGTATTGGTTAAGAAAATTCTATCGCCGGCTGCGGTTTCTAATCCCGGGACTTTGAAGGTGACGTTATCCCCCAGAGGCAAAAATGATCCCATAAGTTCGACAAAAAATCCGAGAATTGTTGTGTATGGTTGCGCCGTGGTGAGAGGTTTTGTTGATTGTCTGGTCGTTAGAGATTTTGCTGGTTCACAGCTTGTAGACGCTAATATGCCGCCGCGCACTCGTGTTGGTGCGTCTAATACTGCTTGCGGCGTCCCGTCTTGGTACAAGGTTGTGGCCAGCGCGGATGGGTACGAAAGCCAAGCAGTAGATTGTATCCTCGTTACCTCCGGCCAAACAACCAATCAAAGCATTCCGCTCACCTCAACGTTCGGGACTATTTCCGGCCCAGTGTTGATATTTGACTCGGCCCGAGGCATGTCGGTTGGTATACCTTCTGCTTTGCACCCGTTCGCGGCTCTTTATAAACCATATCCGACTCTGTTCAAGAGGTACGATTCAGCTTTATTTAGGGGCGGCAGTAATCTCGCCATGTTATATGATGACTCCGTACCGCCGGGTAATTATGACGTTGAATTCGCTGCTGACGGTCATGTGGCGCAAAGAATAAACGGGGTCAGAGTTTCGGCTGATCGGGATGCTGATATTACGATGGTGCTTGGCAGCGCGTCCTCGGTCGCGGGCCGCGAGGCCAACTTCATAACATCTTTCACTGTTACTAATCCACGAGGCGTAATCCTTCCTTCGGTTCTGCCCTCCGGAACTGATGTTAAACTAGTAGCCTCCATCGATACTAGTCTATATCCAACACAAGTTGATTCCTGGAGCTTCGGTTGCGAATATGACCCTCATACTTTTGGAGAACCCAGTTCCATCATCCTTAGTTACTCTAGCCTCCAGATTTGCGGCCGGGATCCGGAAACTAACGATATTAAGGACGGCCCCTATCCTTTAGGCGCTACTTCTCCATTTCCGGCCGTAGTTAAGCTTACCAATACCCGCAACTTTACCAAGGCGGTGGAACTGCATCTCAAAGCGTATAAAGATGGTCAAATAGTTCAAGACAAAAAACTATCGCTGATTATTGTTGGATCTGCCAGTGCGGTTACCAGGCAATCACTCGCAGCTCCCGATAACCCCATCGCGACCAACCTTACGGTTTCTCAACCCGAGACGGCGGAAACTGCAATTTTCCCCAATTCAGACTTTACCGTGTCGGCCGGCGCCATTAACGATAGCTTAGTTGATGTTGGGTCATCAGTTGCCCAGTTTACTTTCTTGACGTCAAGTGGCGCGCAATTAGGCTCGCCGGCAACAGTCGCCGTTCCGCCTCTCGCCAGCGGCAGATCATCGGCATTTTCCGTTACTTATAGCTTTGCGGCCGCCGGAATATATTCGGTGAAGGTGTGCGTAGATTCGAATGACGACATCGCGGAATTCGATGAAACCCCGGACAACAACTGTAAGTCAGCCGCAATAAAAGTTGTTTCCGCCGCGCCCGTCCCAACCCCCGCCCCGGCGCCGACTCCTTCTCCTCAACCACCTCCCGGTCCGTCTCCCGCCCCAACCCCCGCCCCCCGAGCCGCACCCTTCGCCGCGCGCTGGGAAATGGATGAAACATCAGGCTCAACTGTAGCCGACCGCCTTGGCTCACACCGCGGCACTGCGAACGGTGCAGCCATCACTGCCGGCGCGAGAGGCAACGCCCGAAGTTTTAACGGCAACTCCGATTATATTTCCATTCCCTCGTCTTCTTCTTTGGATTTCGGCGCTGAAATAAGTATGGTGGCCTGGGTCAATCTATCCCGCACTGGAACTTGGCAGACTGTTTTAAGCAAAAATAGCGGCAGCGCTTCGGGCGACTGGCAGAGTTATTCGTTAAGCATCTCGCCGACCAGGCAAGTGGTTATGAGTGTTGAAAACGGCGCTTTGAGCCAGCGGCTTTCGTGGACGTCCAACCGAATCGTAACGGCCGGGCGATGGTATCAACTGGCCGGGGTTTTCCGCAAGCAAGGCCAGAGCTCGAATGACGGTAAAATATACATTGATGCGGTGAGCGTTCCTACTCAATTCACCGGCAATGCTTACGGCCCGGATTTCGAGATTGAGTTTAGCAACAACCGGCCTTTGCTCATCGGCGCTTGGGAAAATGCCGCCTTCGCCAGGAAAAACTTTTTCAACGGGAAGATCGACGAAATATCTGTCTTTAACACCGCCCTAGCGAGCGGCCAGATTTGCGCGAGTTTCCGGAACGTAACTCAATCCGGCAACATTTCCTGCAGTCTGGCCGTTCCGGTTTTGCGCTGGAAGATGGAAGAATCGGGGGCAATACTGGATGACAGCTCGGATGGCAACTTGGGGACGGCGGTGAATACCGTCGCGGTCCCCGGCGTAAGCGGCAATGGCCGCGGCTTAACCGGCAGCGGATCATACATCGCCAATTCTGACATCTACTTCGGCACCGCCGATTTCACCTTGAGCCTTTGGCTCAAAACGGCCTCTCTTTCCCCCGGCACCGGCATCCTTTCGAAGCTAGGCGGCAAAATTTCTCCTTGCTGTTCCGAGTATCCGGGGCTTTTCTTAGGTAGTCAGGCCAGCAGTCCGAACGACATATCTTTTTATATTTTGCCGTTCGATACTAATGGCGCTCCGGGATCTGCCGCCGCCTCGGTGCAATATCCTAAAGCGGTTATTGAAGACAATCGGTGGCACCAACTGGCCGTTGTCCGCTCCGGCAAGACCGTAAGACTGTATATTGACGGAGCACTTAGACGATCGGGACAGGATACCTCTAAAGTCAAAACCGCCGTCAACGCCACAGGCGACTTTCTTGTTGGCGCGACGCCATCCTTGCCGTCCTTCAGCGGTTCAGTTGATGAGGTCGCGATTTACAAATCGGCTCTGCCCGACACTTCGGTCTGCGATATTTTCAAATCGGTCAGCGGCAGAGATTGCGGCGTCTCATATCAGTGGGGGATGAATGAGTTGTCGGGCAGTACAATTGCCGATAATTCAGGAATGGCTGATGGGCAAGCCTACGGCACGATTGTTGATTCGGGGGTGAGCGGCAACGCTCGAAGCTTCAACGGGAGCTCGGATTATATAAGCGGTACTGGCGCAAAATTAGACGGTTTGCCCCAAGCCAGCGTTATAGCTTGGTTCCGGACCAGCGTCCTCCAGTCCGACAAGCATATTTTCTCGTTGTCTGGAAACGCTTCGCTTGCAAGTCCCGGTTTGAATCTGAAACTGGATCAAGGCGGAATATCTTTAGCCGCCGATGTGGTTACTAACGCACAAGCAGCCTCCGATTTAAAGTTCACTCCGCTTTTATACTACAACGACAATAACTGGCATCAGTTTGCTCTTACCTACGACGGGGCTTATGCACGGCTTTACTATGATGGCGTACAGAAGGCCGCTAAACCTTTGATCGGAACTCTTAATCTCGATCCTAACGGCAAGTTTAACCTCGGCCGCTCCGGCACTGCCGGCAATTATTTCAGCGGTTCGATTGACGAAGTATCGGTTTATAACGCCGCGCTCTCGGCCGCGCAAATCTGCGCGAACTACAGAGCTGTTAAACATGTAAAGACTTGCTGGTGATGAGCAACATCTCCAATCTCACTTTCACCATTCGTTTCTTCAAGTCGGGCTCGGCCTCGCCTTCAGCCATCTTCTCCTGAACAGGCTCAATTATGAATTTGCCCGTCAACATCAGCTTGGCCGCCAGCTCCTACGACGTCGAAATATCTCCTCGCCGCTCTACTTGAGAAAACGCCTCGCCAACTCCGCTCTTTCCTCCGGTTCTTCCCTCAACTTCCCCAAACTCCCGGCCGGAGACCTCAACCAGGACAATACCATCAATTCTCTTGACTGGTCGGTGATGAGCCCCAACTGGTTCACCAACGACCAAACCGCCGACATCAACCGCGACGGGGTGGTCAACTCCATTGATTTCTCCTTGCTCAACCGGAACTGGGGGAAAAGCGGAGACGGCTAGGCATTCTTTTCGCAATTGGAAATACAAGCATCTAAATTCGTGTAATTGTGAAAATTGCAAAACAACATGAAAATATCACATCCGCACTTTTCAATCGTTAAAGGCAAAACTCATTACTTCCACCTCTCGGTGGTAGTGGCCGTGGCCCTTTTCGTGGCAGCGATGTCAGCTATTGCCGTGATTACGCTGACTACTGACCTCGCGGCTCTTCAAGACCTGGGTTTTGCCGGACAGGTTTCAGCTCAAACACCCGATGTATTCTCTGTCGGCAACCGTATAAAGAACGTTAATCCAAGCGGGGCGTCGGTGTATGCTGACCCGACGACGAGCGGGCGTTTCCTGAACCCGCAGTACGGCACGGGTTCAATCCTGGCTGGTCCTAAAGCGAATGAAGGGGATATGTGGTGGTGGGTTGATTTTGATATTAACAATGACGGCCGGCAGCGAAGTGACCATTCTCCAGCAATTCTTGTCACAAGACCCGACCATCTATCCTGACCGGCTGGTTACCGGTTATTTCGGCCCACTAACTGAAAAAGCGGTAAAAAACTTCCAAGCAAAAAATGGCCTATATGCTTCGGGCAAAGCGGATTCTGCCACTCGATCCAGGATGAATTCAGTCTACGGCGGTAGGGGATCGCAAATCGCGGCAACGCCGAGTCCCGCGCCGCCGCCAACCGCCACTCCAGCCAAACTCACTCCCGCCCAACTTCAAGCGCTGATTGACGATCTCCGCAAAAGAATCCTTGAACTTCAAGTCCAATTGCTGCAGCTCCAAATTCAGGAGTTGCAGGCAAAAATCAGATAGGTAAAGCTTATCGCTGTTCGTCGGCCGCCAGATGTTGGGGAAAACGCTCTCTACAAAGAGGGCGTTTTAGTCATATAATGAAAATATGAGAAAAGATTGCGAGTTTCTGGCTGTAGGCGACGTAGTAACCGACGCCTTTATACGTCTAAAAGATCCTGCGGCTCACATTGACATTGATCGCGGCAATAAGGAAATATGCATGCGTTTTGCCGACAAAATACCTTACGAAGATGTGTTCATCGTCCCTGCGGTCGGTAATAGCTCAAATGCCGCGGTTGCCGCCTCCCGTCTTGGCCTCAAAAGCGCTTTAGTTTCAAACATAGGTGACGATCATTTTGGTCAGGAATGCCTGGACGCTCTGGAAAAAGAAAAGGTTTCGACCAAGCTTGTAAAAATAAACAAGGGCTGCAAGACCAACTACCATTACGTATTATGGTATGAAGACGACCGGACTATTTTGGTTAAGCACGAAGAGTATGATTATAAGTTCCCGAACATCGGCGAACCCAAGTGGGTCTATCTTTCATCGCTCGGCGAAAATTCCATTCGCTACCATGAGAATATCGTTGAATATCTGGTAAAAAAGCCTCAAATTAAAGTGGCCTTTCAGCCCGGAACTTTTCAGATAAAATTCGGCAAGGAACGCTTGTCAAAGATATATAAAAGATCCGATATCTTTTTTTGCAACAAGGAGGAGGCCCAGCGGATACTGGATACCGATACCCCCGACATTAAAAATCTTTTAATTATGGTTTTTTCTCTGGGGCCCAAGCTTGTGGTGATTACTGACGGCATCAAAGGCGCTTACACTTACGATGGTCGGGCCGCCCGATTTATGCGCCCCTATCCCGACCCCAAACCTCCGCTCGAGCGCACTGGCGCCGGCGACGCTTTTTCTTCCACTTTCACCGCAGCCATTGCTTTGGGCCTCGATTTGGCGACAGCCATGCGCTGGGCGCCGATAAACTCCATGTCCGTAGTCCAGCAAGTCGGCGCGCGGGCCGGACTGCTAACCCGCCGCGAAATTGAAAAATATCTGGCCGAAGCCCCGGAAGATTATGAACCCGAAACCATGTAAAATCGTTAATTTTCAATTTTTCAATGACCTATTTTCAAACGTACGTTGTCAATTTAAAAATTGGAGTTTGATCATTGATTGAAAATTGTAAAATTGATAATTGAAAATTCACAAACATATCGAGATCTGCAATTCTCTTGTTAACAATATGCCAAACCTTAAAAATATTTTATCTCGTGCTTCCAAGGAAGGGTGGACCACCGGGCATTTTAACGTATCCACTCTCGAGCAAATGCGCGTTATTGTGAATGTCTGCAAGGCTCTAGGCAGTCCGGCGATAATCGGCACCTCGGAGGGCGAAAGAAAGTACATCGGGCTTGGCGAGGCGGTAGCCATGCGTGAGGCGCTTAGGCATGAGTTCGGCATACCGGTTTTCCTCAACGCCGACCACACCAAATCGGTGGATGCGGCCAAAGCGGCGGTTGACGCCGAATATGATTCAATTCACATTGATCTTTCAGCCAAAGGTTTTGAGGAGAACGTTAAGGGCACGGCCGAAGTGGTCATTTATGCCCGAGCCAAGGGTCAAGACATAAGTGTTGAGGGCGAGCTTGGTTTTCTCCGCGGTGAATCTAAGATCCAGAATGTAAAAGTTGAAATCAATCCCAGCGACCTGACTAAACCCGAAGAGGCACGGTCTTTTGTCCATCGCACCGGCGTTGACCGCCTGGCTCCGGTGGTCGGCAATATCCACGGTCTTTCAGTCGACGAACCGGAGTTGGACATCGACCGCATAAAGGCCATCCGCCATATGATACCGGAATCAGTTATCCTGGTCCTTCACGGCGGATCGGGCATTCCGCCCAGCCAAATTCGCGCCGCCATCGAAGCCGGCATCGCCAACATTCATGTCAATACCGACTTACGCGTGGCTTTTGTCGGGGGACTGCGTGAGCATATCGCTTCCAATCCCGATGAAACCACCCCTTACAAACTTTTCCCCGAAGCCGAAGAAGCTATGGCTAAAGTCGTAGAAGAAAGATTGAAATTGTTCAATGCGGTAAACCGCATATAATTAACACCAATTCGCGAATGCGCACAAATCCACAAATATGCTATTATCATTAGTGAATTAGTGCAAATTTGTGTATTAGTATCATATCTATGAAAGTATTCATCACTCGCAAAATCCCCAGCCGCGGGATAAATATGCTTAGGGATAAAGGTTACGAGGTTGTCGTGAGCCCTCATAACCGCGTTTTGAAAAAAGAAGAACTGATGGATTATCTGGTTAAGGGCCGTTTCGACGCCGTCCTTGCCCTGTTAACCGATAAGATCGACGCCGAGGTTCTGGATGTTGCCGGCAAACAGTGCAAAATATTGGCGAACTACGCCGTCGGCTTTGATAACATCGACGTCAAAGGAGCGCAGGAGCAGGGGATTATGATTTCGAATACCCCCGGGGTTTTAACCGAAACCGTAGCCGAACACGCTTTTGCCTTATTGCTAGCCATCGCTCATCGCATCCCCGAGTCCGACCGCTTCGCCCGCGCCGGCAAGTACATCGGTTGGGAGCCGGAACTTCTTCTTGGTCGTGATGTTTCTCATAAAACTTTGGGCATAATCGGCCTCGGGCGCATCGGTTCAAGAGTTGCCCATCACGCCGCCAAGGGCTTTGACATGAGAATTATTTATCACGACGTTAAGCGCAATGAGGAATTTGAAAAAGAATTCGATGCCGGATACCGCGAGCTCGACAATCTCTTAAAAGAATCCGACTTCGCCAGTATCCATGTGCCGCTTATGCCCTCGACCCGCCACCTCATCAATGCCGAAAAATTGAAACTCATGAAACCCGCCGCCTACCTCATAAATACCTCGCGCGGTCCGATTGTTGATGAGCATGCCTTGGCCGAGGCCCTGCGCCATAAAACCATAATGGGTGCCGCACTTGACGTGTTCGAAAATGAACCCCAGATTGATCCCGGGCTTATAGGCCTCGAAAATGTCATCTTGACCCCGCACACCGCGTCGGCCACCGAAGATACCCGCCAGAAAATGGGTGAACTCGCCGCCCGAAACATCATCGAGGCCCTTGAAGGCCGCACCCCGCC
>CAYNAP010000006.1:12427-18766 GCA_964395285.1 uncultured Candidatus Saccharibacteria bacterium
TCTCCTCCCGGCTTTTATTTTTCCTGATTCTATGCTAAGATCAAAAAATGCAGGAAATTTTAGTCAAAACTAGGGAGAAAGTTGGTAAGGGGCTGAATGTTCTCCGACGCGATGGCGCTTTGCCGGCGGTACTCTACGGCGAAGATATCCCATCTACGCCGGTTTCCATTTCACGAAAAGATTTTGAAAAAGCTCTTGCCCGGGCCGGAGAAACCAGTTTAATTGCCGTTAAGCTCGACCATGGCAAAACCTATAACGTCCTGATCCACGATGTAGCGAGAGACCCCTTGACTCTCAAGCCGATTCACGCCGATTTTTACGCTGTTAACATGGATAAACCGATTGAGGCCAAGATTCCGCTTAACTTTGTCGGTGAATCCCCGGCGGTCAAAAACGAAAGCGGCATACTGGTTAAAGTTCTCCATGAGCTCGAAATAAAAGCTCTGCCCAAAGACCTGCCTCACGCGATCGAAGTGGATTTAGCGCCTCTCCAAAAACTCGATGATAAGATCCACGTCAGGGATATAAAACTGCCGCCGGGTGTGGAAGTAAAAGCTGATTCCGGAGAAGTAGTTGTGCTGGTTGAGCCGCCGCGCGCCGAAGCGGAACTCGAAGCTCTGGTTAAACCAGCCGAAGAAACCGCTGTCGCCGAGGTCAAGACCGAGCGCGAGGTGAAAGCCGAAACCAAAGAAGTTTCAGAGGAAATCGAGGAAACGAAAAAGTAAAACCCATTGCTAAAATGCGCATCAAGGAGGGAATTAACGCTTTACCCGGCACCACTCTTATGAATGGCGCTTTGGCTTTTTTTGTTTTTGCGGCGTTAAGCGTCCCATTGTTGGTTTACGGGCAAACTTCAACTAATTCCCAGCGCGACACTTTAGCCAAACAACTCGAGGCTCTGGAGAAAGAAGCTGCCGAGCTCGACAGTCAGATCAGCCAAACCCAGACCGAAGCCCGGACGCTTGCTAACCAGATAAAAATTTTTGACAGCGAGATACGCCGTCGGGAAATCGAAATACAAAAGCTGGCTCTGGCCGTGCGGCAAGCCGATATTGATATCCGGGCCAAAGTATCCGGCATTGCCGAACTTGAAACGCGCATTGACAAAGATCGGGTCATTCTTGCGCGCAGTATCCAGAAATTGGCCGAATACGATCAGGAAAATATTGTTTCAATTCTTGCCAAGAATGACACCCTCTCCGGATTTTTTTCCGCCTTGGACAGTATCAAAAGTTTGCAATCCCAAGTTGAAGATTTGGTTAACCAGCTCCGCGGGGACAAGCTTCAGCTGGAAAAAGATAAAAATGAATTGGAAGATTTCCGCGCGGAACAGCTGTCGCTCAAGGCTTTGGCTGAAGTGGAAAGACGGGCGGTGGCGGAAAAGAAAGCCGAGAAAGCCCGCATCTTAAAGCTTACCCGCGGCAAGGAAACTGTCTATCAACAGCTTCTCGCCCAAAAAAAGCGCGATATTGTCGCGCTTAAAACCCAGCTCTTCTATATAGAAAGGACGGGTATAAGCGCCGAGGACGCCTTAAAGTTTGCGGAACTCGCGGCAAGCCGCACCGGCATAAGAACTGCTTTTCTTCTTGCTCTGCTTGAGGTTGAAACCGGGAAGCAATTTGAAGGCGGCGTGATTTCAGCCGGAACTTATCTTGGGACCGGTAACTGGAAAAAAGATATGTATGACTGCTACGTAAATTTGGGCCGCAAGTCGGCGGCCGAAAGTCAGAAAAACGCTTTTTTCGCCATAACCTCTAAATTGAATTTGGATCCCGAAAAAATGCCCGTTTCTCGCCGCCCGTCTTACGGCTGCGGAGGCGCCATGGGTCCGGCCCAGTTTATCCCCACTACCTGGCTGCTGTTTGAAGCCAAGGCCGCCGAACTCACCGGGCATAACCCGCCCAATCCTTGGAACATTGAAGACGCTTTTACCGCGTCAGCCGTATTTCTCGCTGATGCTGGGGCAAAATCCCAAACCAGGACCGGAGAACTTGCCGCCGCGCGAACTTATATTAGCGGGAAACCAAACTGCCCTTCAAGCGGATTGGCGCGCTCTGCCTGTATTGCTTACGCCAATCGCGTGCTGTCGCTGGCCGGGGATATTGATAAGGTGATTTAGCGAGAATCTACACTTTTTAACGGCCGTTAAAAAGTGTAGATTATACAATCTAAAAACTAGAAAATCGAATCTATAAGATTAGAAAGAAGATAGCCTCAAAATCGTTTAAAGATCTTATTGTCTGGAAAAAGTCTCGTGATTTAGCGGTTGTAGCGTATAGGCTTACTGAACAACTTCTTGGATAGAGGCCAATTCTAGATTCTGCTTTCTACCTTCTAGTTTCCAAATTCTTTCCGCACGGCTTCCACAATCGCCTCAATATTCCCGGCCATTATTGATCCGATATTGTGCCTCGCCCAAAGAACTTGGGCGAGGCTCGCCCAGCTTTTAGCTGGGCGGCACGATTTTTTGCATCGCCTCAATGATCGAGTCTAGTTCTCCAGCAAGTATTTTTTCCATATTGTGCCAATTTTGTTTTGTGCGGTGATCGGTTATACGATCCTGCGGAAAGTTATAAGTCCGTATTTTCTCCGCGCGTTCGCCGCTGCCGATTTGCTCCCGTCGTTCCGCTCCCGATTTTTTATCCGCCGCTTCGCGTTCGGCTTCCCTAAGCTTGGTTCTTAGAACCGCCATGGCGTGCTCGCGGTTTTTTTGCTGCGATCGCGACTCCTGCGAGCTGACTACCAATCCGCTGGGTAGATGGTATATACGCACCGCGGTTTCAACTTTGTTCACATTTTGGCCTCCCGGCCCGGATGATCTGAAAAATTCAACCTTTATGTCCTGCGGTTTTACCTCGATATCGGATTCTTTGGCCTCTTCCAATACCGCCACCGAAGCGGTTGAAGTGTGTAACCGGCCGACTTTTTCCGTATCTGGAATGCGTTGTACCCGATGCACTCCGGCCTCATGCCGCATTTCAATAAAAGCGTTTTCGCCGGATATTTCAAAAATGACTTCTTTTACGCCGTTTAACGACGTGGTGCTCGAGTTGATAAGATTGACTGCCCAATTTCTTTTTTTGGCGTAGGCGGTGTACATATGCAGGAGCTCGTTCGCAAACAAGGCCGCCTCCTCGCCGCCGGTGCCGGCCCTTATTTCAATTATCGCCCGTTGCCTTGACGGACCGTCCGCTTGCGACTCTTCACCGGCAAGCCTGGTGCGTATTTCTTTATCTACTTTGCCGTATTCCATGCTTAGCTCCTTAACTCTTTCTCCGCGCTTAAGAATTTCTGGATCAGAAAGTTGACTTTCCAGCTCCTTTCTTCTTTCCTTTAATTTTTCTATGTCTTCGGTCATAGCTAAAGAGGTTCTCGGGTTAGTATAAAGGCAAACTCAAACGCGAGAAGGCGTGCAAAGATAAACGCAGTTTGCGTTGTGCCTGCGTTGTCGCTTGCGTCTAGCATTGCTTCTAGATTATTTTTTCTTGGCCAGCCTTGCTCTGAACTTTTCAACCCGCCCCGCCGTATCAACGATTTTAGATCCGCCGGTGTAAAAGGGATGGCATTTCGAGCAAATTTCCACTTCAAGCTTCTCTTTGGTCGAGCCGACTCTGAAAGAATTGCCGCAAGCGCATGAAACTTGAGCTGATTTGAAATAGGTTGGATGGATATCTTTCTTCATAGAGCAATCACGAATGCCTGTGGTGAGCTGGTTAAACCATACAGATACCGCTTCAATATATGCTGATTACGATATAGTGAACGAAGTACTGCGTCTCGGCAACTTCTGTGACATCAGCTTATCGTTTATCCTCCCACCTTCCCGAATACCCCGCGGTCTCTTGCCCTCCCACCAAAATTTGGTGGGAGGGTGAACCCCCACACCAACACTTTTGGTGTGGGGGTGAAAGGCGGCTTCAAATCCTTCCCACGGGATCTAATGCCCCGTGGGAAGGAGCGGGGATTTACTTGCATATTCGTATATTCGTCCACATTCGTATATTCGTGATTACTATATCATACTTGCGCTATGATTTTCAAGATGCTAGTATCCATGTGAGGTAAAAATCAGGCCTTTTTGTTTTAGCTTATACGCTTATGGCAGAGAAAACTGTAGTTATGGCTGCATCTGCGGACGAAAGTATGAGCGATTCGCTCCCGGTTTTTGAACCGGATATTGAAGCCATGTTAAAAGCCGGAGTCCATATCGGGCACAGTATTTCGCGGAAGCATCCGGCCATGGCCCCTTTCGTCTGGGGTGTTCGCAATAATATCGAAATGATTGATCTGACTAAAACCAAGGAGAAACTGGAAGCGGCTTTGGCTTTTCTCAAGCAGGCCGCCCAAGAGGGCAAACTTATCCTTTTTGTCGGTACGAGACCATCAGCCGGCGAGCTGGTGCGCACCGTTGCCGAAGAACTTGGTTTGCCGTGGGTCAACGGGCGGTGGATCGGAGGAACCCTGACTAACTTAAAAGTCGTCTTGAAGCGCATAGAAACTTTGGAGAAACTGGAGCAGGATAAAGCGACCGGAGAATTTGAGAAGTACACCAAAAAGGAATCGCTTAAGAAAGGTGAAGAAATCGCGAGACTGATTAAGAATTTTGACGGTCTGCGCAGGATGAAAAAGATGCCGGATGTCGTTGTTATAATCGACCCGGCAGAGGACGCTACTGCCGTAAGAGAGGCGGTTAAGACAAATATCCCCATAGTCGCTATTGCCGACACCAACACCGACCCGCGGGTGGCGCAATTTCCGATCCCGGCGAATAACGACGCTCGTCCGGCCGTAGCCTACATGCTCAATCGGATGAAAGAAGCTATACTCGATGGCCGGCGTGAAGGCGAGTCTTTGGCCGCAGCAGCTCCAGCGATTAAAACTGAAACATCTCCCATAACGGCAGATCCCGGCAATGATTGACAAGATAAAACAAATTAGGGACGATACCGGCGCCCCAATCGGCGAAATCCAGCAGGCGCTTAAAGACAGCGGCGGGGATGTTGCCGCCGCGAAAGTTGCCTTGAAAACAAAATTCGGCGCAATAGCGGAAAAGAAAGCCGAACGCGAGGTGAAAGCAGGAGTGGTGGATTCTTACATTCACTCCAGCGGTCGCATAGGCGCCATGGTCGAGCTGCAGTCTGAAACCGATTTTGTGGCGCGCCACGACGACTTTAAGAGACTGGCTCACGATATCGCCATGCACATAGCGGCTATGGCCCCCTCGGATGCCGACTCTTTGCTCCAGCAGGAGTTTATACGCGACCCGTCGCGCAAAATTGGAGAGGTAATCAGCGAAGCTATCGGCAAATTCGGCGAGAACATAAAACTTGGCAACTTTGTGCGCTTCGAGCTCTAAACTATGTTTGACTTGGTTTTAGTCATTGTCTTCCTGGGTTCGGCTGGCTATGCTTTTTCCGTGGTCTGGAAGAAGATTCCTTTGCTGATTCAAATTCCCCAGCAGCTTATTCAGGAGAGTTTTGTTACTCGTCCTAGCCGGTTAAAGCAAATTGTTGAGCCGGTATGGGGATTTTTCAAGCACGGCAGGTATGGCGACTTATATTATTTCTCGTTAGCCTGGTTTCTCGGCAAAATGCGCCTGCGGCTGCTCAAAACGGAGAGAACTGTTTTCAGAATGCTTGAAGCGGCCCAAGCTCGCGGACAAAAGTGGTCAGAACGACGTGAACAGAGCTACTTAGTCGGACTGCGCCAGTGGAAAGATGAAAAAAAGCAGAATGGCACGAACATTCCCGAAACTGTTTTTCATCCCGAAGCTCTCGCCAGCGTAGTGGCAAGAAAAAAACGAAGATCACCCCGGCTTTCCAAAAAGGCGGAAAGTCACGGCGATGAATCCGTCGTTTAATGGACTTGCCGAAGCGGTCTACTTGGCGCTACTATACCGTTCCGTCGCGCTTGCCGGTATAGCTCAGTGGTTAGAGCACCTGTTTTGTAAACAGGGTGTCGGGGGTCCGATTCCCTCTACCGGCTATCGGCAAATTTTGTGGGGGATAAACCGTAGGTCGCAGTTCGAATCCGAGAGGTAACTTAGGCAGGCGAGGCAACAGTTTTGTAAAGCGTATAGCGGGAGACTATAAATCTGGCGTCCTACTTTTTGCGGAGATGGCAGAGCGGTCAATTGCACTGCGCTGTAAACGCAGCGCCCTTACGGGCTACGGGGGTTCGAATCCCTCTCTCCGCATCAGTAAATTTTGCCAGTCGCGAGGACTGGCAAAATTTACTGATGCGTTTGTTTGACGAAATCCGAGCCTTTTTTGAACGGAACTGATGGCGCGCTTCCCGCCTGCGCCGAGGCTTCGGCGGGCAGGCGCGCGCCAAACTGAA
>CAYNAP010000007.1:0-18365 GCA_964395285.1 uncultured Candidatus Saccharibacteria bacterium
ACCGACAAGGCTTGGGCGGCAACAGTCATTGATCTGGCAGTTAGGGGCTATGTACGCATAAAAGAGGATACGGCTTCCTGGACTGACTATATTTGGCTTATCATTCTTGTCATCACCGGGTTTTTTGCGGGAGCCTGGTTTATACTGCATAGCCGACAATCTGGCTTCGGGGGACTAATCTTTGCCGTTATTATTTTCTTGTTTTTATGGCTGCGAATTTTCGGCTTTAGAACGGCTCGCGGCGGCATCAATAATTTACTCTTTCCCAAAAATTATATCGTTGAGCAGGTTAAGCCCTATGCCAACGATCAATCCCTCGAAGACTACGAGAAGCGATTCTTAGACATAATTTTTAGCGGGAAAGACCACTTCTCAACTAAAGAGCTGAAAAAAGCCGGCAGTGAAAGAAAAAAACATATTTATGAAAAGATGCAGAAACTCAAGGCCAAACTTTATAAAGAAACCGAAGCCGATACCAAGGCCTATGCCGTCGGTCTGGGCGCTGAAAAGAAAAAAGCCACTGCCTATATTTTACTGGCCGTTCTGGTCTTTGGCGCACTTTACTTCAAATCGATCCAAGCCCTGTTTGCGAGCGAGAACGCTAAATACTACTTGCTCGCGCTTTCAAGCTTGGTTAGCGCAGTATGGCTGTGGATGCATATCAAGTATGAGGCCCGTCTTTCCAGAGAAGGACAAATTTTGAGAGAGGATTGGCTCGGTTTTAAGCTTTACCTTGAAACAGCCGAAAAATACCGGTTGCAAAACCTGACTCCCGAGACTTTTGAGAAATACTTGCCGTATGCTATAATATTTGGAGTGGAAAAAGAGTGGGGCCGAGCTTTCGACGCGCTTAATATCCAGCCGCCATCATGGTACGGCGGCGTATACTACAGCGGAGGACATGGCGGATTTTCATCTTCCGGCCTTGCGAACTCCGGCTTCTCATCTTCGGCTTTCTCTGCGTCTTTCAGTTCGAGCTTCGCCTCGGCTTTCGCCAGTTCGGGCGCAAGCGGCGGCGGAGGCGGAGGGGGTGGCGGTGGAGCTGGCGGCGGTGGCGGTGGAGGGGGAGGTGGCGCAAGTTAACTGGCCAAATGCAGCGACAAAAAACAAAAGTCGAACCAACTAAGTAGTTGTCTAAAATTCCCAAAACATGTCTAGTTACATTTATTGGATAATAGCTGCAATCGCCATATTAGTGGCGTGGTTCATTGCCGCCTATAACGGCCTGATAAGACGCAGAACCCAGGTAGACGAAGGCTGGGCCGATATTGATGTCCAGCTTAAACGCCGCTATGACCTCATCCCGAATCTGGTCGAAACGGTAAAAGGTTATGCCGCTCATGAGTCAAAAGTTTTCGAAGGCGTGAGCCGCGCCAGGTCCCAAGCCATAGGCGCCCAGGGTCCGCAAGCCAAAGCCGCCGCCGAGAATATGCTGGCCGGAGCGCTGAAGAGTCTGTTTGCCGTGGCTGAAGCTTATCCCCAGCTTCGCGCGTCGGAAAACTTCAACCGCTTGCAGCAGGATCTGACCGACACCGAAGATAAAATTCAGGCCTCTCGGCGTTTCTATAACGGCGTGGTCCGCGACTACAACATCGCCATAAGCGTTTTCCCGACCAATGTAATTGCCGGGATGTTCGGTTTCACCCGCCGCGAATTCTTCGAAATCGGCGAAGGTGAGGCCAGCCAGCGCGAGGCGGTAAAAGTTAAGTTCTAGCTTGACTGCCGACTTTATCCACAGCAGTAAGTTCCCCGGTTGACATTATTTGCCCCGCGAGTATAATAAGGACATTACCAGAAAAGTGCTGTTTAAAGCGCTTTAGGAGGGAGGAATAATTAAAGATAATTGCAATTGCGCGAGGATACCCCATCCGCAATTAAAGGGTAAGTTTACCTAAGCAAAGAACCCTGTTTTAAGGGTGTTTTGGCTTAGTTTTTTGTGTTCGTGCGCCAAAGAAGGTGATTCGGCAAGTTTTCATCAGCTCGCATAATAATTTTTTACATCTCTTACATGCAGCGCCATAAAACCAAAAAATACTTTTCAAGACACAAAGAACCATTTGAAGACCTGCCCAATCTATCTGAAGTACAACTGAACTCGTACCAAAGGTTTCTTGACAAAGGTTTGCGCGAACTTTTTAACGAAGTCTCTCCGGTAACGTCGGCCACGTCAGTTTCCAAAGATGTCTCACTGGAGTTTTTGGATTATTACCTCGACGAGCCGAAGTTCACCGAAGTCTACTCCAAAGAACATAACCTGTCCTACGAGGCCGCCTTGCGCCTGATGTCTCGACTGACCAACCACAAGACCGGCGAAGTCAAGGAGCAGGAAATATACCTTGGTGATTTTCCGTTGATGACTCCCCGCGGGACATTCATAGTCAATGGCGTCGAGCGGGTCATCGTTTCCCAGCTTATCCGTTCTTCGGGGGTCTATTTTACCGCCCACCAAGTCCGCGGCCGGCGTTTTTACGGAGCGAAAATAATCCCTAACCGCGGCGCCTGGCTTGAGTTCGATACCGAGCTGGATGGCTCGATTCACATCCGTATTGACCGCAAGCGCAAAGTGGCTTCGACCACGCTTCTGCGCGCTTTTGGTTTGGCGGCAAACGAAGACATAATCCGGCGTTTCGAGGATTTGGATCCAAGCGGCAACCACATAAAGAAAACTATCGAGAAAGATTCGGCTAAAACCCAAGACGAAGCCTACATCGAAATATACAAACGCGTGCGCCCCGGAGAACTGGCCGCGGCCGATAACGCGCGCTCGCTTATCCAAGCTATGTTCAGCTTTGATCGTTACGACTTGGCTCCGGTAGGCCGTTTTAAATTCAATCAGCGGCTTGGCACCAATAAAGATCCGATAAAAGAGGCCAGCCGTATTCTTGACCTCGAGGACATAATTGGGGTAATTCGCGAAATTATACGCCTCAACCAGGCCGGGGACATTCCGCCCGATGATATTGACAACCTCGGCAATCGGCGTCTTCGCGGCATGGGCGAGCTTCTGCAAAACAAGCTTCGCGTCGGCATTCAGCGCATGGTGCGCATTGTCCGCGACCGCATGTCCACCCTCGATCTTTACACTCTGACTCCGGCCCAGCTTATCAACGCCCGTCCATTCATGGCCTCGGTCAAGGAATTCTTCACCTCTTCCCAGCTTTCCCAGTTCATGGATCAGATAAACCCGTTGGCCGAGTTGGAACATCGCCGCCGGCTTAGCGCCATGGGGCCGGGCGGCCTCACCCGCGAGCGCGCCGGATTCGAGGTCCGTGACGTGCACCCGTCTCACTACGGGCGGATCTGCCCCATCGAAACTCCCGAGGGCCAAAATATCGGCTTAGTCGGGCACTTGGCCGGCAACGCGCGGATAAACGAACTCGGCCTTATTGAAACTCCTTACGTCAAGGTAAAAAGCGGCAAAATAACCGGCGAAGTGGTTTATCTGGACGCTTCAGCCGAAGCGCGTTACAACATCGCCCATGCCGGAATAAATTTTGACAAGAACGGCAACATCCCCGAAGACACGGTCGAAGGCCGATCAAGCGGGGTGCCCGGATTAATTGAACGCGAGAAAATCGATTACATTGACGTCTCGCCCCAGCAAGCCATTTCCGTGGCCACAAGTTTGATACCTTTCTTGGAAAACGACGATGCCAACCGCGCCATGATGGGCTCGAACATGCAGCGCCAAGCCGTGCCCTGCGTTAAAGCCGAGCGACCCCTCGTTTCAACCGGGCGCGAAGCGCGGGCCGCTCGGGATTCTGGCCGCTTGGTTATTGCCGAAAGCGACGGCGAAATTGCCAAAGTTGATGCTGGCGAAATCGTTTTGAAAACCAAGAAAGGGGAAATGATAAACTACCCATTGAACTCGTTTCTCCGCACCAACGCTTTTACCGCTATTCGCCAGATGCCCATAGTGTCTAAAGGCGAAAAGGTGTCCAAAGGCGATGTTCTCGCCGACAGTTCTTCTACCGAAGATGGGGAGCTGGCCCTCGGCAAAAACCTGGTAGTGGCTTTTATATCTTGGTACGGCTGGAACTACGAGGACGCCATAATAATATCGGAGCGTCTGGTCAAAGAGGATGTTTTTTCCTCCATTCACATTGAAGACCACTCTATAGCCGTCCGTGATACCAAGCTTGGCCCCGAAGAAACGACTTATGACATTCCCAACGTTTCAGAGGAAAAGCTTAAAAACCTCGATGAGGAAGGCATCATCCGCATTGGCGCCGAAGTGCGCTCCGGGGATATATTGGTCGGCAAGACCTCGCCCAAAGGCGAAACTGAACTCACCCCCGAAGAACGCCTCTTGCGGGCGATTTTCGGCGAGAAAGCCCGCGATGTTCGCGATACGTCCCTGACTCTGCCTCACGGCAAAAGAGGCCGGGTCATCGGCATTAAAGTATTTTCGCGCGAGCGCGGTGATAAGCTGGAGTCCGGCGTAATCAAGCAAGTTCAGGTTGAAGTTGCCCAGCTCCGCAAAGTTTCCGTCGGCGATAAGCTGGCCGGGCGCCACGGCAACAAAGGGGTTATTTCTCGCATTCTTCCCGAAGAGGACATGCCCTTTACCGCTGACGGGCGGCCAGTAGACATAATACTGAACCCCCTGGGCGTTGCTTCGCGTATGAACCTCGGGCAAATTCTTGAAACGCATTTGGGCATGTCGGCTAAACTCCTCGACTACCAAGCCATAACCCCTTCTCTTGCCGGCGCAACCGAAAGCGAGATTAAAAATGAATTGAAAAAAGCCGATTTTCCTGAAAACGGCAAGGTTGAGCTCTTCGACGGCTTGACCGGCCAAAAATTTGCCCAAAAAGTCACGGTCGGCGTTGCCTACATAATGAAACTTAATCACTTGGTTGAGGATAAAATACACATGCGTTCCATCGGGCCCTACTCGCTCATCACCCAGCAGCCCCTTGGCGGCAAAGCTCAATTCGGCGGCCAGCGCTTCGGCGAAATGGAAGTCTGGGCGCTGGAAGGCTATGGTGCGGCGCACACTCTCCAGGAAATGCTGACTATTAAATCAGATGATGTCCAGGGTCGTGCGGCAACCTACGAAGCAATAATTTCCGGAGAAAAAATCAAAAGCCCCAATATCCCGGCTTCATTTCACGTTCTGGTGAACGAGCTTAAGGGGTTGGCTTTAAACGTTAATCTTAAAGCGAGCTTCGAACGCCCTGAATTAGCGCCGCCTGCTCTCGAAGTCAAAGCTCCTCGGCGCGAAACTCGCGATAGAGTCCGGGCTAAATAATTGCGTTACCGAAATGATCGACAACACCTACGTTGAAGATTTTGAATCAATAGTCCTGAAGTTGGCTTCACCCGACGAGATTTTAACCTGGTCTCGCGGCGAAGTTACCAAACCCGAGACTATTAACTACCGAACCGCCAAGCCCGAGCGCGACGGTTTGTTTGATGAGCGAATTTTCGGGCCGACCAAAGATTACGAGTGTTACTGCGGGAAATATCGCCGTATCCGCTATAAAGGCATCATTTGCGACAAATGCGGAGTTGAAGTTACCCGGGCCATTGTCCGCCGCGAGCGTTTTGGCCATATCGCGCTGGCCGCGCCCGTAAGCCACATCTGGTTTCTCCGCGGCGTCCCTTCCAAAATCGGTTTGATTTTGGACCTTTCGGTCAATGATCTCGAGAAAGTGATATATTTCGCCGGTTATATTGTTACCGCCGTCCACGAAGACAAAAGGAAAAAAGGGCTGGAAGAAATCGAGCGCGAATTCAAAGTCAAAGCGGCCAAGATCACCGAGTCGCAGATGGGCAAACTGAAAGAAGCCAAAGAGAAAGCCAAGGATGAACTCCGCTCCCTTAAACTGCTTCGCGTTTTGAGCGAAGTAGAGTACCATCGGCTGTCTTTAAAATACGCCGATGTGTTCGAAGCCGGTATAGGCGCCGAAGCCATACGTAAAATTTTGGAGTCGGTTGATCTCGAAAAGCTTAATCACAACCTCGAAGTGGAAATAAAAAATGTGCCGCCGGTCCTGAAAAAAAAGTATTTAAAAAGAATCAAGCTTGTGCGGGCCATGATCAAAAATCGTATCCGCCCCGAGCACATGTTCCTTATCGTGATACCGGTAATACCGCCGGATCTCCGTCCTATGGTGCCTCTCGATGGCGGGCGTTATGCCTCCTCCGATCTCAACGATCTTTACCGTCGTGTCATCAATCGCAACAACCGGCTTAAGCGCCTTTTTGAGCTGAAAGCCCCCGAAGTCATTACCCGAAACGAAAAACGCATGCTTCAGGAAGCGGTAGACGCCTTGATCGATAATGCCACTCGGCGCGGCCAAACATCGGTATCTTCCCAAATCCAAAGGCGGCCGTTGAAATCCATGGCCGATATGCTTAAAGGCAAGCAGGGCCGCTTCCGTCAAAATCTTTTGGGCAAGCGCGTAGATTACTCCGGGCGCTCGGTCATAGTCGTCGGGCCGGAATTGAAACTGCATCAGTGCGGCCTCCCCAAAGAAATGGCTTTGGAACTTTTCAAGCCGTTCGTCATCAGAAAACTCATCGAGAACGAGTTTGCGCACAATATTCGCGGAGCGGGCCGCATGATTGAAGAGCGCCCGCCGGAGGTTTGGGCCCTGCTCGAAGAAGTCATCGCCGAAGGAAAATTGGTTTTACTCAACCGCGCGCCCACTCTCCATCGCCTTGGCATTCAGGCCTTCCAGCCGGTACTGATCGAGGGTCATGCCATACAAATTCACCCCATGGTTTGTCCGCCTTACAATGCCGACTTTGACGGCGATCAGATGGCCGTTCACGTGCCTTTGACTGACGAAACCCAGCGCGAAGCCCGCGAAATAATGCTTTCCGCGGTAAACCTCATGAAGCCGGCCAACGGCGACCCGATAATACAACCGACTAAGGACATGATCCTTGGCGCTTTTTGGGCCACCATGATTGAGCCTGGAGCTTTGGGTGAAGGAAAAGTTTTCGCAAGCCCCGAAGAGGCGGTTATGGCCTATGAATTCGAAAAAGTCGGGCTAAGAGCAAAAATAAAAGTGCGCCTCATTGGTGATAAACCGAGCGACGCCGACCCCAAAACCGGTTTGATCGAAACAAACGTTGGCCGAATTTTATTCAACGGAGTTCTGCCAAGTGACTACCCATTTGTAAACAAAGAGATTAAATCGCGTGATGCCGAGGATATAGTCAGCAACTTGATTCAGCGCTATGGCATCGCCGCCACTCCTCCGATTCTTGACGCCATGAAAAAGTTTGGATTCAGATTTGCCACCGCATCCGGCGTCTCGTGGGGCATGGATGACCTTCGCCTCCCCGAACAAAAGACGGAATGGATAGCTTCCGCCGAAGAAGAAGTTGCGAGAATCGACAATTACTATGATCGCGGCCTTCTGACCGATCGTGAGCGCTACGACCGCGTCGTTGAAATATGGCGCGGAGTAATGGATAAAATCAAAGAAGTTGTGCCGAAAACCCTTGAACACGCCGGGCCGGTTTGGACCATGATTACCTCAAAAGCCCGGGGCTCCTGGTTCCAAACCATGCAGATGTCCGGTATGAAGGGACTGGTCATAAACCCATCGGGCAAGATTATCGAACTGCCGGTGCTTTCTTCCTATAAGGAGGGTCTAAATGTTTTGGAATATTTCATCTCGACTCATGGTGCGAGAAAAGGCACCGCCGATACCGCCTTGAAAACCGCTGTAGCCGGCCATTTGACCCGTCGCCTGGTGGACGTGGCCCAAGACGTAATCATAACTGAAGAGGATTGCGGCACTAAAAAAGGCATTATTCTCTATCGCTCTGACTCGGAAGAAATTGGTCGGCCTTTTGGCTTGCGGTCGCAGAATCGGATCGCCGCTCGCGACATTTCCCTGCCCGACGGGACTCTTTTGGTTAAAAGCGGCGAGATGATCACCCGCGCCATTGCCGAAAAAATTGAAAAATCCGGGATCGAAGAATTGATGGTCAGATCGCCTTTGACTTGCCGTGGACGCGAGGGCATCTGCCGTCTATGCTTCGGTTTGGATCTGGGACGCAATGAACTGATTAACATCGGCGAAACCGTGGGTATCGTCGCCGCCCAATCCATTGGCGAGCCGGGGACGCAGCTAACCATGCGCACCTTTCACACTGGCGGAGTTGCCGGCGGAGGGGACATAACCACCGGCTTGCCGAGGGTTGAGGAAATTTTCGAAGTACGCACTCCAAAATGGCAGGCGGTCATTTCCGATGTTAGCGGTCGGGTTTTGGAGATCAGCGAAGTAAATCGCGAGAAAATAGTAAAAGTGGAGGTTGAAGAAACTTTGGACGAGCTGGTTGACAAAAGTAAGAGGGCCAAATCAAAAAAGAAATCTAAAAAAACTGAATCCGCGAAAGAGTTCAGAATACCGCCGGCCACCGGTTTGTTTATAGAAGTTGGCAGCAAGGTTCGTAAAGGCGATCTGCTTTCCGAGGGTCATGCCGACCTGAAAGAACTTTTCCGCATTGCCGGGAAAGAGGCCGCCGAACGCTACATCGTTAAGGAGGTCCAGAAAATATACTCCTTGCAGGGTGCGCCGATTCACGATAAGCATATTGAGGTGATTGTTCGCCAGATGTTCAGCCGTGTAAGGGTCAAGGACGCCGGCGAAGCGGAGTTTACCAGCGACGAAATAGTCGAAAAACTCAAGTTCCGGGAGGAAAATAGGCGCATGGAGCGCGAGGGTAAGCGTCCGGCCACCGCTTATCAGATTTTGCTCGGTATCACCAAAGTAGCGCTCACCACTTCAAGTTTTCTTTCGGCTGCCTCGTTTCAGGAAACGGCGCGAGTTCTTATCAACGCGGCTATCGAGGGCAAGGAGGATAACTTGCGCGGTCTCAAAGAAAATGTCATCATCGGAAGACTCATCCCGGCTGGCACCGGCTACCGCGGGAAATGATCAAATCGTTGAATCACTTCGTTTGGTGAATCGTTGCGCTTGGTGAAACTATTCAACTTCACCAAGCACCAGCCCCGCTGGCGCGATTCATCAATTTCACCAACTTCACCATGCTAATGATTCGTTTTCAACGCATCGGAAGAAAAAACGACCCGGCTTTTCGCATTGTTCTGACTGAAAAAAGATCCAAACCGAAATCCGGCGAACTTGAAATCCTCGGCTCATTTCATCCCAAAACCAAGGAGATCGGCCTTAAGAATGAACGAATTTTGTATTGGCTGTCTAAGGGCGCGAGCACCTCGCCCCGTGTTCATAACATTCTCGTTTCCAAAGGTGTCTTGCGCGTTAAGAAAATCAATGTAACCAAGAAAAAGCCTGATGAAAGTTTGGCCAAAGAACCGCCTAAAGAACTGGACAAAGCCGCTGGTTGACCAAACCCCGCTTATATCTTAAAATTGCCTAACAGAATAAACGGTCGAAAATCTTTAATCAGTTATGACTGTCTCTAATTTGCTGCAAACCGCGAATAGATTAAGTCCATTCGATGGATCATCTTAGGGACACGAAAGCAATGGCACAGAAGTTCGCAGACGCTGAGTTTCTGGAGTACGTAGTGAAAGCTTTGGTTGACGAGCCAAACGCCGTGGAAGTTGACCGCAAGGTTGACGAAATGGGTGTTCTCCTGACGCTCAAAGTTTCCGCTCCGGACATGGGCAAAATAATCGGACGAAGCGGCAATACGGCCAAAGCCATCCGCTCGCTCTTGCGGGTCGTAGGTATGAAAAACAATGCCCGCGTTAACCTCAAAATTGAGGAGCCGGAAGGCGGAAGAGGGCCGCGCATGGAGCGCTCCGCCGATGTTGATCAGGCGCTGGAAGACCTGAAAATTTAACTCGAAAACATCCAAAGACCGTCCCTTTCCGACTAGCTGGAACGAGGCGGTTTTTGATTACATTAAAAGTCAAGTGCTATTGCCTGTGCTTTTGTGGTCGACAAAAAAGCTCGCCTTGACCTGTAAGGGAGCTAGTAGGGTCTTATTTTTTTTACGATGAGAAGCTGTTACGGTAAGAAAGTATGTCGCCGAGGCGCCGGCAAGTATCGCAGCCAAGAACGCTCCCCAAAGAAGCGGTCTGACTTTCTCCGTAAATTCCCACACCAGAGGGTCTCGGTTCGGGATCCAGAGCCATGTCCCCGCCACTGCCATGCCGACAATTGCAGCGAACGCCATCCGCCACGCTAATCTTCTCAAGCGGAGAATTTCTTGGTCATCCATTGCCCTCTCCTTTCGCCCCGCGGTCGTAAATCTCGCCGAGGGCCACAATGTTTATCGTCATGCCGTAAGCCGCGGCAAGAGAAGCCAGTGTGCCGAGAAGCATCTTGGTGGCAACATACAGTCGGCTCGGCACCGGCGCTGCGAAAAGAACCAGAATTACCGTAAGCCCTAGGAGAAAGTGAAGCAACAAGTTCCCAAAGCATCTCGACTCCTCACTCGCCGGAACTACATTTCTTAATTGCATCGCTGACCTCCTTTCTTGTGGTATAATTACTTTATTGAGATAATTTGTCAACTAAAATAAAAAAAGAGCCACGACCTCTTGGCCGTAGCGACTAGCTGTGCATCCCGCCTAACCTAGTGTCTGGCTTGGCGAGAACCGTATCTCCAACTTTCTGGGCTCCAGACGTCTTGCCGCAAAAGAACCCCACTAGCCAGATAAACCCGCCCAGCAATATTCCTCCGGCTACGTTCTCTGCGGTTACTCCCGGAGAAAGGGAGAGAATCATCCCGCCTATCCATCCGCCAATCGCGCATACAACAAAAGCGAAAATATTGAATATCTTCTGTATTCGCGGAGGCAAGGGACGGAATAGTTCCACTGCTTTCACCTCCTTTCTGCGTCATTTCTATACTCTACTTAGCACATTTATCACCCAACTTGCAACAATAAAAACTACCGCATGCGCTTCGATATCATCACCATCTTCCCCAAAATATTTGACTCCTATTTTGGCGAGTCAATTTTAAAGCGGGCGCGCAAAAAAAATATAGTAGATATCCGCATTCATAATCTCCGCGATTTCACCCGCGACAAACATAAAAAAGTTGACGACAAGCCCTACGGCGGAGGAGCGGGGATGGTGTTGCAAGCCGAGCCGATCCTACGGGCAGTTGATAAGTTATTAAGTTATAAGCTTATAAGTCCGCACCGCGGCAAACTTTCAAACTTAAAGACTTATAAACTTAAAACCAAAGTCGTTCTGTTATCGGCCAAGGGCAAGCAGTTCAGCCAAAAGATGGCCTACGAGTGGGCTAAAAAATACAATCATATGATTTTCATATCCGGACGTTACGAGGGCATTGATGAGCGGGCAGTTAAAATTTTAAGAGCCGAAGAAATATCCATCGGCCCATATATCCTCACCGACGGCGATGTCGCCGCGATGGCCGTTGTTTCGGCGGTAGCGCGGCTCCTACCCGGGGCGATACGCATTGAGTCGCTTGAAGAGGAGTCGCACTGGAATTTGCTGAAAAAATCCGAAAAGGGCGGCCCAAAAGGAAAAGGCCTTGAATACCCGCACTACACCCGACCCGAAGTTCTGAAATATCAAGGCAAAACTTACCGCGTTCCGAAAGTTCTTCTCGCCGGCGACCACAAAAAAATTGCGAGCTGGCGCTCCACCCACTCACGCTAAGCGTCAAATGTCAACAATATCAGATACGATCGTGAAATAAGTGTTGACATTAATTTGAGATAAAAGAATTAGTAACACGCCTATGGTGCGAATTCGCCGCCGGCAACAACCAAGCCCCAACCACTCGAACCGGATTACAACCCTCACTCAACTCATGCTCGAGAAACTTTTGGAGTTCGGCGAGGTTACTCTCGATGCTTTCTTCCCGTCAAAATACCCAGAAGCGCGGTTGTGGCGGAATATTCTTGGGCTTGACCCTAGCTACCAATTTTCTCCTCGCACTTTTTCAACGATTCTATCGCGTCTCCGCCGGGATGGTTTGGTGGCTAAACGCGGACCCAAGCGCCGAGCGCTCTGGTCGCTGACTTCCGCCGGACAAAAGGCACTTGCTGCCTCTAGCGAGTATGAGTCATTTGTCGAACTGCCGCCGCGTGATGGCGTCCCACGTTTGATAATTTTCGATATCCCAGAAAACGAGCGGAAGAAGCGCGACGTTATACGGCGCGAACTCATTGCCTGTGATTTCCAGCTGTTTCAAAAAAGCGTGTGGCTTGGCCACCGGCCGCTCCCTGAAGATTTCTTCGAGCTCCTTAATGAGCTAAACCTCCGCAAACACGTGCATATTCTCACTATTCGCGACCTTGGCACAATCGAGGCACGATAACAAATAAGCTTCGACAATCCTCTAAAGCAATGTCAACAATTTCGTAAACGATCGTGAATACTATTGTTGACTTACTTGTTTTATCCCCACACCTTCCCGAATACCCCGCGGTCTTGCCGCGGGGATGAAGGGCGGCTTAAAATCCTTCCCACGGGGTCTAATACCCCGTGGGAAGGTGTGGGGATTTATTACGACCCATTACAAACTATTGCATATAACAGTCGCTCTATTTTGTGATCAGCCGCTACTTTAGAAAGCGCTTGAATGATGCTCTGTGTAGTAGAGTTGGAATGGAACTATCAAATTACCTCGCACTAGAAAAGACGGGTGCTATGCTATACTCGAAGCATGGTTAAAACATCACGCTTCCACGACGGTTTTCTATGGGGCGCTGCCGCGAGCGCCCATCAGGTTGAAGGCAACAACAAAAACGACTGGACGGAATGGGAATCGTCGCCCGAAAGAGTGGCGAGTTTAGTCGAGCAAGGACTTAACCCCGGCGACTATATATCCGGTGAGGCCTGCGATCACTACCGCCGCTTCAAGAGCGATTTTGACATTGCAGAAGAGCTCGGCCACAACGCCCACCGTTTTTCCATCGAATGGTCGCGCATTGAGCCGGAAGAAGGCAAGTTTAACGAGCGCGAAATGGAACACTACCGCGAGGTTATTAAGGCCTTACGCGAGCGGGGCATAGAGCCGTTCATCATCCTTTGGCACTGGACGTTTCCGATTTGGATAGGAAAGCTGGGAGGATGGGAATCTCCCCAATGCCCCAAGTACTTTCTGCGGTTTTGCGAGCGCGTTGTCAGGGAGTTTCATAGCGACGTTCGCTACTGGGTTGTGTTGAACGAACCAGAATACTGGCTGGGGAACGCTTATTTCACGAAGCGCTTCCCCGCGCCGAGGCGCGCATTTTTGCTTTCAGTTTACCAGACACTTGCGCGCACGCATAAAGCCGCATACCAGACCCTTAAAAATATCAATGCTTCGTTAATGGTTGGCATTGTTGAGAGCACCGGCTGGATTCGGCCCGCGCCCCTCCGCTGGCTGCTTCACGATTTTCGCAATTTCTCGTTCCCGTGGCTGGTCCGAGGATCGTTCGACTTCTTCGGCCTTAACTATTATCGCAGCGCACCTCTTATCGGCGAAGTGCGCGGCGAAACTTCCGACATCGGCTGGGAAATCTACCCCGAAGGCCTTCACCGCATGGCTTGCGGCACTTACCAGCGCTTTCGCATGCCGATTATTGTAACCGAAAACGGCATTGCCGACGCTAACGATACAAAGCGCGAAGCATATATCCGCAACCACATACTTGCCATGGAAAAGGCGATAAGCACTGGCGTCGACATCCGCGGTTACTTCCATTGGTCGCTTCTCGACAATTTCGAGTGGGATTCCGGATTTGGCCCGCGCTTCGGGCTGGTTGAAGTTGACTACAAAACCCAGGAACGAAAAATACGCCCGAGTGCTTGGGAATATAAAAAAGTAATTGAGGCAAATTCCATCCACCCATGAATTGGCTTTTTGTCGCCGTCGCCGCGCAATTCATCATCGGCAGTTCCGCCGTTTTTGATAAGCTCCTGCTGAAAAAACGCACTATCGAGGGGTGGTCCTATACCTTTTGGTTCGGCTTGCTCGGCGCTTTTGCCGTTGTGCTTCTGCCCTTCGGCTTCGAGCCGACTCCCTGGCCAATTATTGCTTTGGCTCTTCTTGGGGGAATATTTTTCGTTGCTTCAAGTTTTTTTTACTTCGCCGCGATAGAGAAAATCGAAGCATCCGAAACTCTGCCCTTGATCGGCGCGCTCTCGCCGATTTTCACTCTCGCCTTAAGCTCGCTTTTTCTCGGACTGGGGCTTTCTGGCCTTGACGCCGCCGGTTTTGCTTTGCTAACTGTCAGCGGGTTTATTCTTTTCTTCGTCGAGCGCAAAGAAATCGGCCTCGGCCATCTCGGCATAGTCGCCTTGAGCGCCCTTTTTCTCGCTGCTTCCCACGTTACCTCCAAAGCCGTTTTTGGAGAAACCTCTTTTATTACCGGCTTTTTCTGGGTTAAAATCGGCGGCGTTTTATTCGCGCTTTCCTTTCTCGCCTGGCCCGCAATGCGAAAAAAAATTATCGCATCCGAACACGCTCCGCGCAAAAACAAAATATCTTACTTTGCCAATCGTGCCTATGCCGGCGCCGGCTCAATCCTGATAAGCTTGGCTATTTTCCTTTCCTCGCCGCCGCTGGTTGACGCAACCCAAAACATTCGCTACATCGTAATTTTTTTCCTCGCCTGGCTGGTTATCGGCGAGCGCTTCAAGGGCAAAGTTTTAATCGGCAAGGTTCTCGCCGCAATTTTGATATCGGTCGGGTTGGGCATCTTGAGTATAGCCGAATACATTCGATCTTTACCAGCCGTTGACGTTAACCGCCAAATCATCTGGGGTGTTACCTTTTCGTCAAAATTCAGTAAGGAACTGGGCCTTGATTGGCATGAAAATCTCCGCGCGATTTTAGACGACCTCCAACCGCAAAACATACGCATCGTCGCTTACTGGGATGAAGTCGAAAAAGCTAGAGGCAAGTTCGATTTCGCTGACCTCGACTGGCAGGTAGACCAGGCATCCCAAAAAAACGTCAAAATCATATTGGCTGTCGGCATGAAGGTCCCGCGTTGGCCCGAGTGCCATATCCCGGAATGGGTAAATTCTTTATCCGTCGAGGATCGTGAGAATGCCCTGCGCGACTATATGACCAAACTCATTAAGCGCTACCGCTCAAACCCGGCAATTATTATGTGGCAAATAGAAAATGAGCCTTACCTTCCATTTGGAGAATGTCCGAAGAGGGGAGAGTCTTTCCTGGAAAAAGAGATTGTCGCGATTAAAAATAATGATTCTACTCGAAAAATTATTACCACTGACGGAGGCGAGTTCGGGTTATGGTCCCGTGCCGCCCGCAGCGGAGATGTCTTCGGCACCACTATGTACCGCAAGGCCTACCCCCGACTGATAGGCCCTCTTTTCGGGGTCATCGAGTATCCCATAGCCCCGAATTACTTCCGAGTCAAAGAAGCGTTGGTCAAGTGGTTCAATCGATCCCCCGATGAAAAGTTTTTGGTCATCGAACTCCAAGGTGAGCCATGGTCGCCGCTGCCGCTTCGCGACACTCCATATCAACAACAGATTGATTATTTTAGTCCGCAATACTTTGAAAGCACAATCGGTTACGCAAAGGAGTCCGGCTTTGACGAGTATTACCTCTGGGGTTCAGAATGGTGGTATTGGCTGGGAGAAAAACATAACGACTGGAGGTATTGGGAGATAGCAAAAAAAATATTTAACGCGAATTAGTCATGAAAAAAAACCTATATCTCGGCATCGACATCGGCGGCACTTATATCCGCATGGTCGCCCTTCGCGGATTAAAACTCCAGCGCCCGGCCATGCTGAAAGTGCCTTCTTGGCACTCGGTTAGCAAGCTTGAAACGGGGTTGCGCAGATACATTACGAACTTTCTTGGCAACCAACAAAAATACCTGGCTGGAGTCGGCGTAAGCATTGCCGGAGTTGTTGATAATCGGCGGGGAGTACTTGTTAGAGCTCACAATATTGAGAAAATCAACGGTTGGAATGCCAAAGCCTTCTTCTCGTATCTAAACGCTCCGATCCGCATCGAGAACGATGCGCGCTGTTTTCTTCTAAGCGAGTTGAAATGGGGTCGGGGTCGCGGCAAGAAAAACGCGGTTGGCATAGCTATCGGCACCGGCATAGGCGGAGCGGTTTTCACTGACGGCAAGATGTACCGCGGCGGCCATCATTCCGCAGGTGAGCTGGGATTTATGATTCTGCGCGATGAGCCGCCTAAATTTTTCGAGGATCTGGCCGGGAAAGCAGCTCATGAAAAATTCGGTAACCGCAGTAAAGTCAGGGGACTCGGAGTGGCAAGCGTAATTAACGCTTTTGACCCGGAAATAGTTATCATCGGTGGAGGCGCAGCCGAAGCCAAAGACTTTAATCTGACTACAATCGTGAAAACCGCCCGTGCCCATATCACCAACCCTTTGGCCAAGAAAACTCCAATCGTCAAAAGCACTCTTGGGGAAAGCGCCCAAGCCATAGGCGCGGCCCTTCTATTTGCCAAGTAGTGTGTAGAGTGCTACCAGTGGATTAGGCAAGGCTCTAATACATAAGATATGCAAATCAAATTGGGAGGGCATGAAATGCAAAACACAGTAGCGCCCAAGTGTCATATCTGCGGCAAATCGGGCAGTACTTTACGGGGGACGAGGGCCAATCGGCTCAAGACGATGCGGTTTCCGGCCCAACCGTGCAGCCGCTGCCGGAGGATAATCTGCTCCGATGAAATCGTGCGCTATCCCGATGGCAACGGTAAGTTCAAAGCCATCGGCTGCAAGTCGTGCGCGTTTGTCTCCATCCTGCACCATCGCAAGAAACCGAAAAAAGCAGCCAAACGTGTCAAGTGGCGCTAGCAACCCTGTGGAGATAGCCATGGCTTTGCCGCCGCTCTTCCCCGGTAAACAGTGCTATCTCTGCGGGCGACCCGCCGAGATCCGCTGCCCCCGCTGCGAGAAGTTGATCTGTCGAGCTGCAATTGTCAAGGAAATGAAACAAACGGGCGAGTATGTTAGGATCGGATGCCTAGGGTGTGCCGGTGAACAACCCCCCGGCAAGCTCTATTTCTACACCGCTCATCCGAAAGTCGGATAAGCGGTTTTTTTGTTGGCAAAAACGCCGTGAAAACTATGCATTTCGGCTATTGACATAATTTCGGCCATGACTATAATTAGCTGACGATGTAAGGTTATCAAAAAAACGGCATGGAATAGCGCCTGCCGGAAAACTTAACAACCGAGTTGCGCAAGACCATCTGGAGGAGTTTCTGGAGCGGGGGTTCCTCTGGGTGTTTTTGTTTGCTGCCGCATAGCGGCCGCAGATCAACGCAGAAATAACGCAGATCGCGCGGAAATAAACCGCGGTGGACTGTGTTGTTTTGCAGGCATAATCTGCGCGACGGCGGGGAAAGAATTTTGACAACTGAATGACAACAACTGGAAAGTTGTAAATTTCCAGTTGTTCCGATCTGCCAAGTTTGCCAACGAGCGGAGTGAGTAGTTGCAAACTTGAGCATCCGCAGTAGTTCCGGCTTGCCGGAACGAAGGCGGATTGCCTCAAGTCTACAGCGCATTCCTCTGCGTATAGGCAGCTTGGCAAAAAGAGAACAAGAGGAAGAAGGAAAGGAGGAAGCGATGCCGACCTTTATGCTTTTGGCCGAGTGGAGTGAATGGGGCAATCCTGTGGTCCAGAAAGAGCAGCGAGAGCCATTTTTTGCCGCCAGCGCTGAAGAAGCACTAACACATCTTCAATACCAACAACCATTCTTGAAGGGACTGCCATGGCACTTCGCCGGAAAGAACTACAAACTTCTCAGTGAAGTCGAAGTTGGTGAGAAATTCGTTATGTCCACGACACAATATGATTGACAGCTTGGCGCGGCGGCCAACACCGGCGAGGAAGCGGAATAGCCACCGTAGACGGCTGGGCTAACCCCTTGGGGTGATGCTCGCAAACGCCAGATGAGGTGGACTTCTGGCATCGCCGGAATATCGGCGAGCAGCATGCCGGGGTTTGCTAAGCAATAATGGTTTCCCGGGCACAGGATCTCATGGTAGCGGATACAGTGAATCGAAGGCCAAGATAAGCTGTCCCGTTACTGTGAGGTAAGTGTGGTATCGGTAGCCTGAGGTTTCCGAAAAACGGCCGTTTCAGGGGACCAACACGGCACCCTCGCTTGACCACACTCCGCCGCGCCAGTGGCGCGATGGCCAGGATGGGGAGCGTCCTGTGCCGAGCCACGGTCGCTGACCGGGGCAAAGCGAAACGGCACGGGCAATACGCCGTTGCCATCGCGCCACTTCTTAACTCCAAACCAGCGAGTTTGGATCTTTCTTCCTCTTGTTCTCGGAGTGTTCGCGAATCGCGAATCGCACGAATATACGAATTCGTATATTCGCCAAGATTCGTATATTCGCGATTACTCAATCCAATGAGGATTTGATCCTGGTCCAGGACGAACGCTGGCGGCGTGGATAGGGC
>CAYNAP010000008.1:0-373 GCA_964395285.1 uncultured Candidatus Saccharibacteria bacterium
TAAAAACTGCGCTCAATGCGGTAGTGTTGGGGGTGGCCTTTAAGTGGATCAACGGCTTTGAAGTCATACCGAGATCTTTCCCGGTACTTAATTGGCTGAACATTTCGCCATTGGCGCAAGCGTTAATAGTTGTCGGCCTTGTACTGGCTTTGTTAAACACGCTGGTGCGGCCAATAATAAAACTGTTCAGCTTCCCTTTTATAATTTTAACCTTCGGTTTGTTTCATATCGTCATCAATATTGCCATTCTTTATCTGGCCGATCTATTGTCAACTACCCTAACCATAACTGGATTCAAGCCTTTGTTTCTCGGTTCAATTCTAGTCGGAATAGCTAACGCCTTAATCTAAGCTCAAATTTACTAAGGATGTTA
>CAYNAP010000008.1:383-13172 GCA_964395285.1 uncultured Candidatus Saccharibacteria bacterium
CTTACTCTAACCTCAAAATGCGGAACATTATATCGGTGGTACAAATTGTAATCTCGATATTGCTGATAGCGGCGATACTGCTGCAGCAACGCGGCACCGGTCTTTCGGCGACTTTTGGCGGCGAGGGCAACGTCTACCGGACAAAACGGGGTTTGGAGAAGTCCATTTTTATGGCCACGATCGTTTTAGCGGTAGTGTTCTTCGCTCTGGCATTGTTGAAGTTCGTGCTTTTTAAGTAGTAACACCTGCCCGTGACCGACCAAGAAGAATTCATCCCCCCTTCGAGCAGCGATCCGTCAGAGAAAAACGAAAAATCAGCTGTCAACTGGAGTTTAATCAAAAGCCTGGGTTGGCGGCGCTGGTTTTATCTGCCGCGGATCTTCTCCCGCACCGAGAAGGTGACAATTTTAATTTTGAGCGTTTTTGCCGTTGTTTCTTTCTCAATCCTCGCAAAACGAACTCTCGATCGGATAACAGTGCCTATGCCGGATGTGGGCGGGGAACTCCGCGAAGGAGTAATACGCGAACCGAGGTTTATAAACCCCATATACGCTTCGAACGACACCGACCGGGATTTGACTAATTTGGTTTTTTCAAAACTTATACGCTACGACTATCAGGGCAATGTAGTTATGGACCTGGCCCGAAGCATTGAAACCAGCCAGGACGGCAAAGTATATACCATCCAACTCCGCCAAGGCGTGCGTTGGCATGATGACGAAGACCTTACGGCGGATGACGTGGTATTCACCATAAAAACCATCCAAGATCCGGAGTATAAGAGTCCGCTCCGCCAAAATTGGCAAGGCGTGATAGCCGAAAAGGCTGATGAAACAACGGTTCGGCTGACTTTGCGGCAGGCCTACGCCCCATTTCTTGAAAACTTGTCGCTGGGGATTATCCCCGAACACCTGTGGCGCAGAATCCCCCGCGAAACTTCAATATTGAGCGATCTTAATCTTAAGCCGATAGGCAGCGGGCCGTACAAGTTTGAAAACCTGACGCGCCGAGGAGACGGCAGTCTGATATCGGTCGCTCTCGCCCGGAACAAGAAATATTATCTCACCGGACCGTTTATAAAGGATGTGCGATTCCTATTTTATAAAGACGAACCGCAATTGATCGCCGCTTACCGCCGCAACGAAATAGACAGCTTCTTCATAACTTCGTCGTTAAACGCGAGAGAGTTAAATCCTCTAGGTGCCGAAGTGCACGAGCTCCACTTGCCAAAAATATTTGCTGTTTTCCTAAACCCCAACACCAATCAATCTTTGGCAAGGAAAGCTGTGCGCCAAGCACTATATAAAGCCATAAACCGGGAAGACATTATCGCCAAGACCGCGCCGGGCGGAGGCGTTATAGCCAACTCGGCTGTCCCTGAAGGAACTTTTGGCTATAACCCGGATATTGCCCCAACAATCAATAACCTGGATGAGGCGAGAAACATACTGGCCAAGGATGGGTGGAAGGAGTCCGCCGATAAGGGCGTTCTAGAAAGAACGGAGGGTAGCGGCAAAAATCGTAAAATCCAAGCCCTGCAGGTGCGCATCACTACCTCGGACGCGCCTGAACTGGCTAAAGCGGCTGATTTAATAGCTGAATCCTGGAGAAGCATCGGCGTTCAAACCGAAGTAAAGACCATGCCGGTAAATGATCTCGAAACATCCATGATCCGCCCGAGGGCCTATGAAGCGCTGCTTTTCGGGGAAGTATTCGGGCATGACCCCGACCCGTTTGCTTTTTGGCACACTTCGCAGTTGAAAGACCCAGGGTTGAATATAGCCCTTTATTCCAACCGCAATGTTGACCAGCTGCTTGAAGATGCCAGATTGACTACGGATAACAATCTGCGTGAAAAGAAGTATCGCGAGTTCCAAAAGATTATAAGTGACGAAATAGGCGCATTGTTTCTATATACTCCAACGGATTACTACGCCATGAGTAAAAGGATAAAAGGCGTAAACATCGGCTCGATAACCCTGCCGGAGGAACGCCTTGATGAGATAAATTTCTGGTACGTCGACACGCGGCGAGCTCTTAAGCGGGCAAAAGATAATTAGAGTGGCTTGACTTTGATCCGGGTGGCGTGTACCATTGAAGTATAACAAACTCTCAATATCACACGAGATTAGAGGATAGATGCCTTTTTTCTGCCTTTTTCGCTGTCTTGGCAATAAGTCGAAGCTGTGGTCGGTCTTAAAATCTGTTGATTTATTCGTAATGCCCCGTGGCTCTGTCGCGCGGGTTACCGCTTAGAAACGTGGTCCAGGGCTTTGCCCTGGGGTAAATACCATTTATTTTGTGAGAGTAGTTTCTGGCTTTAGCGGGGATGTGATGGAGTCCGCTTAAATTGGCGGGATGGTGGAACTGGCAGACTTGTCCGCCGGCCTCTGCCGAAGTGGTGAAACTTGCATACGCGCACGATCCACCCCCACGCCAGGAAGCCGCGGGCGGCCTGCCCGGCCAGGGAAGTCCGTGGAGGAATGGCTGCCAAACGCGAAGCGAATCATTGGATGCCGTGTCCCCCGCACCTATGCATAGGTGTGGGGGCGTGGTGTGGGGGTTCACCCTCCTGCCTTTTGAATGACATTGGGGAATGCGGCGGAACCCCGCATCCCGAACACAATGTCAGGATGCGGGGCAGGTTGGCAGACTTGTCCCGTATAGCTGGTGGGCAGGTGGTGAAATTGGCAAACACGTACGGTTCAGGGCCGTATGCCGCAAGGCTTGAGGGTTCAAGTCCCTCCCTGCCCACCACTTATACGGGACGTGCACGGTTCCCCACACCAGCTGGACGTGTTTATCCAGCTGGTGTGGGATAAGCAGGGCCGTGTGTTCGAAAGGACATGTGGGTTCAACTCCCACCCGCGGCATTAGTGGGAGGGCGCGCACGATTTCCCGCACCAGAGCAGTGTTCAGCGCGGGGCAGGCAGGGCCGTGTAGCCGCAAGGCCGTGGGAGTTCAACTCTCCCTATCCCCATCTTCATCCCCCACCTTCCCGAATGCCCCGCGGTCTCTTGCCCTCCCACCAAAATTTGGTGGTAGGGTGAACCGCGCACACCAACACTTTTGGTGTGGGGGTGAAGGGCGGCTTAAAATCCTTCCCACGGGATCTAATGCCCTGTGGGAGGGTGTGAGGATTTATTTGTCTTTTTCTTGGTAATTTTATTCGTAATAAAGTTTATGCTCTAATCGCTTAGACGCGAATTCGGCAAAGTCAATAGTTATGAGAACATCTAGAAATATTACTACACGCAAGCGGCCCGAATCATTACCGCTGGTTTTTCGCTCGATGAATAGCCACACCCCGCCGTTACGAATCGTAGTGCTGGGAGGACTGGAAGAAGTCGGGAGAAATATGACTTTTCTTGAGTATCAGGACGACATAGTCATAATCGATATGGGTCTCCAGTTCCCGGAAGAAGATATGCCGGGGATAGATTACATAATACCCAATATTAGCTACCTCTTACCCAAGAAAAAGAACATCAGGGGAATAATAATTACCCACGCTCACTACGACCACATCGGGGCGATCCCCCATCTTATACCTCAACTCGGGGAAAGCATCCCGATTTACGGGACGGATATTACTCTGGCTATAATCAAAAGACGTCAGGAAGATTATAAGCACTATGGCACAAGTCTTAACTTAAACAAGGTTACCAATGACACTAAATTCAATCTCGGAAAATTCAAGCTGGAGTTTTTCGGCGTTTCACATAACGTCCCCGGGGCGTTAGGCGTTGTGGCCACCAGCCCAGCCGGGACGGTTATCCACACCGGAGATTTCAAGATTGACCTGAAATCGGATAGTGCCGGCAGGACCGAGGTGGAAAAGATCAAAGCTTTGAGCAAGAGAAATATTCTGGCTATGCTTTCCGACAGCACCAACGCCCGCGAGGCCGGCCATCAGTTTTCGGAAGAGGACATCAAAGTTGAACTTGAGGACATTATAAAAAACTCCACCGGACGGCTTATTGTCGGCACTTTCTCTTCACTGCTTGGCCGGCTCAACCAAATAATTCAACTGGCCGAGAAGTACAAAAAGAAAGTGGCGGTTGACGGGCACTCGATGAAGATAAACATTGAAATCGGGCGGGAGCTCGGTTATATGAAATTCAATCCGAAAACGCTGATACCTTTGGAGCAGGTCATGCGCTATCCGAAAGACAAGGTCATGGTTTTGGCCACCGGCGCCCAAGGCGAGGACCGCGCCGTGCTGATGCGATTAGCCAACCGCGAACATAGAATTTTGTCGATTGAGCCCGGCGACACTGTGGTGTTTTCATCCTCGGTCATTCCCGGCAACGAGCGCACAGTCCAACGGCTGACTGATAAGCTTTACCGCGAGGGAGCCGAAGTCATAAATTACCGCATGCTTGACATCCATGCCGGCGGGCACGCCAAAAAAGAGGATCTGAAGCAGATGATAAAGTGGGTTAACCCGCGTTATCTTATTCCAATTGAAGGCAACCACTCCTTCCTTAAAATGCACGCCAAAGCCGCGGTGGAAGCAGGATTCGACCCTAAGCGCATATTGGTGGCCGACAACGGGCAAGTGATTGAAGGCCGAGACGGCGTCGCGCGCCTGACCGACGAACATGTGCCGGCAAACTACGTTTTCGTCGATGGTCTCGGCGTGGGTGATATCGGCGAAGTGGTGCTGCGTGATCGCGAAGCTCTGTCGCAGGACGGCATGTTTGTGATTATAACCATAATTGACGGTCAAACCGGCAAGCTCCGGGGATCGCCGGATATAATTTCCCGCGGATTTATTTATCTGCGCGAGAATCAGGAAATGTTAAAAGAAGTTCGAAAGAAAATTAAGGACATAATCGAAAGAGGCGCTACAGCCGAAGAAACTTTTAATGCTCAATATATACGCGATAACATTCGCGACAAAATTGGACAGTTTTTGTTCACCAAAACACAGCGAAGACCCATGGTATTACCTGTAGTGATCGAGGTGTAAAGTCCGGGCTCTTCGTTGGGGTCAGACGGCAGATAATTTAAGTCGGAAAAGTGAGCTAGATTCATAAAGTGCTTTGAGTTACAATAGCCTAATGGCCAGACTTTTTAGCGGAGTGAAACCTTCGGGCGAGCTGCATATCGGGAATTACCTCGGGGCAATTAAGCAATTCGTCGAATTACAGCAAGAATACGAGGTTTTCTTATGCGTGGTTGATGAGCATGCCATAACCGTGCCGCAGGACCCGGAAAAACTGCGCGAGCGGACGCTTGAAGTGGCTAGAACTTATCTTGCTTGCGGGATAGACCCGACCAAATCGGTTATTTTTGTGCAGTCGCATGTACCGGCGCATACCGAATTAGGGTGGATATTAAATACTTTCACTCCGCTCGGGGAACTCGAAAGAATGACCCAATACAAAGAAAAAAAGCAAAAGCAGATTTCGGTTTACGCCGGACTGCTTAATTATCCTACGCTCATGGCTGCGGATATACTTCTCTACCAGACCGACATTGTGCCGGTGGGCGAAGATCAGTTGCAGCATGTTGAACTAACCCGTTCAATCGCCGAAAGGTTCAACAACCGCTACGGCAAGACTTTTGTTGTTCCCGAGACGAGAATAAAGAGGGAGGCGGCGCGTATCATGGCCTTGGACATCCCGCGAAAGAAAATGTCGAAAAGCGATGATGGGGATGTCGGCTATGTTTTGCTGTCGGACAGCCCGGATAAAATACGCCAAAAAATAAAAGCCGCGGTTACCGATTCGGGCAAAGAAATCATATATGACACTGTCGAGAAGCCGGCAATATCCAACCTGCTGGTCATTTATTCGGAATTTTCGTCAAAGAGCTTAGCTGAAATTATCGGCTTATATGTCGGAAAGAGCTATGCCGAGTTTAAAAACGATTTGGCTGAAGTGGTGGTGGCCGGCCTTGCGCCGATACAAGAAAAGTTGAATCAGTTTCGAGCCGATGACAATGCGGTTATTTCAATACTGAACCAAGGCCGCGAAAAAGCGAAAGCCGTCGCCGGGCAAACCCTTGCGGACGTTAAGCAAAAAATCGGATTTTTGGTAAGTTAATAGCACCCCATTTCTAGGAAGCGACGGGGTATGTCTATGGCGTTATCCATAGTTGCGGTCTTTTTAGGTGGAACAGCTATAGGCCGGCGAGATAGCAGGAAAAAAATAGGGCCGCATACGTATGCGTTCAAGTGCTCAAACTATCCACGATGCGATAATGCTTTAAAAAAGAACATTAACAAACATTTCACGATCGTGAAATGATTGTTAACGTTTATGTCCGCTTATTTTGTATTCGCTGGCTTTCCTGATAGTTTTCATGCGAACGTTTGAACATAACATTGACCCGGGAGACAGCTATCAATTCAAGGCGGCTGTTAGCTAAGTATAAGTTAATTGTTTTTGTCGAGCGTAGCGCGATTCATGAAAAACACCCAGTAGCCGTAACAACCGAGCGCTGCGGCAGTTATGTCGCCGATGGTGTCGAGCCGCCAAAGATCGGGCGATAAGCTGTAAAAATATCGAACGTCGCCAATAAACAAAAATTCAAGAACTTCCCAGCCGACGGTTAGGGCTAAAAAAATTATTATAAGGGGCACGAGACTGCGGCGGCCCCGTAGCCATTCATAAACACCGGCAATGAAAACGCCCCCAAAGAAGTGGGGTATTTTATCTATGTTATGGCTGCCAAGAAACCGCAACTCGGCGTTTGAGGCAAAAAATATGGTGAAAACGGCGTAAGCAAACAAGCTGAAGATAACAACGGCAAGAAACGCTTGTTTTGCCGAGTTAGGCCGGTTGTCATCCATTGGCCGGGGAAGGGTTACTGCCCTTTCGGCTCTGCTTTCTCGAACTTTGTCCGCCATCGCTAATGAAAAATCTCCATAACTTATAGCGCCATTTACCGGCATAATCCACGCCGATGCGCGGGGTTCTTTTTATGTGACGCGCCTGAATCGTTGCTCCCCTGTCCTCAATCCAAAGACCGGATCGGGGTGCGGCTGGTCTGCCGTTAAGGCTTTTATCTATTTCCAAAAACTTGGTTAGACGCGCTGGGCCATTTACGCCCTCAACGCCGCGAATCAAAACCGCTGCCGGATAATCTTGGCGTTCAGTCACAACATTCAGCATCCAATGCATGCCGTAGGTGAAATAAACATACCACGTTCCGGCTTCGCCGAACATTATTTTATTGCGCGGGGTCACGCCGCGATGGGCATGTGAGGCCTTGTCTTTGTGGCCAATATAGGCCTCGACTTCAGTGATTTTACGCGCAATGACTTTGCGATCTACTCTGCGCACGATATATTTGCCGAGCATATCTTTGGCAACGCGTAAAGTCGGGCGGTTAAAAAATTTTTTTGAGAGTATTCTTCTTGTTATTTTACTTTGCATTTTATGAATAAAAAAGGGGTTGCTGGCACTTTATACCGAGCCCCCTTTATACCGAGCCTCCTATTTTCAGCCGCATTTCGCCCGAGGCGGTGAGGAGCAAAGATGCCTTGCCGAGGCAAATTAGATTTGTTGCGGCTATACTTAACTCGTGCCGCGTGAAACCTGAACGCATTCTATCCTGAACTTCCCAAAAGTTTACAGGCAAAACACCGTCGGCGATAGTTAAGTTTTTCAAGATCAATGCTTCAGCCGCTCTCGTCCGCTCGGCGTCCATATCGTTCCCCTTTTTGTTAATGCCATCTGCCCTCTTCCAACTCTAAGCTAGTCCAAGCGGCTAAGACTGTCAATGTTCTCTCTTCGCTTCTACTTCGGTTTCCGCTAAAGTTCCGCTAAAGCATTCAGTCAAAGTCTATCTCCTTTAACACGCATCATGTAAGGAACGAGAATAAAGATCAACGACCATAACCCAAGAAATGGAAGCAGGATATACATGAAAATTTTTCCGGTTTCGAGAGCGTACTTTATGCTTTCCCATATAAAAACTATGTATAGGCTGCTCGTGATATAAAAAACATACTCTTCTACAGGGAGATCAAAAAGCTTAATGCCGAGAGTGTGTTTGGGATTAAACTGCCATAGCCAAATGGGATCGCGCTTGCCGTGTCGCGTCGCCCAAATATCCCAAATGCTTCCCAAAACTGTTATTCCGGCGACAAAAATTAGTAAGTTGAGTATCGGAATGCGATCAATTACAAAATAGGCCGCAACGCTGGAGGGAAGAACGAAGATTACCAGCAAACTACAAAAGTAGTAAAATCTTTTGCCAATCATAAGTTATGTCATGGCGGTCTGCTCCGCCGTAGTTTACGCCGTCAGCGGGATTTTAACCCCGATTATCAGGATGCCCCTATTTTGTTTGCGGCAAAGCCGCAGTCACAAAATCGTGAGTCCTCGATTTCCCAGCAAAATTTTTCAACGGCGCTTACGGGAATCGAACCCGTGTTCCAGCGTTGAGAACGCCGTGTCTCCCGATTCTGTCCAACTCCCTGATTTGGCTACAGAATCGAGATTCTCTCCGGCCTCGCCCGAGCTTGGCCGAGGGCAGGCGATTTCTCCACAAAATTCTGGCGCCCTCACCGGGATTCGAACCCGGGTTACCAGGATGAGAACCTGGCGTCCTAGGCCTCTAGACGATAAGGGCATAAAGCGCCAGAATTTTGTGGAGAAATCGGGACTGGGCCACTAGACGATGGGGGCAACGGAAAATTTAAACATGACGAACTAAAAGATGACAAGATGTATAAAACAATGGCCAGAAAATCATATCAAAACTATTGAGAAACCGCAAAAAAAATCCTAGCTCGGATTGGCGTCATTTCCGCCATCGGAACTAGGAATGATTTCGCCCCACTCAAGGGTGCCTGGGACGACTGAAAGGATTATCTCGCCGTCCACATGCCGGACTTCGTACCAACCAAGATACGCTCTTGGCACGCCGTCCTCCATGGCGACACCCCGGCACTCAATATCTTTCTCAACCCAAACATGCCGGCAATCAACGAGCTCATGATATCCCTCCACCAGAATACTCTGCCCGTTTGATCGCACATACCGCGCGGGGACAAGGATCCACCGTCCGCCGACGGCTTTGCTGTAACCCTCGGTACGCCGTTCCTTGCCAGTGGGCGTCAGTGCCGCCACGATCACTCACCTCCTTCCTCTAACTTTAAGTATACCACTGCTGCACAATGCCGCGACTCAACAATCCACAGGGCTCGGTGCAGGACTATTTTTCATCCGGGGGCACCTCGTAATAATTAAGAATAAACTTGGCAATGTTGTGAAAAGCCGGAGTCAGAGTATTAGAGGCAAAAAGGTTCCCGACCGGCTTTACGATTTCAAGCAAAATTATAAAGCGCGGATCAAAGGCCGGAGCGTAACCAATGAAAGTATGGATAACGTCTTCGGAATAACCACGTTTGTCCTTGGAAGGAATCTGGGCGGTGCCGGTTTTGCCGGCGACAAAGTAACCCTTCACCCCGGCTTTGTTTTCGAAACCGCTCCTAACCACCGAAACAAGCATTTTAGTGATTGCCTCGGAGGTTTGGGGAGTTATTACGCGCCTGACTTCTTGCGGCTTGCGGACTTCCTCAACGCCGTTAGCATCCACGATTTTCTCCACAAGATAAGGCCGCATTAAAATGCCGCGGTTGGCAATGGCCCCGACGGCGCCAGCCATTTGAATTGGGGTCACGGCAATGCCCTGGCCGAAAGACGCTGTGGCATAATCGACGTCTCTCTTAAAATTGAGGTTGGAGACGTCGCCTGCTACCTCGCCGGGGAAGTCCAAATTGGTTTTCGCACCGAAGCCGAAGCTCTCGACCAGATCAAGAAATCGCTCCTTGCCGAGACGCTGTTGCACGAAAATCGCTCCGGTATTCAACGATTTTTCGAGAACTTGAGTCATGGTTTGGATGCCGTGAGCGGCTTTATCGTAGTTATATATTTTATAGCCGTTGACCGTAACTTCGCCGGCGTCGGTGTAGGTTGTCGTAGCGGTTACCAAGCCCTCGTTTATGCCGCCGGCCATAGTCACGGCTTTGAAGACCGAGCCGAGCTCGAACTGTGAATTTACCACTGGAGCGCGAAACACCGAAAAGTCTTTCTCCTTTGAATAATCGTTGGGGTCGAAACTCGGCTGGTTGGCTAGGGCGAGAATCCGTCCGGTCTTAGGATCAAGGACCAGAGCGAGCGCCGACTCGGCTTGCCAGTCCTTCATCAACCGCGCCAACTCTTCTTCGATCTTAAATTGAATATTGGAGTCAACGGTTAGAACAATGTTGCGGCCGTTGATCGGCGGGTTCATAATCCTCTTGCCTAAAGCCACCCAGTAACCAGCGCTGTCTTTCTCCCCGTAAAAGAAGCCGGTTTCGCCTTTAAGCTCTTCCTGGTACTGCTTTTCGATGCCGTATTCGCCTTTTTCTTCGCCATCCTTATAGGTGACAAATCCGATTATCGGCGAGGCAAGACGCCCGTGAGGATAAACTCTTTTTTGCTCTTCGACTATGCTGACTCCTTTGATATTCAACGATTTAATGCGGTTGGCCGTACCTTCATCAAGCTTTTTCGCGATAACTTCATAAGAATCCTGGCTGTTTGACAACTTGCCAAGCAAGTCCGGCTGGTCGATACCGGGTATGGCCGAAAGGATGGAAACAACCTTGGCCGGGTCGCTTATATTTTTGGGGTTGGCTTCGAGATTAAAAAAGATCTTCTCGGCGGCCAAAATTTGAAGGTTTCCTGCTTTGTCCTGGGCAAATATAGAGCCGCGCGCGGGCAGTAAAACTTCGCTTGATTCCTGTTGGCGGCTGGCAGCTAAAACAAATTTTTTATGCTCAACGATAGCCAACGTAAAAATGCGGCTGACCGAAGCCGCCAATAGGACAATAAAAAAAACTATTATAGCGATTAAGCGCCAATGAAACAGTTGTCGGTTTGAAAAGCGGGCCACACTAGCGAGATAAGGCTACGGACTGCTCCTTTTCAATAAAGAGCGGGTTTACGACTTCTACCATACCGATAGCCCGCGAATGCTCTTCGAGCCAGGAAGGAGATTGCTGCTTAACCGCCGAGTCACTTAGAACGGCGTACGCCGACTTAACATATTTCAGCTCGATTTGTCCTCTTTTAATGGCCTCACCGTCAACTAAAATAAAATTAATCATGACCACGTAAGCCAAGGCCAAGCCCAAAGCGGCCAGAGCCAGAATCAACGCGAACCACGAGCGGGCTTTTCTAAAATCGAAGAGAGCCGGCGACAACATAAAATACTTTGGCATGGCGAGAGCCGTGCTAAGAGAATGCCTGACTCGATTTCGCTTAAATTGTGAAGTCATAATAGTTGTTGCCGCGGTTCTTCTAACTAATTTTTTCAAATGCCCTCATGCGACTTGAGCGCGACCGGGGGTTGCCCTTTATCTCGCTGGGGCCGGGTCGGACGGGTTTTTTCGTAAGTGATTTAAAATTGTTTTTGCGGGATGGCTCGCGGAAAAATGTTTTGACGATCCTATCCTCGAGCGAATGGAAAGCTATGGTTATTATCCTGCCGCCGACCTCGAGAATTTCGGCGGCCTGGGCGAGCCCTAAGGCGATATTTTCAAATTCGTGATTGACGATAATTCGCAGGGCTTGAAAGGTACGAGTGGCGAAGTGCAGGCGCGAATGGTGATACCAGTTGGGAGTTGCCGACTTTATTACTTCGACCAGTTCGGATGTTTTCAGGATGGGACGAATGCGGCGGGCGAGAATAATTTTTTTGACTATGGGTCTGGCAAACCTTTCCTCGCCGAAGTTTTTTATAATCTTCTCTAACTCATCCGGGGCTGAACGGTTTAATATATCAGCGGCAGTTTTATCGGCGCCTAGGCTGTAACGCATATCCAACGGTTCGTCCTTCTGGAAACTGAAACCACGTCCTGATTGTTCGACATGGAACGAACTCATGCCGAAGTCGAAGAGAATGCCGTGCACCGGTTTGAAATTGAGTTCATTAACGGTGGCGGTAAGTTCGGTGTAACTGGTATTGCTTAATAGATAGTTAGCTTCGCAACCGGGGCATTCTTTTTCCAAACGCTGCTGGATAATTTTTAAAAGTTCTTCATCCCATTCGATGGCCAAGAGTCGGCCGCGCGGTCTAATCGCCTGAACAATGGCGATGGCGTGTCCCCCGCCGTCGGCGGTGGCGTCAATGTAGTTACGGTCGGACACAGGTTCGAGATATTTTATTACTTCGTTTAAAAGAACTGGTTGGTGGATGATCAAATTGATGAAAGCGATGAATCGTTCCGCTCGGTAAAGTCGTACGATTTTATCGAGTCTGAAAATTGATTCACCGAACTCTGACGTTAGCCGGAATGATTTTACGGTTTCATCAAATGCCGAGATCGCCCAACCTTTCGGCAATCTCATCGGTTTTGTCTTCAACCTTACTGCGGTACGATTTCCATTTTTCCTCGTCCCATATTTCCGCGCGGTTATACAGCCCGACGACAACGGCTTTGGACATTATGCCGGCGTATTTGCGCAAGTACTCGGGGATCAATATCCGGCCTTGACTATCTATCTCCGAGTGGCTGGCCCCGGCCAACAGCAGCCGGGCGAAAGCTCTTGAATCAGATTGGTTGATGGGCAGTTTGGCAATCTTGTCGGCGAGCTTAGTCCACTCCTCAAGCGGGTAAAGATATAGACAAGCGTCCATCCCCTTGGTCACGACTACCCCGCCCGACAACGTCTTGCGGAATTTGGCCGGAACGGCCATACGGCCTTTGTCGTCTATGGAGTGCTGGTATTCGCCGAGAAGCATAGTAAGTACTATAAGATGCACATTTGAATTTATGGAGGT
>CAYNAP010000008.1:13272-17776 GCA_964395285.1 uncultured Candidatus Saccharibacteria bacterium
ACTTTCACACCATCTCTGATAATAGGGGTTTCGAGCTGGCGAAAGGGATACTTTGTGAATTCCACCTTCAGTTCATCCTTGTCCTGCTTGAAGAAAAACTGACGCCGGTCGTGGAGCCGTTGGTAGCGAACATTCTCGGCGCCAAGAGCGTCTTTAATTTTAATATTGAAGCTGTGCAAAAAAACTGCATCCGGATCAGTGAAGATAAAAAAATCGAGGTCATCGGAGTAACGGTGCCCCAAATAATAGGCGGCAAGAGCCGTTCCGCCGGTAAGGTAAAAATCAGCGAGTTTCATTTCGCCCGCCACAAGACCGATGACTTTTTTCTGTTCAGGGGTTAAAATTTCTTGTTCCATAGGAGCAACTCTAAAAAAACCCGACGATCTTCAGGAATGTTAAGCTCATGCAGATGCTTTTCCAGAAGCTTACGATCCAGTTTCTCTTCGCCCAGACCGTAGTTGATGAGCCGCTCAAGATGCCATACCGGATCGACCGCGGCTTGTTTTTGGTATTCTCTTTCTTCGTAATCCCAAGTCATGCGCTGATAATAATATAAAAACGGGACAAAATCAAAATATTTTGGCGCGGATGAGAGCTAATACTTCGGGATTTTCGGACGGGAGCAGCAAAACCAGAAGGGTGGTTGCATTTATGCTTCCTCCCATTCTTTGAGAGAAATTCCTGCCTGGCGCAGTATTTCGGCTACAAGGTGTCTTGAAATATCGCCCGGATGAGGATTGGGAATGCGAATTTTTAGCTCACTTCTCGCCATAAACAAATGACGGCCTCCGGAATACGGGCCGTCAAATCCTAGGCTTCTAAATTTTTGGATCAGCCTTCGCCAAGAAATATTTTTTGCCATACATGGGGAGGGTCTAGAAAATCAGTGCCGAACTAATCCTCTCCGATCAACTCTAATCTGAAATCCGGGAACCCGCTCTCTATCTCGAATCTTCAACAGCAACCAATCCTCCAATACTTCTCGAAGTTCTTTTCGGCAATCTTCTAGATTTTTGGCGTTAGCCCAAACTCCCCTAATACCTGTAATCTCACCGAAATAGCTTCCGTCCTTAAGAAGCTTATACCGTGCTATTTTTAATTTTCTCTCGATAAATTCATTAAGCACAAGCCCATACTACTATAGAACTTGACCATCAACAAGAGACTTACCTACCGCAATTTACCAGTCTTGCCAAATGCCATACCGGATCGACCGCGGCCTGTTTTTGATATTCGGTTTTGCCGTATTCCCAAGTCATGTGTTAATAGTAATACAAAAACAGGACAAAATCAAAACCCCCTCTGCGAACTTGGGGTTTTGAACTATATCATCCCTATGACTCTATCCGCAGCCTGGGATAATCAGCGTAGGCGGCGCGGAAGTCGAAGTAACCGTCAGACATTTATTAGCGAAATAATTTCGTCCGAAAGGATCATCCGCTTTTAGCCGCAGAGTCAATGGCGCTTCATAAGTTGTCGTTGAGTAGTTGAAAAATGTTACCGGGAACTGGCCAATGGAAACGCTAACTGGTCCGTTGACCACTCTGTCACCGACGCGGCCGCAGATTATGGCATTTCTATAAGTGAGAGTGACTTGCCCTTGGGGGTTGCCTAAGCATTCCGTTGTTGCACCAGTGAGAAAGAGCTCCGGAGCGGCTGCGATTTTCACGAGTACCCCTTCGCCGGAGCGCACGGCAAATTCATCGCCGACAAATGAAATCGAAACTTGCCCACTGGTGGGGCCCGAAGGAACGGTCGATAACAGACCGGTGATTGTCATTGTCGCCCCGCGCAAGTTAGAAACCCGTAACGGCGAACGCAAGCCCGACAACGCGCCGATGACATTGCCGCTCTGGACGCCGAGTGAAAAAGTATCACCGACTTGAGCCGACGATGCTATACTTGCGCGGATCGAAATGACGACATCGGAGTTGGATGGTACATGGACTCTGGGTTGCAACGGCACCCTCACTACAATTGCTTCACCACTGCCGCCACTATACGCGACGACTGTGGCTCTCCCAGCTAACGTCGCGCCGTTCCATACCTGTACTTCTGAAAGGTCTCTTGCCAACCCCTCGCCGCCGATCCAAAGGTCATCCACGTCGACTGCTTCTCCAGATGCAGATAGCCTAACCCGGAGAACTTCAACACCCACACCGCCAACGGGAACGGAGCGAGCGAGTGGAGAGGTGGAGTCAAGTGCAGCAACAGTAGCCGCCGGGGTCGGTGAACCAGATACGCCTAAGCCGAGTATAGCGGCCGGACCGGCGTTGTAGCCGTCGTTACTCCTTAGGGATATTTGAGCGGAGTCTCCGCTATCCGCGCCGCGCACATCTCCTCGAAGCGAGAAATAGTAAGTATAGCCCGCCGGGATGGTTATGCTCTCGGGGGAGATACTTGCCGGGTTTATCGGGTTGAAGTAAAGGTAGTAATCGTTTTTTTGCCGGGGTTGGTCGGTGATTCCGTCATTGTTGCCATCGCGGCTCGCAAAAACCGGTCCGTTGTTGAGCGGGTTCGAAGCAAAAGCGTCAACGGTGAAGCTCGGCGATATATACGCATAGAGCCTGAGATTGGTGATAGTGAAGTCGTCGGGAGTTCCCTCGTCTCCGGTGGTTGCGATATTAAAAGTGAATTTACCAAGACTGACATTTTTTCCTCCGGCCGGCGCTGTAATAGAGAAGCGGTAGAGAATTGCTTGGCTAGCATCGGCGAGGCTGTTTGAAGGAAGCGGATAAGCTAGTGATACCGGGGCTTGGGGAAGCGGGGTGGGGGCTGGTATTGAACTTGGAAAATAGACAGTATACGGAATCACCGCGCCTCTTCCGCCAGATCTATCGGGACGACGATCGGGATTAGCACAGACGGCCACCAATTTATCGAGCGTTCTCTCGTAAACAAGCCCGGTGGGGTTAATCAGGCCAAGCGGCCTTAATATCACGTCACTGTAATAAACTTGGAAGTTTCTTATCGCTTGCCGGCTGGGATTTTCGATGCCTACTTCCAGCCCTTTTTGATAAAGGCCGGGGGATACACCGACGCCCGTGTTATAGCCGTCAAACGTGCCACCGAAAGCCTGGATAAGTTCACTAGCTTGATCCCTCGTAAGCCGCGATAAATCAATGAAGCCTTCATCAATCAAGCACTGCTGGACTTGGGCTCTCTGGTTACGAGTTAACTCGACTTCACTGGTCAAACGAGCCAGTCCGGGATCAAGCCGGTCGCCGATTCGCATGCCTTGATTACTCGCTCCTTCAACCCCTCCTGGTGAATTTCCCAAACCGCCAGCAGTCCCGGGACCACCACCGCTAGAAACTCCTCCTTGAATGCCGCCCGAATTTATACCACCTGCCGTTTCCCCTCCTCCAGCCGGGGCTCCTGATACGTTACTACCACCTCCAGGCACAATCGGCACTCCGCCGCAAAGCCGGCTTAATTTTATCTTAGTATAGTAGCCGACAAGGCCGGTGCCGTTTTCGCGGCCGCCTTCGGTATGTATCTCATCGCGATTCCGCGGGTCATTTTGAAATCTCGTTACCGCGTCATGGGTGAGCGGCCCAAAGAAGCCGGTGTCGTAGCCTGACCCGAGATAACCCTGGGTGATGAGGCATGATTGAACCTTTTTAACGTCTTCACCCCTATTCTCTTTTTCGAGATCGCGTGAGCGGCCGCCGGCGGCTTCGGCGAAGAGTGCTGTTTGGAAACGCGGAAGAACAATGAGTGAAACCAAACGAGTAGTGGAGAATATATTATCTGCTCCTGCGGCGTGGATATTGATAGTAAGCGCCGAGGCCTGGATTACATCGCCGACGATGAGCGAAACCGGCGACTGCAAAGCCATTGCGTATCGGGTTCCACAGGCGTAGCTGCCAGCAATCGGCGCTCCGCCGCACTCGTAGCTCCACTTGACTTGGGTGACGCCTTCGTTTGTCCCCTCTTTAACAAAATGCTGGAACCAGTTTACGACTATGGTCGAACCTGCTTGAATCGCCGGATAAGTTACAATGCCGCTTGAGCTCACCTGCGGCGGCGGAGTAGTCGCAACACTGAAATTGGAGATGGTGGCTGAACCCGCCGTGCGCTCTTGAGGCTGGGGCGCGCCGCTGACAACTGCAGTTAATATAAATGTTTTGCAGTTGTCGCCTTCGGCGCTGTCGTTGGCTTCGGCTATCTGGCGATCCACATCAGCGCAAACCGTAACCGAATAATTTCCTGTAGCGCCTACGGCGAAACTGCTTGTGGCTGGGTAACTTGACCCGCGCGCAAGCGGAGGAACAGTAAAGCGCTTAATTTCGCCAAGCGGACCGGAGGGTCCGGTGAAAGTATAATCGGCCGTGGTCGGAATTGCTATATCAACTGCTGGATTATTGTTTTGGATGACTGCCTGGACATCGAATTTGGTGTTGATATTAACGGTATTTACTCCGCCGGGGATGCCGAGAAAAGCAATTGTAAAGTTGGGCAAGGTCGAGATGATTCCGCCGCTGGCCGGTGGAATCGCTGG
>CAYNAP010000009.1:0-17357 GCA_964395285.1 uncultured Candidatus Saccharibacteria bacterium
TTTAATAAAAACCGGAGTGACGACACGGCGATCATCAAGCGTACTTATCGTAATAAGCGAAAGGAGGAATAGAGGTCATCTGAAAACTAAATCGCACTATTGTTGTTCGAGCTTGTCGAGAACAATAACGACGTAACTTTGCGTCACTTCTCGACCCGGCTCGAAGAATAAAATAATTTTTGGCAGTTTTCAGATGACCTCATAGCAATTGTTAAACTCCAATCTTCGCTTTCGCGCTTAAGATATCACCAAAAAACGCCATGAACCTAAAATCCTCAATTGAAAGCGTTCTTTTTATTCAAGGCGAGCCTATTACCGTTCAGCGCATCGCCAAAATAGTCGAAGAAGCCAAAGGCAAAGTTTTAAAAGAACTGGAAGAGCTAAAAAAGGAGTACGCCGAGCGGGGGATTATCCTCATTAAAAACGGCGAGGAGTGGCAGTTGGCCACCAACCCTCAAAACAAAGAAGTTGTTGACCGGTTGGTGACCAGCGACTTGCCGGAAGAACTTACCAAATCCGCTCTCGAAATCCTTTCCATCGTCGCTTACAAAGGGCCGATCAGTCGGGCAAAAATTGAATATATTCGCGGAGTTAATTCATCATTCGTCTTAAGAAATCTCCTTATCCGCGGACTGGTCACCCGTGAAGAAAATCCCAAGGATAAAAGGTCATACCTCTACCGCATGTCTAACGACTTTTTGAAGTACTTCGGCCTGACTCAACCGGCCGATCTGCCGCGTTACGAAGAATTTCAAAAAAAGAAGCTAGCAACGGAATCTGATCTCGAAGGCAACCCCCAAGAGCAACAACTATGAGCGCTCAATCAGAATTGGTTCTAAACATCCTGAAAGTTTTTGGCCTAAGCGCCATCTCGTTCTTTTTTGCTTTGTCGTGGACCCCTCTTTTGACTAATTTTCTCTATCGCCACAAAATGTGGAGGAAAAAAGTCCGTACCTTGGCGCCCGATGGTCACGGAACCCCGATATTCGCCTCGCTTCATAAAGAAAAAGAAATCTCAACTCCAAGATTGGGCGGATTGCTGGTATGGATAACTGCTTTAGCCCTAACGCTCTTTTTCTGGGTTCTGGCCAAGACAACTCCCCACCTTATCTGGGATAAAATAAACTTCTTGAGCCGCAACCAAACTTGGCTGCCGCTTTTCACTTTGGTGTCCGCCTCGCTTCTCGGTCTTGCCGACGACTTACTGCAAATTTTCCAAAAGGGCCGTTATATCGCCGGGGGTATGAAGTTTCGGATAAGACTGGCCGCTTTATTGCTGATCGCCCTGGCTGGCGCCTACTGGTTTTATTTTCGCCTCGGCCAGCACGCGCTTTATATCCCCGGCCTCGGCGACGTTAATATCGGCTTTTGGTTCATACCTCTTTTTATCATAACCATGTTCGCCACATTCTCCACCGGAGTTATCGATGGCCTCGACGGTTTGGCCGGCGGGGTGTTTGCCACCATCTTCGCCGCCTACGCCGGCATCGCTTTTTTCCGCGGACAAATTGACCTCGCGGCTTTTTGCGGCGTGATCATCGGCGCTCTCTTGGCCTTTCTTTGGTTCAACATCCCTCCCGCTCGCTTCTACATGAGCGAAACCGGTATACTCGGGCTGACTGCCACCCTGACTGTCGTTGCCTTTCTTACCAACTCGGTTATTGTGCTCCCGATCATCGCCTTCGTGCCAGCAATTGAATCCGCCTCGGTAATAATCCAGCTGATTTCCAAGCGTCTCTATAACAAGAAGGTCTTCATGGTCGCGCCCATCCACCACCATTTCGAAGCTAAGGGCTGGCCATCATACAAAGTAACCATGCGTTTTTGGGTGGTAAGCGTTGTCTTCGCAGTCATCGGCATGGTTGTTGCCCTGGTCGGCAGATAAATCTACACTTTTTGACGACCGTCAAAAAGTGTAGATTATACAATTTCACCGGATAATTCCGCGTCAGCTCTGCAGCGCGGAGATTTAATTTTTTGAGTCCGCGGCAACCTGTCCTCGGCGACTCGCCCCTAACCTTGACGAAGGAAGTCATAGCTGGCGTCGAAAGATAAAAATCCGGACGGGTTTCCGTTTTGGGTCTTTTTTGTTATACTTAAAATCAGCATCCTGCCAAATAACTATCACTAAACTAATCCAAAATCCCATGGCTACCTATGATATTTTGCTCAAAGACGGCACAATTATCGACGGGACGGGCAAACCGCGTTTTAAAGGCGATATCGGCATATCGGAAGGGCTGATTAAAGATATCGGCACCCCTTCGCTCGCTGGCGCAGAAGCGGGAAAGGTGATATCGGCCTTCGGCAAATTCGTTGCGCCCGGCTTCATCGACATTACCAGTCATGCCGACAAAAACTGGTCTTTATTCAACAACCCCGAGCAAGACTACCTTTTGACCCAAGGGGTGACCACAATTCTCGCCGGTAACTGCGGCTCGTCTCTTGCCCCATTGCCGTCGCGCGAAGCGGTGGACTCGCTCCGCAAATGGAGCCAGGGCTCCGACTCCAACATAAACTGGCTTACCATTGGCGAGCTTATTGAAGAGCTCTCCCGGCACAAGTTGGGCGTTAACGTCGCAACACTAATTGGCCACGGCACCATCCGTCGGGGCTTAACCAAAGGAGCAAGCAGGGCATTGTCCAATGAGGAACTTCAGCAGTTAATTGAACTCATTGAAGGAGGTATAACCGACGGGGCATTCGGCCTTTCCGCCGGTCTTATTTACAGCCACGAAGCGGTGGCCAACAGCATCGAGCTTGCTGCCATGGCCAAAGCCGTAGCGCGGATGAACGGCGTATACAAACCCCACATCCGCCACGAGGGCGAAAACCTCGTGCCGGCGGTGAGCGAAACCATTGAAATCGGTCGCCAGTCCGGAGCGACTATCGTAATCTCTCATTTCAAAGCCATCGGCCGTAAGTCCTGGCACTACTTTAAAAAAGCCCTTGATATCATAGAGCGCGCCAGCCAAAACGGCCAGAAAATAAATTTCGATATTTCACCCTATCGCCGTACCGGTTCTTTCATGTATTTGCTCCTGCCGAACTGGGCGCGCGAGGGCGGGTTCAGTCAAATGCTAAGAAGAGTAAGCGATCCGCAGTCCAGAGCCGATATAATTAAAGAAATAAAAAAGCAAACCTTGCACTATGACCGCTATATCATAGCCACTTCGACCACCCACAATGTCAACGGCAAAACCATTGCTGAAGTTGCTGAACGAACCGCGAGTTCTCCGGAGGACACAATGAACAATTTGCTTTTGGCTAACCAGGGGAGAGTGACTGTTTTCGGACGATCCCTTTCGTCGAAAAACATATTAACCGGCATTGCCCACCCGTTAGGCATCATCGCTTCTGACGGCAATGGCGTATCGGCTGAACTCTCCAAAACGGGGAAGCTGGTCCATCCGCGCTCAACCGGAGCCTTTCCGCACTTCATCCACAAATTTATAAAAGAGAAACAAATCGTTTCTTGGGAAGACGGCATACGCAAAGTAACCTCACTGCCTGCCGAAGCCATGGGCTTTAAAAACCGCGGACGCATCGAGAAAAAGTTTTTTGCCGACATCGTGGTATTCGATCCGGAAAAATTCCGCGACAATTCCACCTACCACAACCCGTACATTCACTCCACCGGAGTTGAAACCCTATTATTAAGCGGTAAAGCGGCCATCGAGCAAGGCGCTCTGACCGAAACGCGAAATGGCCAGGTTCTGAAAAAATCATAGGATCGCTCGATCGGGCAAATTGCCAAAAGGTTGGCAGTGAAAGAGCTCCTCATCATCTTTAACCGCCGCTCAAAAGCTTTTTATCCGCTGTCCCGGTCAAGAAGCATGGACATCCGCTATTTCAAAAAAAGACAAGTCCTTATTATGGGACTCGGACTGCACGGCGGCGGCTTAGGCGCCGCCCGCTTTTTTGCCAAACTTGGGGCCAGAGTTACCGTTACCGACATAAAAACAAGACGCGAACTTGCGTCTTCGCTGGCCAAGCTAACGAAATTCCGAAACATTACTTTTCATCTTGGCGGCCACCTAAAAACAGATTTCCAGACAGCCGATTGCATAATTAAAAACCCGGGTGTTCCGGAGAAATCCAAATTTCTCAAGATAGCAAAAAAATTCGGCATCCCGGTGCTCTCCGACGTTGAAGTGTTTTTCAAGATAACGCCTGCGCCGATAATCGGCGTTACCGGAACTAAAGGCAAATCCACCGTCACCTGGCTTATTGGGGAATTCCTCCGCCAGGGCAAAATACCAGCGGCCATCGGCGGGAACATCAGGAAATCGGTTTTCGACCTTTTGGCTTCGGCGGCTAAAAGCAAATACATAGTCCTCGAATTATCAAGCTTCCAACTTGATGCGCTGAAAAGCGCCCGGATAAGCCCAAAAGTCGCCATCATAACCAACGTCTTCCCCGATCACTTAAACCGCTACCCGAGCTTCGGCTCTTACATCGCGTCCAAATCAAACATATTCAAATACCAAAAGAAAGGCGACTGCATTTTCGTTAACGCGCGCGATAAACTGCTGCGGAAAATGGTTAAGAAGGCTCCTGCTCAAGTACATTTCTTCGATCCACAAAAAATATTGAAACCCTTTGCCGAAGCTATCAACCCGCGTATACCGTCTTACCACCTGCCCAATATCGCCGCGGCTATAGCCGCAGCCCGGTATCTTGGAGCGGGAGACAAGGGCATAAAAAAAGTTCTGGCTGCATTTTCGGGCGTGCCGTCGAGAATGGAGCTTGTCAAAGTGGTGCGCGGAGTCGAATTTATAAACGATACCACCGCCACCAACCCCACCGCGGCGGAACGCGCGATGGTATTTACCAAGAAGCGCATCGGCCAGCGCAAACTGCACGTTATAGCCGGCGGATCCGATAAAAATCTTCCGGCGGGGGAATTGACCGCCGCAATGACCAGGCACGCTTTTTCAATCATTTTCCTTCCCGGGCGGGCTTCGGCGATTATGAAATCGCAAATCGGCGGACTAAACCGCCCTAAAAAGCATGGCTTCCCCAAGAAGCCGCTTATTTTCAGCGCCGCAACCATGGACCGTGCTGTAAATATCGCCTCGCGCATAGCCCAAAATGGCGATGTTGTTTTGCTCGCGCCGGGAGCGGCGAGCTTCGGCTTATTCAAGCATGAGTTCGATCGAGGCGAAAAGTTTGTACAAGCAGTAAGAAAATTGCCTAAGCGCTAATTGAGATCGGTATTATCAAAAACAATCATGCGCCGCCTCGACTATCCGTTTTTAATCTTAACTCTCGTTCTTGTTGTAACCGGTCTTTTGGCTATATCTTCGGCTTCGGTCGTGATTTCCCAAAAAAACTTCAACACTCCTTATTATTATCTGCTTCGCCAAACTCTTGCCGTCTTAGTCGGCCTCGGCGTGGGCGCTTTTACCCAATTCGTACCATATAAATTCTGGAAAAAAGTGTCTTTGCCTCTTCTTCTCATTGCAGTCGTTTTATCCAGCGCGGTCTTCATACCCAAACTGGGGCTGGATTTGGGCGGCGCCACCCGCTGGCTCAAGCTCGGCCCGATAAATTTCCAGCCCTCGGAACTTCTGAAAATATCGCTTATACTGTACCTAGCCAGCTGGCTTGAGAAAAAGAGGGGTCGCGTTGAGGGCTTTACTTCGGCTTTAATGCCGTTTCTGGTGGTTATCGCCGTTGTTGGCGCTCTTCTCGTTCTCCAAAAAGATGTAGGCACGCTAATCGTCATTAGCGGCAGCGCCATGGTTCTTTACTTCCTTGGCGGTGGAAGATTTTCGCAGGTGGTAACTATGGTAATACTTGCCGCCGCGGCTCTTTTCGCAATTATTCTTGTAGCGCCTTATCGCGTAAATCGTTTCCTGGTATTCCTTAACCCCGACCTTGATCCCCAAGGCATTAGCTACCACATCAACCAAGCTTTAATCGCCATCGGCACCGGCGGGTTTTGGGGCCGGGGCTTTGGCCAAAGCATCCAAAAATATAATTATCTCCCGGAGCCGATAGGGGACTCGGTATTCGCCATAATCGTGGAAGAACTCGGCTTCTTCGGCGGTTTCATGCTGATAATACTGTTCGCCGGTTTTTTTCTAAGAGCTATAACCATTGCCAAACGCGCTCCGGATCTTTTCGGCAAGCTTCTCGTCTCCGGTCTAGCTTCCACCGTAATGCTCCAAGCTTTCATAAACATTGCCGCCATCTCCGGCTTAATGCCCCTTACCGGCATACCTCTGCCGTTTATAAGCTACGGCGGGACTTCAATTGTTGTAACCTTGGCCATGGCCGGAATAATACTTAACGTCTCGCGGCATACCTAATTGGAAATAATGGATCGAGAATCATAAATTAGGGGTTGATTCGATGTTCCAGCGATTGCTTAATTCGTGATTCCTAATTCTTATTCTAGTTTTCATCAGCTATGAGAATTGCTTTTACCGGGGGTGGGTCGGGAGGCCATATAACACCCATTATCGCGGTCAGTCGGGAAATAAAACGCATCGCCGAAGAAGAGCGCATCCTTGATGTTGAATTGTTTTACTTCGGCCCTGAAAGTGAAATGCCGGATCTGATGCGCGACGAAGAAATAATTTTCAGTCATGTATTCAGCGGGAAAATTAGGCGCTATTTTTCCCTTCTAAATATCATCGACGCATTCAAGACCGTTGCCGGGATAATCCAGGCGCTATGGAAAGTTTTTTTTGCATTTCCCGACGTAGTTTTTTCAAAGGGGGGCTATGGGGCTTTCCCCGTTCTTTTTGCCGCAAGAATCTACGGCATCCCGGTAATAATCCACGAATCTGACTCGGTGCCCGGGCGAGTTAACGCCTGGGCCGGGCGCTGGGCGGCCAAGATAGCCATTTCTTTCGGCTCGGCGGCCAAATACTTCCCTGAAAACAAGACTGCGCTCGTCGGGGTACCGATACGAAAAAGCTTAATCGGCGGGAACTTGGAACTGGCCCGGGAAATATTCGGCATCTTCTCGGAGCGTCCGGTGATTCTCATCATTGGCGGGTCGCAGGGCGCCGAGGTAATTAACCAAACCGTTGCTCAAGTGCTTAGGGGACTGCTTGATACCTGCGAGGTTATTCATCAGGCCGGCAAAAACAACTACGAGGATGTCCGCCTGGAAACCAGCGCTATAATCGAGGAAAGCGCCGAAGCTTACTATCATCTTTTGCCGTTCCTTGATGAAAGCAAGTTGCGCGCGGCTTATTTTCTCTCGAGTCTCGTGGTCACCCGCGCCGGTGCTACGACCATTTTCGAGATTGCCGCCGCCGGCAAGCCGTCCGTACTGATTCCTATAAAAAACTCGGCCCAGGACCACCAAAGGAAAAACGCCTATGAATACGCGTCCCGCGGCGCTGGCGTGGTAATTGAAACCGACAACTTAACGCCCTCGGTTTTGCTTAACGAAATCATCAAGCAATTGTCCGACGCCGAACGCCTAAAAGCCATGGGCGAGGCGGCGCTTAAGTTCGCGCGCCCCGACGCCGCCCAGCTTCTGGCTCGCGAAGCGCTTAAGCTGGGGTTACATTGATAAACTCATGGCCACCGCTGAAATACGAACGCGCTTTGCGCCTAGCCCCACCGGGGCATTTCACATCGGCAACGCCCGCACCGCTCTTTTTAATTTCCTCTTTGCCAAGAAAAGAGGCGGGCAGTTCATTTTGCGCATCGAAGATACGGATCGCCAGCGTTCAACTAAAGAGTTTGAGCGCGACATAATAGATTCACTCGAATGGTTGGGTATCGTACCCGACGAAGGGCCGCGCGAAGGAGGCCCTTACGCTCCCTACCGGCAAAGTGAACGCCTATTATCCTACCAAAACTATTTGAAGAAACTACTTGAATCCGGTCAAGCTTTCTACTGCGGCCACAGCGATTCCGAGCTTGAAAAGGAGCAGGAGCTGTTGCGCGCCGAAAAGAAGCCGCCGGTGCATTTTTGCGCCCACCGCGAGCTTGATTCCAAAGAAGGGGAGAATCTCGCCAAAGCGAAAAAAAGTTTCGTCATCAGATTTAAATGCCCCCGTGAGCGCGAAATAAAAATAAACGACCTAATCCGCGGGGATATTGTTTTCAACTCTTCGGTTATCGGCGATTTTTCCATCGCTAAAAACCTGGACGAGCTCCCAGACCATCCGGCCGCCCGGCGGCCGGATGGTCGGGCGACCGGAGAGATTTCACCTCTCAGGTTTAGCCCGCTTTATAATTTCGCCGTTGTCATTGACGACGCCGAGATGAGAATCTCGCACGTAATACGCGGCGAGGATCATATTTCAAATACCCCCAAGCAAGTCCTGATTCAGGAAGCCCTGGGCTTCCCCCAGCTCCACTTCGCCCATTTACCGATTATACTTGGCTCCGATCGCGCCAAACTTTCTAAAAGACACGGAGCCACAGCCGTGAGCCAGTTCCGTCGCGAGGGGTATCTTGCCGAAGCGCTGATAAACTTCATGGCGCTTCTTGGCTGGAACCCGGGGGGCGATCGCGCCGTTCTTGAAAAGGGCGAACCTCGCCCCAAGGAGCGGGAAATTTTCTCGATGGACGAACTTATAAAAGAATTTGATTTGGATAAAGTCCAAAAATCCGGAGCGGTATTTAACCTTGAGAAACTCGACTGGCTCAACGGCGAGTACGTCAGAAGCAAGCCGCTTTCTGAACTTACCGACCTGGTTATGCCATTTTTGGAGAAAAGCGGCTTGCTTCAAATTCCAAATTCCAAATTCCAAATTCCAAAAGAGTATATTGAAAAGGTTCTTAAACTTGAGCAACCCCGCTTGAAGAAACTTTCCGAGATAGGGGACAGGGTTGATTACTTTTTCCGTGAACCCGAATATGACCCGGATCTTCTAAAGTGGAAAACAATGGACCCCGTTGGAATAAAAGCATCTCTTGGTAAATCCTTAAATATAGTTCAGAGCATCGATGCCCCGTTTAATCAAGCCGAACTTGAAAGAAAATTCCTTGAGGAAATTGGCGCGGGGGATAAGGGCTTTTTATTGTGGCCGCTTAGAGTGGCTCTATCCGGCAAGAAAGCCTCACCGGGGCCATTTGAGATAATGAAGATCATAGAGAAAGAAAAAGCCATAAGCCGGATAAAAGCGGCTATCCAAAAAATCGGTAAAGCTGGTAAGCTAAACTAGCCTATGATTGCGAGCTATAAGAAACCGGCCTGGTTTTTGTTTTTAGCGGCGGCGATTATTTTGTCAACCCCGGCGGCTTTTATTTTCGCCGCCACCGAATCAAAACAAAGTCTCGACGAACAAATAAAGGCCAAGAACGAAGAAATCAAACGTCTGGAAGAAGAAGCTCAAAAATACAAAGAAACTTTAACCGACATAGGCCATCAAGCCAACACTTTGCAGTCAAGAATTAAAACCCTCGATACCAGCTTAAACCGCTTAAACTCCAACATTAAGGTAACTAACGCGAAAATTGGTCTGACCACCCTTGAGATCGAAGAACTAGCCGACGGCATAACTGAAAAAGAAACCTCAATTAAGGAAAACCGGGACAGGTTGGCAAAGCTGCTGTCAACTCTCGCCGCCAGCGACCGGGAAACCCCGCTTGAGATAATGATGAAAAACGAAACGCTGTCGTCTTTCTTTTCGTCAATAAACGGACTGGCTAATTTGCAGAGGGATGTCCGGCTAACCCTAAGTGAACTGCGCGACGCGAAGGAAGAACTCAAACAAAAAAAGGACGACAGCGAGAAGAAGAGAAGAGAATTAACCAAACTTGTCGCCACCCTGTCAGATCAGAAAAATATACAGGAATACGAGCGCAAAGAGCGCGCCTCTGTACTTGCCGAAACCAAGAATCAGGAGAAAAAATACCAGGATCTCTTAGCCGAGGTTGAACGCAAACGCGAAGCTTTGCAGCAAGAAATCAACTCGCTCGAAGCCAGCTTGAAAACCAGCTTCGATCTTTCGCTTCTGCCGAAAGCTGGGACAGGCACGTTGGGTTGGCCGCTGCCCGATCCAATCTTCATAACCCAGTACTTCGGCAGTACTTCATTTGCGCGCTCTGGCGCCTATAACGGCAAAGGGCATAATGGCATTGACTTTCGCGCCGCGGTCGGCACTCCTGTTTTTTCGGCCGAAGGGGGAGTGGTAAGAGCGGCTGGCGACACCGATACTGCTTGCCGCGGGGCATCCTACGGTCGGTGGGTGCTCATCGACCACAATAATAACCTGGCGACGCTCTACGCTCATCTTTCTTTGATAAAGGTGAAATCGGGCGACAGTGTCAAACGCGGTGATTTGATAGCTTACTCCGGCAAAACCGGCTACGCTACCGGTCCGCACCTCCATTTGACCGTGTTCGCCAAACAGGCCGTCGAGGTTGGCCAGTTGAAAAGCCGAGTGTGTAAGACTATCATGACCTTGCCGCTATCACCGTTCGGCGGATATATAAATCCCATAGACTATTTGTAAAACTTGATTAGCAAAATACTTAAAACCCTGCTGGTGCTAGCGGCCATCGTGGCCGTTTTTCAACTTTCGAGGCAAACGGAAACCGACCTTACGAAAAAAATTAGCCGTAATAATTCTTCAGCGCCGAAAGAAACAAGCGGCCCAAAGCCGCCGTCCCAGCCATTGCCCAAGGATCTGGACATATCTAAGCCAAAACCCGTAGCCACCGCGACACCTTCGTTAGAAACCACATCCAACCCGAATAGAGGCCGGTCCAATATAAAACCATCGCCAGATGCGGCCAAAACACCCACGCCAAGACCCGCGTTGCCGCAAACGCCCGCGCCGACAGTCAAAGAGGCGCGAGAACCAGCCCTGTCGGATCAGGAAATATACTCGCGTTTCTCCAAAGCGGTAATTCAAATTTACTGCTCAACGCCGCAAGAACTTTTTGCCGCAAGCGGTGTCGTTGTAAATGAACGCGGTCTGGTTTTAACCAATGCTCACGTCGCCGAAATTGTTAAAAAAGCGGGGGAGTCAAACTGCCAGGCCAGGCACGGCAATCCAGCCGCTTCTTTCGCTAAACTTAAACTTATTTTTGAAGCTGGCGTCGCGTTGAAAATAGCCGACACCCAAGTCCCCCAGCGCGATATCGCTTTCCTTCAACTATTTGATTCGAAAGATTCCTTTGGTGTTGCTGAAATCAATACCGCAGACGCCGCAGAAGACGAAACAGTCCTAACCCTGGGATACCCGAGCGAGTTTTTGCAGGGCATCAATACGGAATCTAACTCCAATCTGGTTTTCTCAACTCTGAAAGTTGACGGCTTTGTCGATATCGATGGCGATAAGACCACTGCCGAAGGCTACATATTCCGCGGCGGATTAGCTTTGCAACAAGGCAGTTCCGGAACCGCGCTTATAAATCGCAGTGGCAAAATTGTTGGGATAATATTTGCAACCACCAAGGCCGAAACCACTCAAGACCGCGAAGGTGTGGGGCTTACGGTGTCCTATATCGACAAAATCATGCGGCTTGAGACCGGATTAGGGTTATCTCAGTTCATTAGTAGTCACTGATCAGACTACATCGTATATATACATTGGTCTAAAATTACTTGTTGAAAACCTGCTTGAGTTATTGTGCGACAACACTATAGTAGTGGTATGGGAGGGTTGCCCGGTGATTACATTGCGGGATTCACAGATGGTGAAGGTTGCTTCGCGCTCAAATTTCGCCGCGATGTTCGTTATGAATGAAAAAATAAACCAGAATACTTTTACTGGGATATTGAATTTGCCATATATCTTAAAAGCGACGATGGCGACATCCTAAAACAAATTAGAGACACACTGGATTGTGGCAGAATAAGCATTACTAAAAATGGAGCAACAAGGTACGCGGTGAATTCGATTGACGAACTATACCTCAAGATCATACCGTTTTTTACAAAGTTCAAACTCCGCGCTAAAAAGCGGCTGGATTTTGAGTTGTGGAAAGAGGCTGTTTTTATTTTCAAGAGAAATCAGCGCCGCAACCCGGTTATACAAAATGGCGAAAAAAAAGTTTTCCGCCGAACTATATGGGCCGAACAAGATCTTAAAAGGTTAAAGTCCATAAGCGAAGAGATGAAGAAATATAAGAGCAAAAGACCCATTGAATGGAAGTGGATCAGTAAAGCTACACAGTGATAAACGTAACCAATGGCCCATCAGGTCGCAAAAACATTATTGTGCGAACCATCGTGATTGGGTTTGGAAGATAAAATAAGCCTGAAATCGGACTCCCCTATTTACCGACAAGCAAAAGTTTTTGGCTTGGCGGCGAAAGTAAAATTTTAAAAAGAAAATGCCGCGGATGTCTTATGTCCGCGGCCGTCTTACAGCCCCCTGACTTTTCGTACCTCTGCCAAATGTCAAATCTATCAACTGATGTACAGAACCTCCTCGGCGATCACCCTGCTATCCCCCGCCTAAATTCCAACCCAAATAAATCCCCACACCTTCCACGAGGTATTAGACCCCAAAGGTGTGGAAGATAAAAAGGCTACGGTCGTATCTTGACCGTAGCAACCGTCCTCGTCACTCCTCGACGAAGATGTAACCAGCCATCTTCGCGAGTTCTTCAATCTCTGTGGTAACGTGTCCCCCTTTGCAGCAGTTCTCCTTCTTCGCTAGGCAGAAAGTCAGCCAAAAACGCTTGTTGCCGCGTGTAGGCTTAAGGGTCACTTGCTCGAAGACACTGGCATGGCGGAAAATCATAGTCTTTGGCTCTGGAGGGTTGAAACCTTCAACTTCGCAGAAGACCGATATGCGCGGGGTAACTCGGGCGAGCCGAGTAATCTCCTCCGGGTTGCTGAACCAGATTCGAACCTGCACCTCCTCGCCTTGCTTAACACGCCTCGGCCAGTCTACGCCGACAACGACTCTGCTCCAGAACCCCGCTTCCCTTCGTAGCCGGGCGCCAACGGTCGAGCTGAGGTCGGGCATCTGCCTCTCGCGCGCCTCACGGAGCATTGTAACCGCTCGGCTGATGATCGCCGACTGATGGGCAAGTCCAAATGGATCGGAGCCGCGAACCACTTCCCAATTCTCTACTCCCGCCAAACTTTCCAGGCGGGGCAGGAAAGTTATGTCCTCGGCTTCTACGATCCGGCGGATAGCCGTCTCGGCCAAAGCCCAGCCAGCGCACCATTCGGTCGCTGAGTTCTTTCCGGTTTCATCCGTCGAGAGTAGCCACTCCAGAAAGCTTCTCATACTCGGCGCGTGCCAGTAGAGCCTGCTGTCGCGCCGCAATCTCGAAGATACGGCGTGAACCGCTTCCGCTTGCCCAAGTCGCTCTCTTTGGGCCAAGGCAATGGCAAACTCGATGGCGAGGACCACAGTTTCTTCATCAAAATCAAACCTGCCGCGTCCGTACGTCCCGGCATGGTAAACATACCACTCAAGAAGCTTTTTCCACAGCGGATCGCCGAGTCCCCGCAGAACATAGATGCGTCTCTCGGCCCAACCGGAGGCGCTTTCCGTATCCGCCGGAAGGTAATACCCAGAGTTCCAGTTGCCCTCCACCTCCAGCGTCCTGATGCACTGGTCGCGCACCTCAACTACGGGATAGAGGTCGAAAGTAACAAGGGGCTGCATTCTCGCTTCGCGGAGAATCTCCTCCATGCCGACACTTGGCCGGATATCTGCCGCCGCATCCTTTTTACTCATTGCCTTCTCCTCCCTCGCGCCTTGGCAGGCGCATACCGGTTGTCAAGCCCCGCTTGTCAGCGGGCATAAGCAATAAAGCACACCGAGTCGGCTCTAGTCAAGCGCCTGACGAGATCCGAAAAAGCGCGGCAGATATCCAACTAGACAGGCTAAGATAACAAGTTTCTATGTCAACAGTTTTACTCACGATCGTGAACGGATTTGTTAACATACAACATTGCATTAGAATCGAAAAAATAAAAACCCGTGGGTGGTTTATTGGTCCACCCAACGGGTTATATGTCAATAGAGAAAATAACCCGGCGATATTATAATAACCTCCACCAGCTATACCCTGGTCCCTATTCTCTATCCCTTATTCACCGCCTCTATGCGCACCTCCTACTCCGCTCTCGAAACCTACAAACTTTGCCCGCAGAAGTTTAAATTCCACGATATTGACCGTATCCCGGAAAAAAAATCCAAGGTAGCTATTTTCGGCTCGCACATTCACTCCACGCTTAAATATATGTTTTCGCAGGACCCCCTCTTCCCCACTTTGGACGAGGTGCTCAATTATTTCCGCGAGAATTTTCCGCAACAAGAAAAATTCGAGGCCGCTCCGGAAGAAAAAGAAATTTATCTTGCCGCCGGCGAAAGGATGCTTAAAAGTTTTTACGCCAAGAACGCCCCGTGGAATTTTTCGGTGGTTGATTTGGAATCGCGCTTTGAAGTTTTGTTGGAAGATCCGCGCCGCAAAGAAACGCATATTCTCGCCGGCCGCATGGATCGCATCGACAAAACCGAAAACGGCTACGAAGTCATTGACTACAAAACTGCGCGGACCATGCCCTCGCAGGATAAAGTCAATCACGACCTCCAATTGTCCATTTACGCGCTCGGCTTGCAAAAGCGCTGGCCGCACATCAAGCCGGAGAACATAACTTTAAGTTTGCATTTCCTAAAACACGGCGAAAAACTTTCAACCTCGCGTTCGCTCGAAGCGGTTGAGGCCACCAAACACGATGTTTTAAAGACAATCTCGGAAATACAAGGCAAGTTAGGCTCCGGCGAACGTTTTGAACCGACACCCGGGGCTTACTGCTCTTTTTGTTCATATAAGCCAATATGCCCAGCCTGGCGGCATTTATATAAAAAAGCCGAGGATGCGGCGGGGATTCAAAATCAGACCGAGCTTGACCGCGCGATAAAGGAGTATTTCGAAGTGTTCAAAGAAAACAAGAAAAATGATGCGCGGCTCGGCGAGCTTAAAGAAAAGATAAAAGAATTTATGGAGCGCGAGGGGTTCGATCGCGTTTTTGGCGAGGATGGTTATATCTCACGCTCCCGGCAAAAGCGCTTCGCCTACGATTTCGAAAAGGTCCGCGCCATTTTAGAGCCGCTCGGCAAATGGGAAGAAATCCTTGCTGCCGACGACAAAAAACTTAAAGCCCTGTTAAAGGCGCTGCCGCTAGAAGTTCAATCGCAAATTGGAGAGGCCAAAGTTCTAACCAAAGAATTTACCGTAATAACCGCAAGCACAAAAAAGATAAAAGCGCCGGAAGCTGACAGCAATGCTCTCATTTCTTCTGGAGAAGTTGATTTCAAGAACACATAAATCGGCATGGTGGAAAATGAACATGGAGCTCCGCGCAGCATAAGCTCGGCGGTATCTCCATTTATTGTTTGTCGCCATTCATCCCCGCAGCGGAAGCCCGCGGGTATTCCCCGGCCTCCTGACCTCGCCTCGACTCGGTCGAGGACTGGTCGCCAAGGCGAAGCCGAGGGCGGGCTGGACAAACAATAAAAAAAAGCCAGTTTTTCACTAGCTGCCCATACGCCGTTTAAGCCCGCTGCGCTTCATCTCTCTCCTTGCCACCATAAGAAAACGCAGCCCGCTTGTTGGACTGCGCACCGTTGATTTTGGGAGCGAAAGACCCGCACCGCTTCAACCAACAAATACGATTTCCCGGTACCTGCACCTTTCCATCACGTGGTGGAGCCAATAGTTGTCGCTGGGGGCCAGAACTAGAGTGGCACGAAACTGGCTGGGACGGGTCATGGCGCAGAATGGACGGATATCAATGTGAGCGAAACCGTCGTCGTTGACCCTGAAAATGCTGTAGGCCGGGGAGGGCGCCATACTGATACCCTCCTTAGTCCACGGCCGATCGTGGGTGACTTCAAAAAGCTGCAAAACGCTTTCGCCGTTACACTTGGCGAAGCGCGCTGCCGACAGCCAGTGAATCCACTCCACGATTTTTTCCCCATTGGCCAGGATAAAGCCGACTGCTTGGCCATTGAAAGCGTCGGAGAGGTACAACGTGCGGGTGGGACCGCCAGGGAGGTCGTAGATGGGCTGCCGCATTTCCCCAGCTTGGCTGAAAATGCTGCAGTCCAGAAAATTATCAGGATAGATCTCCTTACCAAGGAAGGTGACGAAGCTCATGCACTGTTCGTAGTTCGCCACCCGCCCGGCAAGAGGGCTGAACGTTACCACCTTGCCAAACCGCAGAATCGCTTCCGTATTCATCCGCTCGTATTCGGTGTCCCCGTAGGGAGACAGCGGGACAATTTTGACGCCGGCACCACAGACGAGAAGAAGCTCTTGGGTTACATAGTTGAGAATGACCGAGAACACTGGTAACCCTTCCCGGACGCAGGTAACTGCCGAGGTTGCGCCGGTTATGGTTGCCGGGGCGCGGTATTCCGCCTCCCACGCAGTGATGGCTTGTTCGCTACCGACCACTGCTCCCACGCGTTGCACAGGATTGTCGCCCTGCAACTTCTGCAGAAAAGTGCGGAAGTACGAGGAACGGTCGGTTGGGTCGCAGAAAAACAAGGTAGGCGACTCTCCGGCGCTAGCACCCATCCGGCCGGCGAGTTGACCGCCAAGCTCCTCGGTTATGAGCACAGCGCGTCGATCGAAATTCTTGAGAAAAGCCGCGATCGCGATTTCGGGAATGGCATCCAGCGCTAAGGTATCGCCCTTGCCGTATTTCTTTTCCCTTGAGGCAGCATTGACTATGCTTTCGTGCATCAGGGTTTGGTTAGCCATAAGCAGTGCCCGGATACACGCGTCGCAGTAAGCCCGTTCGATGCCTTGCATAACCCCTCTCCCTTTCTCTAGGTGCGCCTGCGCGTCAGCGCGGCCACTCCCGTTATAGAGCCGATCAGTCGTGCCTAATCGTCGTCTGGGCCGAAGAGCTCAAGTTCGCGAATGTAGCCACTGTGATCTTTAGCCAACTGCATAAACCTTGCTCTTTCATCCTCCGGCATGTCGCTGAACTTAGGGTGAGCGGCAAATGCTTCCATGACTTTGACCAGCCCGCCAAAGTCGCAAATGCCAAACCACACCCGCGATACGCTATGCAACATCAGGTTCTGGCGGTAGAGATAACGGGTAAGAGTGGTCTGATCGTGGATAACCTCCGCCCGCAGTTCGTGGCCACAGCGAGCGGCGTAAGCAGTACGAACATTACCATCCATTATCAAAGACCGCCCGCTTTTTGGATGTCGGACGAGTACAACCGGCGGTATCTCGTCTTTCCTGCCGTCGCCGATCATAGCCTCCAGCCACTGCCAAGTGCGCTGGTGCCTTTCATAGTTCGGGTTGAAAGCATAGGTTATGCCCACTTCTGACGGCGATACGACCACCACTTCGGGCGTTTTGCTGGGCATGGCCCAACCTCCTCCAGCCATCAGCTGGATGCCGTGGAGCGGGACATACGAGCATTTGGCCTTGCGTCC
>CAYNAP010000010.1:0-10630 GCA_964395285.1 uncultured Candidatus Saccharibacteria bacterium
CCTTGCGTTTAGGACCATTGTAATTACCGCAATTTTCATGATGCGAACCTCGTTATATAGAGTGAATACTCTAAATCAAGATATTCTACCTTGCCGACGGGCGGCTCGCAACGCCTGAACGATTTTTTGGGCAATGAATTCCTCGGTCTTGGCCATGGATTCGTAAGTCGCGCCGCCGAGGTGCGGGACGATGATCAGGTTTTTATGACTCCGGGCGTAGCGAACCAGAGGGTGATTTTTGACGTGCCGGCCGCGCGGGTCTTCGTCAGCCAGAACATCTAAAGCCGCACCGGCAATCCATTTTTTGTTTAGCACTTCAAGCAGGGCTTTTTCGTCAACCAGCTCGCCGCGCGCGGTGTTGACGAAGTAAGCCGTCGGCTTCATCAGGCGGAAATGACGGCGCTTGACCAGTTTTTCGGTCTTCGCGGTCAGCAGAACGTGGACGGAGACAATATCCGACTTCCTGAAAAGTTCATCCATACCGACTTTGCGAACGCCAAAGCGCGACATTTTTGAAGCCGCAACAAAGGGATCGCAGGCGAGAACCTCCATACCGAAGGGCTTGGCCATTCTGGCCACGAGCGAACCGAGGCGGCCGAAACCGAGGACGCCGAGGGTCTTACCGTTGAGTTCGTGACCGTAGAACTTTTCCTTGTCCCAGCGGCCGCGGCGAACGGCATCAAAACCCCACGGAAGATTACGAGTGAGCATAATCATCAAACCGATGGTTTCCTCGGCGGTTGGGGTGATGGTTCTTAGAAATTTTGTTTCGCCGCGGAGGGACACAATATCAATCCGCCGTTTTCCCGTTTCGATGATGTCGATGTGATTCAAGCCGGTGGTTGAAGTACCAATGATTTTGAGATTAGGCATGAGCCCCATTACATTTTTTGAAATTTTAATGCCGAGTTTAACAACCAGTATCTCGGCTTTACTTAAAACAACTTTATTCGATTTTGCCTCACGCCAACTAAAAACCGGCCCAAGCTTTTTTAATACTGCAATGGCTTTTGGCGAATAGTTTCGCGGTTCGGTAATAATTGCGGAGTGTTTAGGCTTCATACCAGAGCGCGGAGGCGCGCCAGCGCATTTTTAACCGGCTGGGAATACTTGACCAAGTAGTTTAAATAGAGATTCAGCGGAGAAAGCTCGCGCCTTATCTGGCTGACAACTCGCGGGTGGGGTTTTACGTCTCGGGCAAAGGGTTCGCGGGCGGTTTTCCTGGCGGCGAGGCGCATATGGCCGACCGGCAAACCGGCCTCCCTCTGGCGACGCCGTTCGGCTGGAGACTTAAACTCGTCAATGTCAAGATAGATAATTTCAAAACCAGCGGCGCGGACAAATTCAGTCAGCGTTTCGGGGGTAAACATAAAAGGATGATCTATTTGCACGCCCAAGCGCAGGCGTCCCGACATGCGGCATTGCTGGCGAAAGTTTTTGACTTCGAGGACAAGCCGGCCGTCAGTTCCAAGAGTACGGTAGGACCACTGGAAAAAGAAACGGGGGTCCAAAAAATGATTTAAAGATTTGGTGCAAATAATATTGGCGGCCAGAGGCAGATCGGGAGCCGCTTCTTTAATATTCTCAATCAGCACCGGATAGGTGAGGATGCCTTTACTCTTGGCAAACTCGGCGCGGGAGATAGTCGGCTCGATGCCGAGCGGCTGAATCGGCAGCAGCTCTTTCATGCCGAAAAGCATGCCGCCTTCGGCCGATCCGACGTCAATGGTAAGCCCGGGTTTGATGAATGGCTTGAGACGCTCGGCCAAAGCCCGACCATGACGCCGCGCATCCTCGAAACCCACTCCTGGTTTTTCCTTGGGGTTTTCGCCGCCGTGCTTGTAAGCCCGGCGGATTTTATCCATGTAAGCGTAATATTTTTCGTACCAAGGCTTGGTCAAACGCGGGTTGATAAAAACCATCCCGCAACGGCGGCAAAAGCAGGTCCTGGACGGCAACCCCAGACAGTCGGTAACCGCAACGACATCAAAATCTTCTCCTGTACATAAATTACAGGGCAGACTCTCGTACTCGGCATCACCTAAAAATTCTTGACTCTCCAATTTCCGGTTTTTTACTTCCATCGGCGTATAGTTTAGAGGTTAGAGTAATTTAAGCAAAAATTCGGCGAGACGCTTGCCGGCTCGGCCATCAAGCGGGCCGGCAAATTCATGAGCTGTTGCAAGGCGATTGCGGCTATCAAGGCCGGGATCAGTAAGATAACGTTTCACCCAGTCAATCAACTCGCTGGGGGTCTTGACTAAACGCACCCCGCCTTTTTTAATAATATCCTGCTGATGGTCATAACCGTAATATTGAGTGATACTCTGCCCGAACGGTCGGGGCCCGGCGTCAAAACCTACAAGAACAACCGGCTTATTAAACACCATGGCATCAATTATAAGGGTTGAAGCCCAAGTTACAACAACATCGCAGTGGTAAACCGAATCAGCAAGATGCCGGTCGGCTTCGCGGCTTAAATGAGCCTCGATGAAATCGGGAGAGTTTGACGGCTTGTCAAAAACAACATGGGGAGGCGGCCGGTAGTCGCCAAGATCGGTTTTGCCCACCAGCGGCATACGCACCAGAATCTGGGCGCTAATTTTCTCAAGAGCCCGAAGGACAATCGGAGTTATGGGGTCGTATTTTAAGTAATTGTCGCTTGGCGGGGTAAAGAGAATAAGTTTTTTTTCTGGATCAAAACCGAAGTTTTTAAAAAAGCCAGAACGGGATGAGCGCTCGCGGGATTTATAGCGATCGTAATGAGGCACACCGGCAGTGAAGACCGAATCAGGGTCAACGTCGCCGTAGTGAACCAGCTCCTGTTTTATTCGCTCGGTGTTTACAACTGCCGCATCGGGTATAAAACTAAGCAAGGTTTTCGAAGTTACGTTATCCCAAGAGCGGACCATGCCCACCGTCTTGATTTTGAGGCGGCGAGCCAGGCGCATCAACTTGACGTCGAGCGGCGTATAAACATCGGCGGCAAACAAGAGATCGGGCTTGTATTTTTCAAACAGATACTCCAAATCAGAGATGGAAGAAAACTCATCGGCGAGAAATCTGAACAACTGCCGCACCAAGCGAGCGCGGCCGAGCTGACCGAGAAGGCCGGAAAAAAAATAATCAAGCCGACTCTTATCCTGCTCGAGTTTGGCCAGACGCTGGATGCGGCGAGTATGACTCGGGAGAAGGTTGGTCGCGAGAATCCACAGTATACGCTCGCCGCGGCTAAATGGCTTAAGCTTCACGCCTTCAATCAGCACATTCGGGCCCCCGTGTTCTTTCTTCAAAACTTCCTCGCGGCTTTGGGGAGTGACAATTACTAAACGCAGATGCGGCTCGCGGCGGAGAATTTCAAAAGCGTCGGTGGCTAAAATGTTCCGCGAGATAAGGCCGGTGAAACAGGTAATAAAAACTGTCCGCATTAACTTTTCTTTTTTAAGATGTAGACAGCGTTGTAAGCCCAACGCCGTTCGAGAAACTTTTTCCAGCGAGGACTGCGGCTGGCCAATTGGTAGAGGGGCTTCCGGATTTTACCGCGGAAGTTGAGAAATATTTTCGGCCGAAAGTGGTATTCGATATCCACGAGGTCAAAATAACGAAGGACGGTTTTTTTAATGACCCCGGGAGTGAAAATAACCAGGTGATTATTGGTTGACCGGTAGCTCCTGAAATCGCCGCGGCGGACAAAATAATCGGTGCTCGGGCGCGAGGAAAGGTGCGGCACGGTAAAGACGAAAAGGCCCCCGGGTTTCATGACGCGGCGGACTTCGCGCACGGCGTGGAAAGGATTTTCAAGGTGGGGCAGAACGCACCAAGCCGTGACCGCGTCAAAAGATTCGTCCGGCCAAGGCAAGCGCTCCACATTCAAATCAGCGGTGCGAAATTCTTTAAGCAGGGGTTTGTTTTCGGCCAGCACATAATCGTCAAGATCCACTCCGTAAAGTTCGCGATAGCCGCCGGAATGCAGCTGGCGGAGAAAAGTCCCGCTGGCCGAGCCGAGGTCAAATATTTTGGTTCGAGAGCGATCCATAAAAAAGCGGTCGTGGTATTGGTTAAAAACTTTAACGGCGAAAAGATCGCGCACGCTTTTGCCGGCGCACTGATCCAAGATGGCATGAGCCTCATCGCGATAAACGTTTTTTAGTTCGTCAGCTGTTAGATATTTCACGCTTAACGTCCCATTAAACCCCGCTTTTCACCGGCTGCTTTGATGCCGCAATTAAAACCCTCCGCCCCGTTCGTCTATTTTTTCTTGAGCACGGCGAGAAACGACGAGCACAACCACGCGCCGAGCGGAGTGCAGCCCAACGGCCCCATCATCACCGCTAGGCGGTTATAGATTCTCGGGAAGTATTTCTCATAGCGCGGGGGATAAGCGTGGGCGTGCCAGTAAACTACGTGCTCCAACTTAAAACCGTGTTTTATCGCAGAAGCGGCAAGCGCTTCGGGCGTGTGCTGGCGCCGCACCATGCCCGCGGGATATTTCGAATATGAACGGGTGCCTTTAGCAAACCATTTGCCGGACTTTGACGCTTGGGCCAAAAATTCGGCGGTGGACCGCGACACCCGCGACTGCACCGCAGGAATCTTTCCAACCGGCAGCGGGCTATATTGCTCAACTTCTTCCAACTCCTGAAGAAGTTTCGCCAACTCGCCCTCTTTCGCCAGCGCCAGCGTATAGCGGTTGGAGGAAAAGAGGTTAAAGAATTTATTGCGGCACTCCACAAAAGCGTAACCCCCGCGGGCGGTGTTTTTGGCCAGAAGTTCAAACAGTTCACCATCGGTATCCAGATACTCAAGCAAGCCAAGAGCGGTTATTGCGGTGTACATGTTCTTAGCCGGCGGCGTGAAAGCGGCGAGGTCGCTCGCTATAAAGACCTCCTCGGGATTGGCCTTGATTTTGGATTTCTTGAGGTGAACTTTAGCCTGTTCAATCATCTTCTCGGCAATATCTATGCCAACGGCCTCGTGGCCCCTCTTCAAAAGTTCAAAAACCAAATGCCCCGTGCCGCAGCCGACATCAAGCATTTTCCCCTTCAAACCCAATTTCTCGATCTCGCCGAGGGCCACACCCATGCGCACCCTGTTTGAAGGAAACTTAAGGTACTGGTTAGCCGGATCGTAGGTTCGTTCATACCACTCGTCTGACACCTTATTGAAAAAATACTTGGTTAGCCTTTTTTGCCTGGTTATTTTCATGGTTTTGGCAAACCCCGTTAGAAGCAAGGCGCCGCAGGCGTCTCGCCCCCTCCAGCGCGAGCTTCTAACGGGGCAAGTCATTGGTATCATAGCGCGGTATCTCAAGCGCGTCATCACCGCCGGCCACATCGCGGGCCGCGAGAGTAAAAGCCAGTTTAAAATCGAGACCTTTCACAATGCCGAGAGTGTTGGCATTATAGCGTCCGTGCGGGTAAACGAACATGTCGGGATGGCACCCCAAGGCATTGCAGAGAGCCTCCCGGCCGCGGGTAATTTCTTCTAACTGCTCGCTGCGGCTTAAGGTATCCAAAGCCAAGTGGCCGTAAGTGTGCGAGCCGATGTCCATGCCGTTGGCCTTAAGCTCGCCGAGTTCTTCGGCTGACATGAAAAATTCTTTAACCAGCTCGCGCTCCTGTTCCGAGGAATGACTTTGCCCAAATAATCCTTCGATTAACCGGGAACGCTCGTCAACCGTCAAAGCTATCAGCGTTTCTTTTAGGTTGGAAGTAAGAACATCGTCGAATCGCCGCTTGGGATTGATAAGGCGCTCGCTGTCGATGTGCACCCGCCCGCCGAAAAAGCGCCGAACCTGTTGAATCAAATCGAGGATGGGAGTTTCCGACAAGAGTATGTGGAGTTTGTGAGTTAACGGCATGCGCTTTTCAGCGAGGGGCAAGCCAATCGGGAAAAAAGCGGCTGGCGCCTGGTATTGGCGGAGAATAGGCCAGACGATCTTATAGTGCTCGGCCAGTCCGTCGTCAAAGGTCACGGCGCAGAGTTTATCTTCCCTCTTTTCCAAGGCCGCGCGGTAAACTTCACCAGGCGAGGCGAAAGCAAAGTGCTCGCTAAGAAAGCGCATCTGCTTTTCAAAATTTTCTATCGTGCAGGGATGGATACCGCTATCGCCGCGCTCGCGGATATAATGGTAGTTTACAATAATGAGGTTCATAGTCGGCTCAAAACAAACTCGGCGATCCTTTTCCCGGCTCGACCGTCAAGTTCGCCGCATTGTTCGCGGACAAGACGCTTGCGCCCTTCTTCATCCTCTTGCGGAGACTTAAGGTAATCATTAACCCAGGTCAGCAGTTCTTGGGGGGAAGAAACAACACGAATCCCGCCGGTGTTTACAGCATTTTTGTAGTGGGCCATTTGATAGTATTGGATCGGCGATTGCGACAATTTCTTTATCTTTTCTAGCTCAAAGTTAATGTTGATAACCGGTTTTTTGAATATCGCCGCGTCCACGCTCAAGCTCGACGTATAACACATTAAAAGCGACGAGTGGTGAAGGGTGTCAACCAGGCGCTGAATGTCAGCACCGGTCATGTCCCAGTCAACTCCCCGCCCGCGCGAAAACCGCACGCCGGGCATATCGTAAATCAGCCACGGCCGCCTTTCAATGACGGAGCGATCAATTTCGTCATTGGGCTGAAACCGCACTAAAAGCTCGGCATTGGGGATGAGCGAGCGCGCAATAAACGAGTGGAGAAGGTCAATCATCGGACCATCAGCGAGCGCCGAGTATTTTCCATTAGGGGCGTAAACAATAATGCGCTTCTCGGGTGCCGCGCCGAGCGTGCGGCAAAACTCTTCCCGGCTTGCCGGCTTGTATGTCAGATAGCAATCGTAGTTCGGGATCCCGCCGACAAAAATTTTTTCGGCGGGCATATCGGCAAAATCCATAGCTTCCTTTTTGACGATTTGATTAAAAACGACGAGTTCGTCGGGCAAAAGACGGATGATAGCCCGGGCGGTAAGTTTATCCCAGGAATTTACAAAGCCGATGCTTTTGATGCCGCGTTTTTTTGCCTCGCGCAGTATGGCAATTTCGGCATCATCGAACAGGTGCGCAAGAAAAACGATGGAAGGATGATAGCGATCAAACAACGGGGCTAAAAACGACTGGCGGACCAAAAGATAGTCAAGCCAACGCACTGCTTTGCGCACCGAGCTCCTGGCAAACACCCGATTAAAAAACAACGACGTGAAATAGCTAAAATAACTTCCGCCTTCTTCGCGCTTCATCCGCCGGCGGAGGTCAAAAGTTTCGTTATTTACGAGCTTGAATTTGAGCTCACTGAAAACGTGATCGAGCGCGCGAGGACGATACGGCGGTAAAACTTCATACGCGACTCGTTCGTGATTAAACTCTTTTTCGTAATAGTCCCGGCGCTGGCTTGAAGCTATAAGGAGAACGAGCCTGGCATCGGGTTCGGCAATAAGACGCCGATAGATGTCGGTGCGCAGAATGTTTTTGGCTTCCACACCCTGAAGAATTGGTATTAAAATGGTCTTCATAAAGTTAAAGACCTAACAAAGTCAACCACGCGTTTATATGCGCAACCGTCGCGGAAGGGCGTATACTCGCTGACCACTTTTGCCCGGCCGGCTTGATCGCGGCTGGGTTCGGAAAGGTAAGCATTTATCCTCTCGGCAAGTTCATCGGGGCTCCACGCCATCGCCACGCCTCCAGTATCAATCAAATCTTTATTGTACTCGTATTGATACACAATCCCCCGCCAGTCCGGGAAAGCGATATTTATGACTGGAACGTCAAACAAACAAGCTTCAATAATAATGGTTGAGGCGAAGTTCAAGACCACATCGGCATACTTCAAAGTTTCGGTCAAATTCAAAAAATCCGCCTCGTTCATTTCTATTTTTTGACCGCCGGCGGAATCGGAACGGGTTTGCCGTCCGGCGCGCTCAACGTGCAACCCGGGAGTGTTTCTAAACTCCTCATACAGCGCATACGAGTCGTTAGGATGAATGCGTACCAATATATTTGGATCGCCGATTATTTTTTTCTCCCGCCGCAGGCGCAGCAGCTCCAGCATAAACTCGCGGCGCGGCGGATAGTTTGAGGGTGTGGGCCCGGTATAGACGATTGTTTTCCGGAGCGGGTCAAGGCCCTTGGGACGCAAAAACTCGTCACGCGAGCGGAAACGCGGATCAGCTTTATCGGTAAAGTAATGATCAAAGCGCAGAGGGCCGACTACGGCGATGTCGCTATCGCAATAACCGTGGAGTTCCCGCGCCTCCGCAGCCATGCGGTTGTTCCACACCGCAATGCGGTCGGTTTTGCGGATCAACTTGCCGGTTGAGGTAAGATTATCGTAATTGATGTCAATGGCGGCTGTTTTGATGCCAAGATTTTTGGCAAAAATTATCATCTCGGCTTCAAAGGGCGTAAATCCCGGAGTGGCGGTGATAAGCAAAACGGGGCGATATTCGTTAATCAAATTCATAAACTTGACCGTAGGTTTAGCTAAAATTGTTTCCCACCGCGTTAGGCGCGCCGCGGTCAGAAAGCTCTTGGGTAAAAACACTCTTAAGCGCATCAGCATTTTGCGCACCCACCGATGCGGCCGTTTATAGAAATAACGCATATAGACAAGATGATCGAGCTCGCGAATCAGGGGCACGCGAAGATACTTGTCAAAAATAGCCCACAGTTTGGGGTGGGCCAACTCAAGCTTCTCGTAGCTGACATTGCCGTTCTTAAAATAACCATCGCGGGCGGCAATGGCAGCATCAATAACAGGAGTTAAAACAACTATTCGGAACTGTTCGGCCAGAGCCTTGATGAGTTTGCCGCGCAAAACGTCGGAGTAGTGACTGTACTGGGCCAGAGCCAAGAATACAGTCGTCTTATTACCGGAATCTGGCATCATGTGATTTTGTGTCCGTGGGTATCAACCACACGGTTGTAAAAATTAAGATTGGCGCGATACCAGTCAAAGGTTTTAGCCAGGCCCTCTTCAAGCGAAAATCTGGCCTGCCAGTCAAGAATCTCTTTAGCTTTTTTAGTTGAAAGGTGCTCGTGTTCTTTGCGGGTATTTGCCGCCGTGCCGACGATGTTAGGTTCGAGATTCTGGCCCGAAACTTTTATCAGCGTCTTAACCAAATCCGAAACCGAAGTTGGCTCTTCGGCAGTGATGTTGAAAGCCCCACCGCTCACGCGCGGGTCAGCGGCCATTTCGGCTAGGCGCATATAACCGCTGACCGTGTCCTCGACAAAGAGGTAGGCTTTGGTCGGCGTGCCGTCGGATTTTATCACCGGCGCCTCGCTCTTTAAAACCGAGAAAATTGCCGAGGGGACGATATGCGTCCGGTGCGGATCGGCGCCGCCAAAGGTGTTGGTCTGGCGGCAAGCCACGACATGCATTTTAAGAGTTTTGGCGTAGCAACGCGCGACAATGTCGGTCGCGGCTTTCGACGCGGCGTAAGGATGCTCGCCGTTAAGGGGTGACTCTTCGGTGAAGGGATAATTTTTCTGCGGGCCGTAAACGGTGTTTGAGGAAGAAACAACCACGCGCTCCACTCCTGTTTGCTTGCACGCTTCAAGTACCGACCAGGTGCCGCGGACGTTGACTTCAAAAGTTTTGGCCGGAGACGAAAGGCCGGTTTCAATCATTGACTGGCCGGCCAAGTGAAAACAAGTGTTGATATTTTTCTCGCGAAAGGCGGCAACGAGACTTTCGGTATCAAGAATGTCGCCGATGATTATAGTGACGCGGTCGCGAAGGCCGGGATGCAGGTCCAAGGCGTGGTGTTTATCGAGGTCGTAGCCGAAAACAACCGCGCCTTCCTTAAGCAAGTTCTCGGCCAGCCAGCAGCCGATGAATCCGGTGAGGCCGGTAATGAGAATGCGCCGTCCCTGCCAGAAGTTTTGATCTTGAGTCATAGCGATAAATTTATTGTCTATGTTGCCCATTGGCCTCTCGAGCAAGGCCGGTTTGTTGCAATTATGAAGTATACATTATAACGGCAATTTAGCCAAACGCGGCTTAGCTCATATAACCTAACTGACTCTTGCCGAGGCTTCGTTCGTACCACGCGTCAAATTTTCGATCCACTGGAACCAGAGCTCTAGGTTAACCAGCTGCCACAAAAACATCATGTGGTTTTCCTCTGCGACTTTTGAAGAAACAACGCGTTCATGTTCATCAACCAACCGCAGAACTTCGGCCATGTTATAAATACCGCGCTCGCGGAAGGATCGGGAATGAACTAAATCAAGCACCAGCTCGCGGCCGCGCCCCGAAAACCAAAGATGAGCCGGAGCGTTCCAGCCGGTCTTTTTAACTCGGGTTCGCGTTTCTTCGGGCAGGATGCCGCGCATCGCCTCGCGCAAAAGATGTTTGGTGATGCCGTTCTTAATTTTCAAATCCCCCGGGATGCGAAACATAAACTCGACCAAGCGATAATCAAAAAATGGAAGGAAGTTCGCAAGGCCGAAGGCGGTGGTCTGGCGATCCTCGGCACGCAGGCAACAAGGAATGGTTTCGCGGTAAATATCCTGAAAAGTGCGATTCTTCAAATAACTTTTGAAAGGGTTGTCCATTAGCGGAGTGAAGTTGTCCAGCCGGAAGTAATCCGGATTAAGCGCGCGCTCGTAGCGAAGTAGCCGCTTTTTATCGGG
>CAYNAP010000010.1:10730-16698 GCA_964395285.1 uncultured Candidatus Saccharibacteria bacterium
GCCGGGATGTCCACGTCCCCTACTCTCACTGGATGCCACTCGGCAACATGAGCGTCAAGCATGTTCTTGATTTCCCGTGATTCGTCGTAAGTCGGATCGTTGTAGACAATCGAGAAGGCGTGCTGTCTTTCGCCGGATATTTTATCCGCCGAAGCCAACACTGACGAAGAATCCATGCCGCCGGAAAGAGTGAAGGCCGGATTTTTCGCAGACTTAAAACGTAGTGATACTGCGTCCAAAAAAAGTTCGCGGCAGCGCTGCGACAGTTCTTCTTGGCTGTCGCTGAAGTCGGGCAGGTCTTCTAGCGACCAATAGATTTTCTTGACTATTTGGCCTTCGCTTAGCGATAGAATGTGTGCCGCCGGAAGCTGGGCAATGTCGCGGTAAGGCGATTTTTCAGGATCGTTGTCGAAGTAGCGGTAGTGGGAAGCGGCGAAGAGAGCGACAAATTGGTTATTGACTTCGCGCGAAACATCGGGCAAGGAGAGGAGAGCTCTCGGCTGGGAAGCAAAGGCAAAAAAATTTCTACCTTTTGTATAGTAAAGTGGCTTTACGCCGAAACGATCGCGGGCCAGCCAAAGTTTACTGTCTTCTCGGTCGTAAAGAGCGATGGCGAAGTCGCCGTTCAATTCGCGGATGGCGCTTTCAAAACCGTGCCGGGCGTATAAAAGCGCGACGAGTTCGGCGTCACTGCCTTCGCCGCCTAGCTCGCCGCGATTATAAATACAGCCGTCGATGGCAACAATAACGCCATCGCGCTTGGCAATTTTCGGAGTGTTAAAACCTCGCCAGCCGAGTAGCGCGAGATCCTGTCCTTCGATGACGGTTTCCTGGCCGGCCCGACTATGAAAGCAACCAAGCATCGCGTCGAGCAATCTTGACTTATCGCTATCACGCGAGACAATGCCAGCAATTCTAGACATAAGTAGCGGCTAACGTATGGCGTAAACCGTCCACATGCTTTGGAGATATTCGTCGTAGCCGCGCTTTTTGGCTTCGGCCTTCGGCAAAAAGTAGGTAGTCAGGCAGGGGTCCACGATTGCAAAATCCGTCAGGAGATCAATCAATTCCTGTTTGCGGAAAAAATGACACAAGCCGAGGTTGGTTAAGTGAATTTTTGAACTGCCGTCGTTCAACCATAGAGTCCCGGGGTCATCACTCGCTTCCTTGACTTCTTTGGCTTTGAAAACCGTATGACCAACGTCAAGCATATAACCGACGAAAATGCCGCCCGGCTTCAGCAGGCGCCTGACTTCGGCAAAAGCCGCCGCTCTTTCTTTTTTATCGAGGTGCTGAAAAACGCAGGCTTCAACTATGCCGTCAAACGATTCGTCCTTGAACGGAACATCGGTGACCGAGGCTTCGCTAAGCGACATCAAACGATCATTTAGACCGGAGCGATTAAAATTCTCGCGAGCCAGGTCAAGAGCATTGGTGGAAATGTCAATGCCGCTTACCTTAACGCCCTTTTCGGCAAGCCAAATCATAGTCGGCCCGGCGCCGCAACCCATTTCAAGAAAATGGAGGTCTTTAAGCTGGCCGTCGGAAAAGCGATCGCGCAAATGATAAGCGACGGTACGAACCACCGCTTCAACCGGGGAAGTGTTATAGGCGTGCTTAGTAATTGCCTCTTTGAATGATTCGTCCCAAAGCTGTTTTCCAGCTTTTCTTTTGCCCATACAGTCTATTACCTAATTTTTGGTCAAAATGGCTCGCGCGTTTCTTAGTAAAAGCAGGTAGGTGATTTTTTGAGAAACAAAGGAAGCCAAGGAAGGTTGGCGCCCTCGGAGGGATTTGAACCCCCAACCTTGCCGATAGAAGCGGCTTGCTTTGTCCGTTGAGCTACGAGGGCATATGCCTTCGGGAGGAGTCGAACTTCTTCCTCGCCCGTTTCAAGGGCGCGCTCTACCGGTGAGCTACAAAGGCAAATAGAAAAGCCACCGAGAACAACCGCGAGTATGCGCGGCGTTCTTTAGCGGCTATCTAAAGCGTAATTGTAGCATCGTGCTTCCAGCGTATCACTTGCGAGAGCGGAGAGCAAATCTACCCCACCTTGCTACTTACTACTCCTGTATCCATTGTACTTTCGGTTCTTTTGCGTCTTTAGGGAAGTCCACTTGCAAACGAGGGTAAAACTGTAACAATTGAAACTGGTCTGTTTTCTTGAGTTTTTCAACTTCATCATCTGTTTCCACGGGAATATAGGTTGAGTATTGTGAGTCGTTGCCGCCCACCCAATCTACTTCCTCGTAAAACTCAAAGAAATATCGTTGCCCGCACTCACGACACTTGAGAAGATACCGCCGTAAATGGCTATCGTCCTCATAGGTGTCCAGTAATTCAAAGCGGTCTTTCATCGTATCTTGGCGAATGAGTTCTGGGTTTTCCCAGAGGACGCATTGTGTTGGATTTTTCATATTTCGTTTGTTAGCCAGTAATACTCCCAGTGATTGCTGTTGTCGACTTGCAGCAAACAAAAAAACGACTGGGAGTTTTAATCCAGCTTACGACCAAGCTGGATGAAATCTCCCAACCGCCTTTGTGACCCTTCAACTGTGTTCGAGGCCAGTTAGTCGCTTATTTCATGTGGCTCTCCGCAGATTCCCCAGATTGCCTATCCCGCTATGGCGGGAAGAAACAAGCGGTTCGTGATCACGTGCACGAACTCCACTTTTACATTTTTAACTGCTACACTAACATTGTAGCAAGTGGGATAAAAAAAGTCAAACCGCGCCAGAGATCGATATTGTTAAAATCTCTGCCATGATGTTACGTTAGCATTTTTTTGCCGCGTTAAAAACATCCTTACAAACTGGAGTTTGTAAGGATGTTTTGTGGGGGGGTGAGAAATTGAGTTTTATCGTCCTGCGCCGAGGAAAGCGAAGTCCCGTATCGATCTATGCCTTGGTGCTGCGATTTGGTAGAATTTTTTTTAGCGTAAAAATGTACGCCTTCCTTTGTTTGTACTTTCTTTACAGCCTGAAAAGCGACCGGTTCTCCCCTCTTGGTATAAAAGCTGACAATCGCCGGTTCTTTTTTGGTCTTGGTTGCGATAAAAAACACGCGGGTTTTAGTAGTTGCTTTTGTCATACATGAACATAATAACAAATATCATAGAATCATACAAACTTTAGCTTTGAGCCATCGATTTAGGTAATGCGCTATCAAATAATCCCTTAAATTTTGTTCTTTGGGCGAGGAAACGATTTATGCACGTAGCATAGATGTTAAGATTCTGTCAATTATCTTAACATCTCTATATTGGTAGTTAAAATCACCTCTTTATTTCAATACGCTATCCCCTCCTTCGCCCGCTGAATGCGCCAACCGGTTGGCGCATTCAGCTTTTGCCCAGATAACTTAAAATTTTCTGCCGGAACGGATAAGTGAGGTATGCAGATGGAAGTCGGCGAAGTTCTAACGCGGTAAAAGCAGGAAAGCGTAAAGGGTGTATTTGCCGCTTGGTTCGCGAAGACGTTCGAGCAGGCTAAGCGAGAATCCGGCTTTGGCGGCGAGAATGGCGAGCGAGGCGGCGCTAAAAACATGAAGATGGTCAATAAAGAATTCCTCGCGGCCTGGGCCTTCGGTGTAGGCGCCTTCGCCATCCGGCACCTCGGCGTAAACAAAACCGCGGCTCGACACGTTTTCTTTGGCCTTTTTAAGCATAGCTACCGGATCGGCAACATGCTCCAAAACGCGGTTGAAGGTAACCGCGTTGAAGCGCCCCAAATTTTTAACCGCCATGAAATCGCCGAGCACGGCCTTAACGCCAACAATATCGCGGGCGTGGTTTACCGAGCGCGGGTCGGGGTCCAAAGCCGTGCCGTCCCAGCCGGCCTTTTTCACGCGGGCGAGGAAAACACCAAGGCCGGAGCCGACATCGAGGATAGTCCGCGGCTTGTTTTTTGAGCCAACGCCAAAATGATTTTGAGCGAATTGGATAACGCGCTTTACCCGACCAACGTTATCTGACTGCTCGGGCTTAAGCGTCATAATACGCTCGAAAGATTTGCGAATGCCCTGATCGTCGCCGTAATTCGAGCTTACATAGTCGCCGCCGTAGAGTGCGGCGGGATCAACGCTATGGGTGGCCAAAAAATGGCCGCACAAGCGACAGCGCAAAATATCGCGCTGGTATTTTTTATCGGCGCTAAACTTAAAGCGCGTCTCCCCCGCCGGCGGTTCAACATAATGAATTGCCACCTCAAATTTTTCGCCGCCGCAAATGCACCGAAAATTTCGCGAACCTTTTTTCATCACTGGTTGGCAAGCACGCGCTCGAGTTCTTCAAGCTTCTCATCGCTGTCGAGCCAGTAAATAATCTTTAAATGCTCCAAGTTAATATAGTCCTCGAGCTCTTTTTCTTTGCCGCGCTCGGCGAGAAAAACATAAAAACGGCCGTCGGGACTTTTGGCTAAAGCGGCGCGAAAGCCGAATTTAGGCAGACGCTTGTTTAAAGAAGGTGTGGCGTAAAAGCCCCAGGACTTCCTCGCGACGTCATACTCCCCGCCTGACTCGGTCTTGAAAGTCACCTGTTCGTTCGGCTCAAGCTCAATACGCGCGCAATCTTTCAGTTTAATAACCGCCTCGCGCCCAACTTCAAACTCGCGCGGCGGGTTAATGGGAGTGAATTTCATACTAGGTCAGAATATCAAAAACGGTTGGTGAGGGCAATAACGACACTCGATTCCTTGATAAATTCTGTGTTTGTGTTTATCCTTAGATGAGTTCGAATCAGCCAAAGGAGTGAGGGAGGTGATCAATATGCCTTGGTACTCGCCCATCGTCTTTACTGTTGCAATCAGCGCCGTCTACCCGTGGTTCCTTAAGCGCTGGGTGGTTGATGATAAAGGGCGCCTAGCCCGATTGTTTTTCCAGTATATTCTTTGCTTGGCGCTCGCAGGCTTGGTGCTTTTGGCCGTGAACATGAAGCTGGGTGTCGCCATCCGCGATGTGCCGCCTGGGCTTCTTGCTCTTGGTCTTGCCAATGGGCTCGCCGTTTACTGGCAGTGGCGAGCGGTAGAGGTGCATCTGGCTAAATTCTCACTGCTCGCTTTTTGGGCCGACATCCTCGCAGTTCTTCTTGGCTACATAAGCCTCGGCGAAGCCACATACCTAAACCGGTGGCTGGTGACCGGCCTTATTTTCACTGCCATTGCCACGATTGGCTTGGCGGTGTGGGCGCGGCGGAACCGGCCAAAAGAAGAAAACCCCGGTAAGCCGCCGCCAAAGTTTTTCAGGTTCGTTTTCGGCTACGCAACCATCTCCGGTTTGACCTCTTTCTTCCAAAGGTACTTTGCTTTGGGAGGGGTAAGCCAGCCGGTGTGGCTATTGGGATGGTATGCGGGGTCGCTCGCGGCAGTAGTAATACTGGTTAGTTGGTTAAAGAAGCGGCGGGCAAAGATTGAAGTCAGAGAGACTGCCGTATTCAGCATCAGCCGCCGCAACTTCCTCATCACCGCCGGATCGAGTCTATTTGTCTTCGCCAATGCTTGGACGGGTTATTGGTCGGCCCAAGTAGCGCCGATCACCGTAACCACGCCGATCTTTTTTACCGCGGCTCTGGTCGTGCCAACGCTGATCGGCCTCTATGTTTTCGGCGAGCGGAAGGACTTAAGCCGGGCGGAGGCGGCGTTTATGTTCATCGCGGCCTGCGGCGGACTCTTGGTGGCTTATGGATATCACGTAAGCCGCTAAGCGAAGTCAGCTATCAGCACGACACTGCCAAGAAACGGCGGTTTTTTTATTAAAACACAAGTGAGCGCCAGCGGCGGCGTTAAGACGTTCTTGAAACCGCGGCAACGGCAACGGCGTAGTCGGAAGAATGAGTCAGACTCACTGTGATCTCAACGCCTTTGCCGACTTCATGGTTAATGCCGACGGTTGGCGATCCTTCCGGACCGCGAGTGACTTCTATGTCGCGGTAATCAACCGGGCCGCAGCCGAGACCGGCCAGCGCTTTTACAAC
>CAYNAP010000011.1:0-16588 GCA_964395285.1 uncultured Candidatus Saccharibacteria bacterium
GGGCGCGGATCACACTTTTGACGAAGACGGCGCCGAGGAAAAACTTTTTAAAGAGACGCTTATCTGGTTCAAGAAGTTTAAATAAGAGCCGCATATGTTCCAAGTCAAAACAATTGAAGACATCCCGGTTGCGTATGTGGTCAAGCAAGGCCATCCGTCTCTTGTGGCCGGGAGGGCCTTTTGGGAGCTTGAGCAGAAAGTACCGTTAAGAGGTAATAAGTTTTACGGAGTTTTTGATGAAAGAAAAAATGAGTATCGGGCGTGCGCGGCGCTAAACGATAGCAACCAAGGCGTAACCAAAGGCCTCGAGCGCGGAGTTATCCCGGGCGGCAGTTACGCTTGTGCAACCCTAGTCGGCAGTTATCATGATATAGTTCGCCAGATTGCTCCGACCTTTGAGGTTTTGGCTGAAAAATACCGGCGTGATCCAGCGAGGTTGCCGGTGGAGTTTTATAAACGGCATACTGAAGTTGTAGTGATGCTGCCAATTACTGCGCGCTAGGATTGTATTTAATTGTATTTACGAGTCAGAATTACGCTTTCCAATTTGGTCTCCAATTCGTGCGAATAGTAGAATAGTTATTTCGAGGTAATAAAATAAGCAACTCTTGCTCTAGTAGTTTTACTTGGCAACGAAGAGTCTGACCATGAATTTTTTGTTGAAGAAGTTTTTTCGTAAATATATTTCGCCGAAGAAAGAGGCGGCGTTTCTAGTCAAAGTCGCGGCAGATTCGGCTTATCAGGTGTTTTTGGATGACCATTTTCGGGCTATGGTACGATTTAAGCAGCAGACTGAAGGGGAACAAAACCGCATCTTTAATGAACTCGTAGTGACCGGTCTTGTTCTTCTCACGCTTCTGATTGACGATGGTTACACAGCGATAATCCCGGAGCGCAAAGAATTCTGGCGCGGCGTGCGCGAAGAAACGCCGCTGCAGTTCACCGGATGGCTGTCTGAAGTTGGTGTTGCGGCGGAGTTCACTAGAATATGGGGGAAACTCATCCAGTTACGGTTAGAAGAGTATCGGGCCGGGCAGGTTCAGACCCGCTATGCTTGGGTTGAAGAGTTATTCCAAGATCGAGATGATGAAACGCTTGGCGATGCGGCGGTGCGCATCGAGACATTGGTTATAGGTAGCTTGTTGCGCCTCACTCGTGGCGCCGCGAAACCGGGCGATCTGCTGCGGAAACATCTGCGCGCTTGGCTTTGCGCTTTGGATCGAAAGCTTGCTTCCCATATTGGCTGGTAGCAATAAAGGACCATACGGCACGTGATTACCTTTGAATCCCTAGGGACTTTGGGATTAACTTCTAGTCTTCTCTAATTCGCACGAATAGTAGAATAATGTGGCAGTATAGTTTGGGGAATGATAATATCAAGCTATGAAAGAGTTCGAGCGACCTCTCAAGGCACTGGCTAATCGCCGGCGGCTCGCTATCCTGAAGTACCTAAAGCGCGAAAAAGAAGCGCCGGTTTCCGCTATTGCTGGAGCTATTCGGCTGTCATTAAAGGCTACTTCGAAACATCTCGGCGTGCTTGCCGGGGCCGATATAGTGGAGCGGGAGCAACGTAGCTTGCAGATGTTTTACAATATATCGGCCGAGCTTAAGCCGATTGCCAAGCATGTTATCTTTTTGCTTTAGTCTAGCCTGTGGAGGTTTATTTCTAGCTTCCCATTTCTCTCTTCTCTAATTCGCGCGAATAGTAGAACAGTGAATAGTTGGTTGGCTTGCGGTCGGGGGGTAAATACTCTAGTGTCTGGGCTATGGTTAAAGAAAGAAACAAAGCGGTGCCGGCGGTTTATATGATTTTGAAAAAAGGCGATGAGGTTTTGCTGATACGGCGACAAGGCTCCGGTTACTACGATGGCTGGTACGCGCTGCCGGCGGGGCATGTTGAGGCCGGGGAACTGCCGCTTGGGGGGTTAGTCCGCGAGGTTAAAGAGGAACTGGATATTACCATCAATCCTGAAGATGCCCGCTTGGTTCATACTATGTACCGCGCCAATCAGGATGAAACCGGCGAGCGGGTGGATTTATTTTTCGAAGTTGGAAAATGGTTAGGGGGGATTTCAAATGTTGAGCCGGAGAAGTGTGACGATGTTCGATGGTTTTCTTCTGGCGCGTTACCGGAAAATACCGTGCCCTATGTTAAGAAAGCGATAAGTTATGCCGAAGAAGGAATTGGGTATTCGGAAACGGGTTTAGCTGATTTAACAGCTTGACACCGATGTAGATTGTATAAACCGGCTTGCCTGAAGGCCGGTTTTTTCGTAGTGTGATTGTACCTTTAGGCCGGTCCACTAACCCCAACAAAGAGAAAGAGGAGGATGAAAATGGTAGAGGAGGCGAGGGGTCCAAAAGAAGTGAAGGCGAAGGACTTGTTCTTTGACATCATGGATGGACAGAGGATTGCGCTTACGTTTGAGGAGGTACGTCTGAAGACCGGGTATTGCGAAACCAAACCGGACGATGTTTTGTTCAAAACGAAGTTCTCACGCCGGGTGCCGCTCAAGATCCCCATCGTTTCAGCCGCTATGGACACCGTGACGGAGTGGAAAATGGCGGTGGCTATAGCCAAACTCGGGGGACTCGGCGTCATCCACAACAACCTTTCAGCCAAAGAGCAGGCTGAGCAGGTCAAGAGCGTACGTTACCATCTTAGCGGATTGATCGAGAGGCCGATCACCGCACTCGCATCCGATACCGTGGAGCATGTGCTCAACTGGCTACGCGCTCATAACCGGACATTCCACAGCTTCCCGGTGGTTGACGAGAACGGACGCCTCGTTGGCGTGCTCGGCCATAACGACTTTGATTTCTGTCGGGACGTGACCCTGCCGGTCAGTGCGGTAATGACTAAAGATGTAATCACCGCGCCAGCCGGTACCACGCTTGATCAGGCCTACGAGATCATGATCCGCAGTAAGAAGAAAACCTTGCCGCTAGTGGACAAGCAGTATGGTGTTGCCGGCATGTATGTATTCTCGGACGTTGCCCGCAACATGTCCGGCAGCTCGGCCATGTATAACGTGGATGATCGCGGACAGCTACGCTGTGCGGCCGCTGTCGGTATAGGCGATGACGCTTTTCAGCGGATAGAGCTTTTTGGCCGGCACGTGGCCGCGGTTGTGCTGGACAAGGCTCACGCTGATTTCCGGGACTACCTATGGACACTCCGGGAAATCAAAAGGCACGACCAGCCTTTTGACGTCGTTTGCGGCAACATCTCGGAACCAGAGTCTGCTAAGCGTCTTGTCGACGCCGGTGCAGATGGCATCAAAGTCGGCCAAGGGCCAGGATCAATCTGCACAACGCGCAAAGTCGCCGGCATCGGTTGCCCGCAGGTTACAGCGGTCCATAACTGCGAGAAGGTCATTCGCGGGTCGGGTGTGCCGATTTGCGCCGATGGCGGCATTGCCTTCTCGGGCGACATCCCGGTGGCTATCGGCGCCGGAGCCGACTCGGTTATGCTCGGTCGGCTGTTGGCCGGCACGAAAGAGGCGCCGGGCGACGTTATCCATCACGTCGTTGGGGTAAGGAGTGCCTCGGGAGAAGTTGTACCTCAAATGGTGGCAGTGAAAGTCTATCGCGGCATGGGGTCGCTCGAGGCGATGCAGGAACGTCTGGGCTCGAGCGCGCGATACAACCAAAGCGGCCCCGCGATGAAGGTGCCCGAAGGTATCAAGGGGGCTGTCCCTTACCAAGGGGAGGTGGAGGAAGTCGTCTACCAGCTTATTGGCGGGCTCCGCGCAGGCATGACTTATATTGGCGCCGCCACTATCGCCGAGTTGCAAGCCAAGGCCGATTTCCGCCGCATCACCAGCGCCGGCGAGCGCGAATCACATACCCATGATGTGATCATGCTCGCCGAGCCGCCGAATTACCGGAGGAGCGGGATATGAACACGCCCAGGTTTCTTGACCGTGTTCGCACTCTCGCTATCACCTGCACCCAGTGGGGCGACAGCGGCAAAGGCAAGCTGGTTGACTACTTCGCTGACTGGGCGGACATCATCGGACGCGGAACCGGCGGAGCCAACGCCGGGCACACCATCACCATCGGTCCGAGAACCTACGTAGTTCACCTGATCCCCTCGGGGATACTCCGCGACGGTGACGGCAAGGTGAACATCATCGGCAACGGCGTTGCCTTTGATCCGCGGGTCTTCGCCGAAGAACTGAACATTCTCAAGCGCGAGGACGTGAGCTTCAACCATCTGTACGTCGCTCATAACGCCCGCCTGGTTCTGCCGCAGCACATCTTGATGGATCTTCTCCGCGAGAGTTCTTCCGAAGGGCGAATCGGAACAACCGGCCGCGGTGTTGGGCCGGCGTATGTCGACCACTACGCGCGAGTTGGCCTCACGGTAAACGATCTCTTGAATGTTGACTGCCTTGGGCCAAAGGTCCAGCGTAACCTCAAGGAAAAGCGTCGGCTTCTCGCCCAGGCCGACCCGGAGCTCGTCAAGCGCATCATGCACCACGAGCGTCTGGAGTGCGGCATGTTCTGGCACCCCACGCGTTTCGTGAACGAAGACGCCGTGGTTGAGCGCCTCCGCGGCTTCGGCGCCGACCTCCGCAGCATGGGCATGGTCCGCGACACCGACCAAATGATGAAAGACGCAGTTGACAAGAAGAGATTGCTGCTTGAAGGCGCGCAAGGCAATCTCCTTTCCATTGACTACGGCACCTACCCCTACGTAACTGCTGCCGAGTGTTCGGTCCAGGGCCTCGCCCGAGGTCTCGGTATCCGCGAGCGAGAGGTGGATCTTGCTCTCGGAGTAGTCAAAGCATTCTACATGACCCGTGTCGGCGGCGGGCCTTTCCCCACTGAACTGGGCGGACAGGAGTCGGATAAATGGTGCAATCACCCGGATACCACCCATGCGCTGGAGGACGAGCGGTATCCCAAAGCATCGGTCAACAGCGCTAATCCTTTCCATCAAGGCATAGGCATCCGCCGCGCCGGCGGAGAATACGGAGCGACGACTGGTCGTCCCCGACGGGTCGGCTGGCTCGATCTTCCTTTGCTCCGCTATTCAGTGGGCCTTAGCGACCCGAACGTGGCTCTGACCAAACTCGACGTCCTTGACCAGTGCCGCACCATCAAGGTTTGCACGCACTACCATTACCGAGGCCCGAGCTATGCGGTCGGGGAACGGATACTCACTGATGGTTGCGTCATTGAAACCGCTATCCCTGACAGCTTTATACTGGCTCGATGCGTGCCGACCTACGCCAGCTTCAAAGGCTGGCAAGAAAGCATCCGCGAAGCGAGAACTGTTTCCGCTCTGCCCGACAGGCTCAAACGGCTGCTTGCGTATCTTGGCTTCTTCGCAAGCAACCCCCATCTCAATATCATGATGGTTTCGGTCGGGCCGGATCGCGACCAGACTATCGTAATGGATAACTGCTAACCAGCGCGTTAGCCCAGTGGGTACTTCCGCCCACTGGTTTTTTAATTGAGCTAAGCCTTAGGATTTAGTTTAACAAACTCGACTTATATTTCTTGGAGTAATGAGGTTTGAGGAAAATGTGGGGGGCTTTTATTTTTTCGAGCTCGCGGGCGATGGCCTGCTGATCATAGCCGAGCATGATGATGTCGGGTCTAACTTCGGCCAGGATTTTCCACGTGCCGATTGTTTTTTCGCTCGGTATAGTTTTGAGTCGGGGATTAAATTCGGCTAGGGCTTTGATCCGCTCTACATAACTTAAGCGGGGCAAGCGTCCCTTTAGCAGCTTGACGACCTCGGGTACGGTTACGACCACGAAAAGCTCTTCGCACTTTCCGGCGGCTTGGGTTAAAAAGTTCTTATGTCCTTGGTGTAAGCCGTCAAATACTCCGAATACAAGACCAGTTTTGTACATTTATTTTTAGTTAAAAAGGATAGCTTGAGAGTTTGTCTTGAACTGATAACTGAAGAAGAAGTTGCAAACTTGGCTATTCTATGTTATCAAATATATGGATAGGGGAAAGGGGATAGGGTATATGCGGCTAAGTTTAAGAGAATGACTACTTAAGCCAAAAACCAGCCGGGTTTTAAATATCACATATGGATGAGAGTACTACAACTAAAAAAGTAATCATCGCGGTTGTTCTTGTAGTTATGATCGGTGGTATCGGGTATTATTTTTACGCCTTGCGGATGAGGTCTACAGAGGTTTCGCCCACGCCAACTTATTCGTCTCCATTATCCGATCAGGGAGTTGATAACTTTTCGGCAACAGGAAATATTGTGAAGAATAACCCAGGCATGAAGCCGGATGTATGGTATCTGGTTTACGATAAGACCGGCGCGCCAGCTTCCACTGTTGAACTAATTTTCACCGAAAAAAGCCGATGCATGATCGGATCATATAACGGCTCGTGCCAAAAATCGCTTTTGGTATTTGGGTCGCGGGTGGAAGTCACCGGTTTTCTGAATGACTCCCAAGTTTTCGTACATAGCTACAAGCAAATAGATCTCGATCAAAAAGGGTAAATGCCTCCCCAGTCTGTCTTACGAGATCGTGTCTTACGAGGTCGGGCCTCGTAAGATTTGGGCCTCGTAAGATTTTATTGAGCAAAGCGCCGAACGCCTCGCCGCTTGCGGCGAGGATGAAGGCGCATATTAAAATTGAGCGCGCCGAGATGGGTCAACGCGAGATTACGCGTAGCGTTGACGGGCATTGCGAGTCCTGCCGTAGCAGGACGAGCAGGACACCCGGGAACGAGGCGCGCGAGCACATTCGCAACAAAGCATCATTACAATACCGCACCGCTTGCGGTGCAAATGCTTTATAAGGCGACCTTAAAAGCACGCCCAGCGGGTTTTAAATATGAAAAAGTTTAGTGAAGAAAATGAGCGTCTTAGAGAAGTGCACGCTACAGCGTCGCAGGTCCTCAAGGCTTACTGGCACGGCGTCAAACCGTACCGAGTAGCGGCTGCTTTTGTGGTGGTCGTGCCGGCCGCAACCGCCGTACTGGATATTTTAATTCCGGTTTTTTACAAGCGGTTTTTTGACGTTATTACCCAGACAGCCGATAGAATGGCTGCCGCCCCGACGCTTATAGCAATCATTATCACGGTACTTGGACTGAACGGTTTAAACTGGCTGATGTGGCGGGCGATGAGTTTTGTCAATGCTCACTTCCAAAGCAGCGTCATGGCCAATCTCAAGGAAACCTCGTTTGACTACATGCTTGGACACTCCTACTCGTTTTTTGCCAACCGCTTTACGGGGTCGCTGGTCCAAAGAGTAAATCGTTTCAGTCGGGCGTTCGAGCGTCTGGCTGACCGGATTACTTTTAACATTATCCCGCTTGGCACGCGCATTATCGGCGTCGGCATTGTGCTGTGGCAAATCGCGCCGAAGATAACCATGGTTATCGCGGTGTGGGTTTTATTGTTCCTCGCCTTTAATTACCTATTCGCGCGCTGGAAGCTAAAATACGATCGTGAGCGGGCCGAGGCCGATTCGTTGAGCACGGCAGCGCTCTCCGACGCGATCACCAACCATAGCACTATCCAGCTTTTTAACGGAGCCGAAACCGAATCGGGTTACTACCGCGACGTGGCTCAAGCCCAGGCGCGGATCACGCGGTTTACCTGGAATCTCGACGGCATAGTTGACGCCGTTCAGGCGCTGTTAATTATTTTGGCCGAGTTTTTCCTTTTTTACTTTGCCATCCGCTACTGGCAGACTGGCCTCGTAACCGTGGGGACGTTTGTGCTGATCCAGGCTTATCTTATCGGATTAGGCAACAGGTTGTGGGATTTCTCGCGAGTCATCCGCGATCTTTACGAGAGCTTTGCCGACGGCCAAGAGATGGTTGATATTCTTATCCTGCCTCAAGGAATCCGTGATCGCCCCGGGGCCAGAGGTCTTAAGATTAGCGCTGGAAAGGTGGAGTTCCAGAATGTCGGGTTTTACTTCAGCAAGACCCGGCGAGTGCTTAAAAACTTTGACCTCGCGATTCGCGGCGGCGAGAAGCTCGCGCTGGCTGGGCCGTCGGGCGCGGGTAAATCAACGGTGGTGCGGTTATTGATGCGGCTTTATGATATTGCCGAAGGGAAGATTTTGATTGACAGCCAAGATGTGTCGCGAGTGACCATGGCTTCGCTCCGTGCAGCTATCGCTTTTGTGCCTCAAGATCCTATTTTGTTTCACCGCACGCTTTTGGAAAATATCCGTTATGGGCGGACAAGAGCGACCGATGAAGAAGTGATGAGGGCTGGAGCGCTCGCGCATTGCAACGAGTTTATTAAGGATCTGCCGCACGGCTACCAAACTTATGTCGGCGAGCGCGGGATTAAACTATCCGGCGGGGAGCGCCAACGCATCGCCATTGCCCGGGCCATGCTTAAAAACGCGCCGCTTTTAGTATTGGATGAAGCCACTTCGAGTCTTGATTCCCATTCCGAAGCGCTTATTCAGGATGCTCTCGACCAGCTTATGCGCGGGCGAACGGCGATTGTCATTGCCCACCGCCTTTCGACCATCCGCAAGATGGACCGGATCGTGGTGGTTGATCATGGCAAAATAGTGGAGGAGGGGAAACACGATGAGCTCTCCAAACGCCAAGGCGGGCTTTATCATAAATTATGGACTCTGCAGGCCGGAGGATTTTTGCCCCGTTAGATCCGGAAGGCCCCGGTTCGCCCTGCTAAACAATTTGTCTAACAGGATGAGAGCCGGAGATGAGAGGAGTTTTCCATAAACCAAAGGCTACGTTTTTTAAGGCGGGGATCTGACGGGGTTTGCGCAGTACGGCCTAAAAACGGCCTGGATGGCGAGCAGATCCCGCGCGGATCTCCCAAAAACGCGGGTTAAAAACCGCCCTTTTTAGGTTGATTTTTCTGGTTAGGCGTGGTACGATTAAAATCTAATGAGGTCCAAAAATAAGGAACTGGAAATGAATCAGCTGGTGGTACCTCTCCAGGATTTTTTGGAATCCTACAACCGCAGCATCCCTGCGGGGTTTCCTCGGGCAACGGTAAAAAGCTTACGAGAATTTCAGACAACGTACCCATTGCTTTTCAAAAGCAGCGAACAGTGGTCAATCGATAAGCATCGAAAACGGTTGATGGACTGGCTTTCTTCGCATCAGGACGCTTTATAGCGCGGGCCTATCGTAGTCGGTGGCGACAGCTCAATGCAGAGAGTGTACTGCGTAGAGAGCGTACTGCGAATATAGCAGGTTACAAATTTAGCCGCTCCAGAAATAAATACGATCGTATCTATTTCTGGAATGATGACCGAAACAATAACAATAAAAAAATATAGTCAAACGGCGCGCCGTTTGGCTCGCGCGAATTTATCGACACTTTTTTTGTTTATAGTATATTAAAGACGTGTCCCGCGGGGCGGGATTTTTTTATGAGTCCCGTTAGAAACCGCGGTCGCGTAGATCCGGTGAAAACTGCGGGAGAAACCAAGACGTGTTATTGCTATCGTAATTTACGATAGGTCGTGGAGACCATGACCTGTTTCTAAGCGGGATGAAAATCAGAAATATCGCCATAATCGCTCACCCCAGTGGTAGGGCATAGCTCACTACGGGGCAGGCATTGATCGCCAGTAAATATGGAAATTCGTAACATAGCTATAATCGCACACGTAGATCATGGTAAAACTACTCTGACTGATGCCTTATTGAGGCAAACCGGAGCGGTGGTAAACGGGGTATCCATGGATTCAAACGCGCTCGAACAGGAGCGCGGCATTACCATTTATTCCAAGAACGCGTCCATTCCTTTTAAAGGCACCAAAATAAATATTGTTGATACGCCGGGGCACGCCGATTTCGGCTCGGAGGTGGAACGGGTGTTGCGCGCGGTTGATTCGGTGTTGTTGGTGGTGGACGCGCAGGAAGGACCTATGCCCCAGACCCGTTTTGTTTTAAAAAAGTCGCTCGAGCTCGGGATTAAACCGATAGTGGTGGTGAATAAAATTGACAAGCCGGCAGCCGATCCTCACGCCTGCGAAGAAAAAGTGCTTGAACTATTTCTTGAACTTGGCGCGAGCAACGAACAGGCCAACTTCCCGGTCGTTTACGCCGTGGCGCGACAGGGTGTCGCCAAACGAAAACTTAGCGATGAGTCAAAAGATTTATCGCCGCTGCTCGACGCTGTGCTCGAACATGTGCCGTCAACATCCGATCGCGGGAGCGGAATTTTCCGTTTTCAGCCGTTTAATCTCGGTTATGATAATTTTCTCGGGCGGCTGGCGGTAGGCCGGGTGTATGAGGGAATTATGAAATCGGGCGAAAACGTATATGTAAAGAAGCCGAATGGCAATACGCGTTCGGGCAAGATAAGCAAGCTTTTCACTTTTAATGGGTTAGAGAGAGTTGAAACCGAAGAGGTAACGGCGGGAGATATTGTTCTTGTGGCCGGGCTGCCGGATATAGATATAGGTGAGACGGTTACCACCGACGAAAAAGCTCTTGCCCTCCCGGCGATTGGCGTGGATGAACCGACCATCACCCTTAATTTTCTCGTTAACAATTCGCCGTTTGCCGGGCGGGAGGGCAAATACGTAACTTCGCGCCAGCTTCGGGAGCGCCTGGAGCGCGAGCTTGAGGTCAATGTCGGGCTCAAGGTGGAATTTTCAGCGGGCGATATTTTCCGGGTTTCGGGCCGGGGCGAGCTGCACATCGCCATTCTTCTTGAGAACATACGGCGCGAGGGCTACGAGCTGCAAGTTTCCCAGCCGCGGGTGATCTTTCGTATAGCGAAAGGAGTAGAACTTGAACCCTTCGAAGAAGCAGTGGTTGATGCGCCGGGCATGTATCAAGGCGTTATTATCGAACGCCTCGGGACGCGCGGTTTGGTCATAAAGGATATGCGATCGCATGGCCAGTCGATCCGTTTTATTTTCGAGGGGCCGACGCGCGGTCTTTTGGGCTATCGCAATCAATTTATAATCGATACCAAGGGCGATGGCATTCTTTCATCCCGCGTTATCGGATTCAGGCCTTATGCCGGAGAAATTAAGAAGCGCGCGGCAGGGTCAATGATTTCTATGGCCAGCGGCAAGGCCTTAGGATACGCGCTTTGGAACTTGCAGGAACGTGGTACGCTCTATATCGCGCCGAACACCGAAGTTTACGAAGGTATGGTGATTGGCAATACGGCCAAGGGCGAGGAGATGGCGGTTAACCCCACTAAAGGGAAACAGCTAACCAACATGCGGGCGGCCGGTTCGGATGAAGCGATTACGATCGTGCCGGCTTATATATTAAGCATTGAGCGGGGGCTTGAGGTGATAGCCGAGGATGAATACTTGGAAATTACTCCGCAAAGTGTGCGCCTGCGCAAACAGCAGCTTACTCGAAATGCGCGCACGCAAGCGCGTCGGCAGAAGTGACAGTTTGGTATGCTATAATTTAGCACGTGGGTCCGGCCTGTTAAGGCAAGCAAACTTTTACGCTACCTTCTATCTTACTATCTTAACACTTTTCTCACGATCGTGAGAAAAGTGTTAAGAATGACTTTTTACTTTATCAGTTTGGGCGATGACGTATTTATATTAAACCAATGGATTACGTGACTGATAAAAAAATTGTCGAAGCTTTTCTCGCAGGGAACGTGAAGGGATTAGGCGATTCTCGATCGCCGGAATATATTCAAACCCAGATCTCCCATATTTTTTTATATCCCGAAACGGTTTATAAACTGTATCGCCGAGATAACGAAAGTTTCAATAAGCTATTCGTTGATCTTGGCGATGAAGCGACAAGAAAAAAATTTTGCGAAGAAGATTTCTTTTTCAACCGCTATTTTAACCCGCGAGTTTATCTGGATTTGTTGAGGATAAGGGTAAACGGGAGCGATGTAGAAATCAGGCCGCGGGATGAAAGCGGCTACGATTGGATAATAAAAATGCGGCGCATTGATCCCGCCCGCAACCTCACCGCGCTTTTACTGCACGGTTCTTTAAAAGAAGATGACTTCCGAAGTATCGGTTATCAAATGACCAAGATGATTGCCGAGTTTCCTCGCAAGCCTGAAACTAGCCGCAATTACTACGAGATTATGAAAATTGATGTGGATGACGTGGAAAAATTCGCGTACTTGGCTGGCCGTTTTATTAAGAAAGAAGACGTCAAGCGAGCGGCTTGGGCAATGAAAGAATATCTTGAGCGGCGAAAAGATAGGTTTGCAAAGATTACCGAAAAAGATTTTGTCTACTCGATTGATAATCATTCCGACAATGTTTTTTATAACGACGGCGAGCTGTCGTTTGTTGACATCTATCCGCCTAAAGAGGACTGGAGGGTGGTTGAGCCGCTTTACGTGATTTATAGGCTCTCGACTGACGTCGAAGTCTTGGCTGGGCGCGCTTCGGCTAAAGCGTTGATTGAGGGTTATAAAAACTATTACGGCGTTGAGAATGCCGATGAGAGTTTGCGCCTCTTCTACCAGCTGTACGGTGCGACGCTAAAAAGCGCTTATCTTTTTATGCATCCCGGCGAAGACCGGTCGCTCGAGGCCAAAAAGTATTGGCAGTTTGCCGAGGATAAAATTCGGGATCTTGAACAAGTTAGTTAAGGTTTGGTTTTAGATTGTGACACTTTGGCCAGCGAAAAAATTGGATCGGCGGGGAGGATTTACTCCGTTACAACCCGGACACTCAACCATTCTAGGTAAGGGTGAGGAGAAAATCAAAAGGGCTCGCTGGAACCCCCGGTCTTTAGGCCGGGTTGTAACGGGGTTTACTCTTATCGAGGTGATTGTGGTTATGGGTATAATCGCCATTATGGCCTCGGTTATACTGGTTTCGGTTACGCGGATCCGCGCCCGGGCGCGCGACGTCCGAAGAAGGGTGGAGTTAAACCAGGTTGGCCAGTTTCTTTCAGCTTCGTGTTTTTTGCCGGATGCCGGGGGCGGAGATTATGATCTTCAGCCATTGATGGTTGAGGTTAAGGCCAAGTTCCCGCAATACGCAAATCGCTTTCCACGAGTGCCGCGCGATCCGCGCATCGGTACCGACATAGAGGCTTATTACCGCTACATCGTGAGCGCGGACGGCAAGAAATGCGCCGTTTACGCTAACTTGGAAAATGAGGCCGAGCCTGTTACTCTTAGCGGCATCAGCGTCCCAACTCCCGGCGGCGGCACCGGCGTGTTTCAAGCTGCGGGCGGAGGATGGAACGGCTCGACAAAATATCTTGAGGTGTCAAACTGATTTTAGGGGCTGGGTAATTCGCCCTCGTATAAACAATCCCAGTTAGTAAAATTGATGATACCTATGAAAGATAATTTTGAGATCGCGGTTTTTGGCGGGGGTTGCTTTTGGTGCACGGAAGCGATTTTTAAAATGCTTAAAGGCGTTTTTTCAATTACGCCCGGTTACGCGGGAGGGACGATGGCCAATCCGACGTATGAAGCAGTTTCGAGCGGAGCGACCGGCCACGCCGAAGTGATTCGTATTGAGTACGATCCGGGCGCGATCTCTTATCAAACTTTGCTCACTGTCTTTTTCGCCACCCATGACCCTTCGATCTTGAATCAGCAGGGCAATGACGTTGGCGCACAGTACCGTTCGATAGTGCTTTATACGAGCGAGGGCCAGAAAAAAGAAGCTGAAGAGTTTATCCGGGAGCTTAATGCTTCACATGCTGACGGCAAGCTGATTGTCACCGAAGTCAAACCACTTGATAAATTTTACGAGGCCGAGAATTACCACCGCGACTACTACGCCAAAAATCCCGGAAATGCCTACTGCCAAGTGGTCATCAATCCCAAGCTCGAAAAAGTTCAGGCCAAATTCGCCGAGTTGTTAAAAGCCACTTCTTCTTAAGTTAAGCAGTGACCGTTGCGGCGATGTGGGCGGCTGGCATAAGCCCAGAACTAGCCCAATAACTCCCTCTTCAGTAAAATCGCGCGTTGATCTGGTTAGAGCCTATATCAAAAATGCCTGAAAGTAATTACTCTTCGAGCGAGGTCGAGAAGATGCCTTGCGCTTATGTCATTTTTGTTCTCGACAAGCTCGAACAATAATGTCGTGATCTATTTTTGAGATGAGCTCTAGTTATTTTGGTGTCTTTTGCGCCGCTCTTTTTCTTCAGGACTTCCCCCTTCCAACTCTTTCCTTATCGCGCCAGACTCTTCATCCCAAAATTCCTCTTCTTCTTGAGTAAGGCCTTCGATGGCAGTCTTGACAGCTTGCAATACATACTCATCCGTTTCAGTTGTCAGCATTTCTTGGAGAGAAGCCATTTCTTGTGGGTCGCGGCTATCCGAGAAAGTTGCGGCGGCCGCTCGAATGGCAGGGTCGTCATCGTTGAGCAGGCTTTCTCTTATAGCGTAATAAGCTTCTATTAGTTTTTTTATTTTTTCTTTTTGTTCGTCGCTGACGTCTGTTCTTTCTCTTTGTTTCAATAACTCCGGTTTTATGAAGAAAAAGGAATCTGGTATCAGGTGCTTTAAAAATTCGTCTTGGCCTTCTCCGATTTCGCTGATCATTTTCATTTTTTTAAGTGCGTCGTCCAAATCGCCTAATTGGTCAACTTCTTTTATGATGCTGTTTTCGAGTCCGTGGATAGCCGCCCTTCTTACTTCTCGATCTCGATGACTCAACAGCCACATTATGTCTATAAAGGCCGTACCTCTCGTTTTGAAAAATGGTATATAGGAGGCGGCAAAACGCAGTTCTGTAGGATCATCAGAATGTAAAAAGTTTTCGGCTGCGCCAAATTTTAAACGGTAGGAGCCCCCCTTGGATGGGGGAGGATTGCTATCCCAAAAAGGGTATTTCGTTCTTGGTATTTCTGCCCAATCTATACCGGCTTCTCCATTCGCATCCGCCTGAAACTCCGGGTCCATTTCAGATCTAAGTTCGGTGGAGCGGGCTAGGTAGAAATCGTCTATTACTCTCAAGTAAAGATTCTTGGTTTTGGGATCTTCTTCTGTCGCAGTAACCCCTGTTAGCTCTTGCCTGTAACGCTCCGTTCTTTCTCCAAGCATAGCCAAAGCGGTTCTTAGTTGTTCCTCCCTTGACGCACCTTCAGAAGCGGGGTCGGGCATTTGGGGAGAGCCGGGTACTTTTTCCATAATCTTAGTGTATAGTAAGATGTAATGGGATAGCAAATCTATGAAATCTTTTGAAGCATTAAGCAATATATCCGAAGGCCAAGATACAGAGTTTGAGGCAGAAGGGATTATAGCTCAGGAAAAGGAACGCCTAGGTAGGTTTAGAGGTATTTCTAAAAAAGTTAGAGCCTTTGCCGGCGCTCTACTTTTGATAACCGCTTTTGAGGCCGGTGTCGCCGCGTCGGCGGAAGCAAAAACGGAGCGGACTAGGGAATCTAAAAGCATTGAATGGGTGGACAGAGAAGAAAATTTGACCAAGCAAAATCCCTGTCAGTTCTTGAGGCAAGTCAGTAAATTGCCTGATAACATCGAGTTGATCGTTTCGAATCAAGACAGAGATAATAGTATTACGGTCGATATCTACTTGGTTAAGGACAGAGACGCGGCAAAAAAACAATCAGACAGGTACGCAATGGTTGACAAGACGAATGGCGATATTATTTTGTATAGAGCTTTATCGGCCGAAGAAGCGCTGAAGTACGGTGTGGAGTACGCAAGTCTCACGCCGCACTTTAATAGGCAGCTGGAGAAATTTAAAGCTGGCGAAAAGAAACTTATGGAACAAGGATGGTTAGCGCTGCCTGACGGTCGGCATGGTCACTATGTGTCCGGGTCCGAAAGAATTGTAGATGGGAAAGAAGTGCATACTGAAGTTCGACGAATCTACGATAATTCCGGATTTGACGCTTTAACAATTTGGGAGATTGACGAGGATGGAAAAGAAGTTGGGTACACAGCGGTTTTGAAAAATAGCTATATGTATGATAAATTCATCAGCTTTGCAAAAAGTAATAATGACTAAAGCATTAATAACAAAAGGCGACTATGGCGAGTTGGCATTGCTGTTCGCTCATACTAAAATTGAAAAACAGATTCAGGAGGAGTTGTTGTCGGCTATTCGCGGTTTGGGGGACGGCGAGCTAGGAAATTTAGTTTCAGTACTCAAAGAGAACCCTCAACTTATATACGGTTTCGCGGTTAATCTCGTTAAGAAAAGAATTAGTTTCGATGCTCAAAATCTTAATCTATGGGAGGGGATTATCCGAGATGAAGAGAAGCTATTAAGAGATTTAAGTAATTCTGCAACCAAGTAACCGAGTTTTAAAATCTAAAAATAGTTAAAGCTATGGACCAAAAACCAGTGCCGCAAAATGAAGAGGAATGGAAGAAGGCGCTGACCCCCGAGCAGTATAAGATCCTTCGCGGGAAGGGGACGGAGGCGCCGTTTACCGGCAAGTATCTTCATGAAAAGGGCGAGGGGATGTATAAGTGCGCGGCCTGCGGCAATACGCTTTTTTCATCGGGCGCGAAGTTTGATTCGGGCACCGGCTGGCCGAGTTTTGATCAGGCCTTGCCGGGCAGCGTGAAATACGTTGAAGATTCGAGCTACGGCATGAAGCGCAACGAAGTGGTCTGCGCGCGATGCGGATCGCATCTTGGCCACGTTTTTGACGACGGGCCGGCCACCACCGGCAAGCGCTATTGCATGAATTCGGTTTGTTTGGA
>CAYNAP010000012.1:0-16380 GCA_964395285.1 uncultured Candidatus Saccharibacteria bacterium
CCGCGGGGATTCACCCCCACACCAAAAGTGTTGGTGTGGGGGTGAAGGGCGGCTTAAAATCCTTCCCACGGGGTCTAATTTAGCGGGAGCTCCCCGCCCGGAAGGGCGGGGGTGTGAGCTAGGTCCCGCATCAGCGGGACAGCCCGAAGGGCTGACTCACGCTGGTACCACGGCCGGAAGGCCGTGGGGCTCCATTACCCCGTGGGAAGGTGTGGGGATTTATTATGCAAGAACATTAACAAATATTTCACGATCGTGGGCTAATTGTTAATGTTCTCTTTTTTGCGTTTATCGCTAGACGTGCTTTTATTTTCGGGATGGGGTCACTTCACTGCGGTAATCTTACCCAAGAGCGTCGGATTCATATGGTCGTGGAAGGGGCATTCCTTTTCTTCATTGAAAGTGAACGAGTAAGTTTCTCCGGGTCTTAGTCCTTCTTTGGCGTCAAAGCCAGGGCAAATCTCGTGGGTGGGGTGGTTTCCCGAGGCTGGCCAGCGCAAACGGTTATCGTCGTTTTTAAAAGTAACCGTGTCCCCAACTTTTATCTGGAGAAAAGGAGGGTTAAAGCCGTTATTGTCCATGGAGATAGTATGGGTGGTGTTGGGCGATGCTTGGCCGCCGCTTAGCGAGCCGGGCGCGCCGGCGGGAGGCTCTTGGGGGACTACCTTGCCGGGTTCAGTGTTTGCGCCAAACCATCCGCTTTTTAAAACGATAAAATATGCAATAGCGGCAATAACGATTGCTAGCGAGATTATTGGCAGAGCTTGTTTTTTCATAAGTGGATTATAACAAGAGGGCGGCTGGCAAGCAAAGATGGCGCAATGCAGAATAGAATATTCTGATTGGCGGCTATTTTAAACCGGGGCAGTTGGCCGCCGGCTTATAGCCGGCGGATTTGGCTTCGGCCGGGGTTTCAAAAAATATCTTGTTTTCGTCTTTTATTTGTTTGGCGCCGGGGCAGGTTAACAGATGAAAGCTAGAACCGTTTCGGGAAGCGACATACTGCCCGGATGGAATTGGTGAAGTTGTCGGAACGCTCGGCTTGGTGAAATTGTTCGCAGGAACAATTTGATCAAGGCCTTCGGCCGATTTATCAATTTCATCGGGTTGATCAATACGAATGGGTTCTTTCTCCGGCCACAAAACCGACAAGCGGCCGAGGCCGAAACTGGCAAGACTCATTAGAAATACGAGCAGGGTTAAAAAGAGATCTTTTTTATTTTGGGATAAAAATGTTTTAAACTTATCGGCGAGTCCGGTCACATTTTTGGGATTTTGTAGTTTTAGTTTTGTTATGGAAATAATAGCTCGCACGTTTACATATGGCAATTAAAAAACCGGTCGAGTTTTTTGTTCTCAAACCGGGGTGGTTATTTTGCGAAGGTCTACTCTTCTACTGCGGTCTTACGATATATACGTCGTATCTCACTTCGGCGTTTTGTGTGTCCAGCATGCCTTTGCCGAAGAGGTATAAACCCTCGAGCTGGCCGTAGTCAACTTCAACATAGGCAGTCAACGGCACATCGTGCGGCGGCGGCATCTGCCCAGTAATGACCTTGCGGCAGTTCGGACCGGGGCTGAAATTGCCGCTATAGCGTATTTCGGCAATAGCGCCATCATCTGATTGTATCTTGCCGGTCAGGTTCATGCGTCCGATGCAGTTCTTAAGCCGGATGACAGCTCGATCGCCTCCGATTGGCAGAAAGACACCTCGCAGGTAGCGGCCGGTGACGTCGCCGCCGATGATGTGGAAGTTCACATGCAGCTCGTCGGCGATGTCTGTTACGAGAATCTCTGGCCACACACTTACTTTATACGAGAAAGCGTGCTCGAAGCCCGGGAAGTCCAGGTAACGCGGGTTGGGGTCGGGGTTGCGAGGGTCGGCCGAGTTGGCCACGTAAGCGGCTGAAACGATAAGCATAGCGGCAAGAATTCCGGCGCACCGTGAGGCCATTTTACCCCCTCCATGGAGAAAGGCCGCATTGCGGCGTTATAGAGCTATTGCGCCCGCTCTCTCTGTCCTGTCCGGAATTCGTAGCATAGGGCATCGGTTTTGGCAATACTGGCTCTTGATTTTGTATGGTGTAATTGATAATATACGCCAGTAGTATTTGAATAGCTTGCTAAATAGATACAAATTTCCATGGCCCATACTAAATCCGGCGGAACAACTAGATTAGGCCGAGATTCCAATCCGAAATATCTTGGCGTGAAAAAATACGACGGCGAAGCGGTTAAGGCCGGCGACATTATTGTTCGTCAGCGCGGTTTGGCGGTACTGCCGGGGGCGAATGTCGGGCAGGGCAAAGACCATACGCTCTATGCTTTGCGCGCAGGCGCGATTAAGTTTTCGGAAAAAAGAAAAACCCGTTTTGACGGGAGCATGCGCAAGGCGAAGGCGGTGAGCGTGGAAGCAAACGCGGCGCAAGCAGTAACGCAAAGTTAGACGCAACTTGCGTTTTCGCTTTGTGTACTCACTTGCGTTTTGGATTGCTTCTACCAATGGCTGCTTTTATAAACTCTCTAAAAACCGGATGCGGACGCAACGGCCGCGATTTTAATTCGGGGTGAAATTGGGTGCCGAGGAAGAAAGGATGGTCTTTAAGCTCCATTATCTCAACCAGATTCCTTTCGGGGTTTAGGCCCGAAGCGATAAATCCGCCTTCTTCCAGTTGTCCAATAAACTCGTTATTTATTTCATAGCGGTGGCGGTGGCGCTCGCTTACCATGGGGACGGCGTAAGCCGCCCGGGCCTTAGTCCCGGCTTTTAGATGACACTTGTAGGCGCCGAGGCGCATAGAACCGCCGAGGTGTTTCTCTTTGATGTTGGCAATTTGATCGGGCATAGTGCGGATGACGGGGTATTTTGTTTTCTCATTGACTTCGGTGGTGTGCGCCCCTTCAAGCTTGGCAACATGCCGGGCAAACTCCACTACGGCGAGCTGTAAACCATAACAAAGCCCGAGATACGGGATTTTATTTTTGCGGACGTACTCGATGGCTTTGATCTTACCTTCCACGCCTCTTGAACCGAATCCGCCGGGGACGACAATGCCGTCAAATTTGGAGAGCTCTTTCAGGGTGTTCGCATTCCGCTCGTACTCCTCCGAGTTGAGCCAGACGAGTTCCGGTTTTTTTCCGTGGAACCATGCGGCGTGTTTCAGCGATTCAATGACCGAAATATATGAATCAGCAAGGGTGAAAGTGCCGCTGCCGAAGTATTTGCCGACTATGCCGATTTTCACGGGCTTCACCGACTTCTTTATGCGCTCGACAAAATTTTTCCACTTAGTGAGATCGCGCTTCCTTTTCTTGAGGCCCATTTTTTCTATCAGGAGATCGCCCAGTTTTTCCTTTTCGAAATTGACGGGTATTTCGTAAATAGATTCGATATCCGGAGCCGATATTACGTCTCTTTCCTGAACGTTGCAGAAAACAGCCAGCTTTCTTTTGCGCGGCTCGTCCATCGGAACATCGGAGCGGGCGATGATGACATCGGGCTGAATCCCGACGGCATTTAGCGAGCGGACGGCGTACTGGGTGGGTTTGGTTTTCATCTCGCCGAGCATCCGCGGGATGGGCAGATAACTCACAAGAACAAACGTCACATCTTTTGGACGGGCGAGGTGGAGCATCCGCGCGGCCTCGAAGAAAAGAATGTTTTGATACTCCCCCACCGTACCGCCGATTTCTACGAGCATAACATCGGCTCGCGCCTTTCGACTGGCGCGGTCAAGGCGGGCAATCACCTCTTGCGGGATATGAGGAACGGCCTCAACGCATTTGCCGTGGTATTCGAGATTGCGCTCGCGCTCGATGACCGAAAGATAGACCATGCCGGTAGTCATGTAGTTTTCCCGCGGCAGATTTTCGTCGAGGAAGCGCTCGTAGTTGCCCATATCCTGGTCGCACTCCATGCCGTCTTCGAGAACAAAAACTTCGCCGTGTTCAACCGGATTCATGGTTCCGGCGTCAACATTGAGATAGGGGTCAATTTTAACCGCCGAGACGCGAAAACCCCGCGATTTCAAAATGAGCCCGATGGAAGCGGTTGACACCCCTTTACCTATACCTGACATTACTCCGCCGCAGACGAAGATGTATTTGGTCATTGCTAGCTGGTTTAAGTGAATTAAGCAGGTTAAGCGAGTTAAGCCACAGCTGACTTAATTCACTTAATTTGCTTAACTCGCTTGACTTGCTATGCCTGACTCTCTTGCGATGATTGCTTTGACCACGCTTTCAATCTGATTCGGCAGTTTGATTCTAATGATGTGCTCCCCAGTACCCTTGATGCCGTGTTCCATTTCCAGCCGGTGCTTATTGATGACTATACCCTTTTTAGCCAGCTCCTCGGCGATATCCTCGCGGGTGACCGAGCCGAAGGGTTGGCCCTTCTCGCCAACTTTAATATTAAAGTTAAGTTCGAGTTCCTGCAAATCTTTGGCCAGCTTTTGAAAACTGGCGCGCTCCTTTTCTTGGCGGGTTTTTGTCTCACTTCGTTCTCTGTCAAGAGACCGCAGGTTCTCGGGCGTTGCCGGCACGGCCAAGTTTCTCGCAAAGAGAAAGTTTCTCGCGAAACCGTCGCTTACTTCTTTTATATCACCGATGCGGCCCAGTTTGGGCACGTCTTTTAATATGACCACTTTCATATTATCTCGAATTGCTTAAATTCTCCCGTAGCCTCTTGCCATTTGACTTCAACGCGCGCTACTTTAGCCAGCGGCGGCCCGATTGCTGACCAGGCGACCAGTTTTTTTAAGTCATTTTCTTCGCCCTCGGCGACTATGGCCACTGAACCATCGTTTTCATTTCTGATCCAGCCGTTGAGATTAAGCTCGGAGGCGCGAACTCTGGCCGTGTGCCTGAACAGCACTCCCTGGACTTGGCCAACAACTTTAATTATCACTCTTTTCATCATTAGGTCTAAAATCCGGAATCGAGATTCAAAAAGTCTCCTAAATTTCCAATTACCAATTTTTAATTATCAATCAAACTCCAATGATTCAATTTTCAATCGGTGGGTTTGATAATTGGGGTATTGATAATTCATTGAAAATTGAGTATTGAAAATTGAAAATTCGTTCCCGGACTCTGCGTTTTTTACGATTTATCCCCACACCTTCCCGAATACCCCGCGGTCTTGGCCTACTCCGCCGAAGCAGCCGCTTCGGCTGCGAAGGCCGGGCCGCGGGGATGAAGGGCGGCTTTAAATTCTTCTCGCGGTGGGTCCAATACCCCACGAGAAAGTGGGAGGATTTATAGTTGCTTTAGCAGTTCAATGGCTTTCTCCAGTTGCGGATCTTTGCCGGCGTCAAGATCCTCTTTTTTAATGTCAATCGTTATGTCGGGGTCCAGGCCCTTTTCGTCAATGGAGACGCCTTTGGGGGTAAGCCACTTGGCTATGGTTATTTTGAGCGAAGCCCCGCCGCGCAGGTTTTCAACTTCCTGAACCGAGCCTTTGCCGAAGGATTTATTGCCGACCAGTTTGATACCGCGGATATCCCTTAAGGCGCCGGCGAGGATTTCAGAAGCCGAGGCCGAGCCCTGATCAATCAATACCACCACAGGAATTTTTTCGAGCAAATTGTGTCCCGAACTGCGATATAGCGTTTCGTTGCCGTCGCTTAGTTTCTCGCGGGCGACCACTTCGCCGGATGAAATAAACCAGGAGGCGATGTCAACCGCCGCGCTAAGATAGCCGCCGGGATTGCCGCGTAAGTCAAGGAGCAGTTTTTTATCCCCGGAATTAATGAACTCGCTTATACCTCGGCGGAACTCATCGGGAGATTTCTCGTTGAAATTAAGAAGGTGGATGTAAAATATGCCATCGCCTTTTTCCTTGGCGTCGATAATCGGGACAACGATAGTGTCGCGCTTGATGGAGATCTCCTTAACAGAATCCCAAGAGTCGCGGGCGATGGTCAAAATGACTTTGGTGCCAATTTCACCACGAATATAGCTTACAGCCTCCTCTACCGTGAGATCGATAGTGGTAGTAGCGCCTATTTTTAATATCTTATCACCGGCGAGAAGCCCGGCTTTTTCGGCCGGTGAGCCTTTGAGTGGCGATATTACGGTCAAGATGTCTTTTTTTATGCCTATTTCCGCACCAATGCCGCCAAAGCTGCCGTGAACGTCTTCCTGAAATTGCTTGGCTTGTACCGGCGGGAAGAAAACGGTGTGGGGGTCACCCACGGCTTTGACCATGCCCGAAATAGCTCCATTTACGAGTTTGGTGCGGTCAATTTTGCTGCGGTCAACGTAGTTTTGCTCAAGGCGCGACCAGACATCCCAAAACTGGCTGAAGTCAACTTCCTGGGGTTTGGCGGTTTCCTGGCCCAATATCCCTTTTACTTTTTCGATGGCCGGCCGCCGTTCGTAGCCCACATATAAACCACCGCCGAAGGAAGCGGCGATGATTAACATGGAGGCTAGGAAAATTCCGGAAGATTTCAGATATTTTTTGTAGTCCGGCACAAGAGGATTATATCTGATTAGGCCAAAAGGTCAAAGCTCTCCGCTAAAGGCGGATCTCCGCCAGAGGCGGGCAGATCTCTGGCGCGCGCCTCTGGCGGAAAAAGTTAAAACTTTTGTAGCCAAGCGCTCTGATGTTCATCGGAGCGCTTGGCTAAGTGTTACTTTTACCCCGCCTACCATCTCGTCTATCATTCCAGAAATAGATACGATCGTATCTATTTCCGGATATCTTAATTTGCAAATTGTTACACCCATGTTACTGGCGAACTATTGTTGCGGTCCCCCAAGCTAATTATGTTCATTATGTTTAAATAACTCGCTCAAGGAGTGAATTATGGCAACCGATTCATCGCGCAGTTTGAATTCATGTTCTTGCCTTTCAAGATAGATGAAATCCACTCCGGCATTCTTGGCGTAAATTGCGTCATCGTTGCTGTTGCCGATATACACTGTCTCGGCGGGGTGCTGACCCAGTTCATTTATTACGAAGTGGAAGCTTACTGGATTTGGCTTTTCGGGATACGGACCGTCAACGAGCGACAGGAAAAAGTCAACCGGAGCCTGGTTGAGCTTTTCGAGTTCCAACTTGGCCACCCAGTGAGGGGCTCCGGTTATGACCGAAATAATTTTGCCGCAGCTCTTTAATTTTCGCAGGGCTGGCTCGGCGTCCGGGTAGGCGGTGGTGTGATGCGCCCTATTTTCGGGAGTGTCTATTTGACGAAAGAGCGGCCAAAAGTCCGAGGGCTCTACGCCGAATTCCAGCTTGATGGTTTGGTCGCGTCCCGGCTCAAACCAAAATTTGTCGACCGATGCCGGGTTTTGAATGCTGTGGCCGAGTTTGCTAACTACTTTAGGGATAACGGCATGGCGGTAATCTCTTAGGGTATGCACCAAAGTTCCGTCGAGGTCGAAGGATATATGGCGGTATTTATTTAGTATCATGCCTCATCAGTTTTTTAGTAATTTCCCAGATTGATCCGGCGCCCATCATCAGCAAAATGTCGCCTTTTTTGACATGGTTTTTCAAAAGTTTTTTAAGATTGTTGGGCTGGCTCAAATAGTAAGTCGCGATTCCGCGCTTAGCGATGGTTTCGGCCAGTTTCGACGAATTGATTTTCGAGTCGCGCCGCTTTTTTTCGCGGCCGGCAACTTCGTAAATATCGAGAAGGAAAAGCAAGTCGCATTGGTCGAACGCTTTGGTGAACTCGCCGAACAAATCGCGGGCGCGCTCGTAATGATGAGGCTGGAAAACGCAGATTAATTTTTGCTTGGGGAATTTTTCTTTTGCTCCGGCGAGCGTCGCTTTTATCTCGGTGGGATGGTGAGCGTAGTCGGCGAAAACTTTGGCGCCGAAAAGCAGACCTTGATAGTCGAAACGCCGCCAGGCGCCGCGATATTGCTTTATCGCAGTGAGAGCTTTATCGGCCGGGACGCCGAGCGCCCGCGCTACAGCCATGGCGGCAAGAGCGTTCGAGATGTTGTGCCGGCCCGGGATTTTGAGAGCACGCTTGATTTTAGGGGCTTCGGGGCCCTTTAGTGAAAACCGGATAATGCGGATATCCTCCCTCTGGGATTTGAGCTTTTTTGCGATTTTCCTCAGCCGCGGATCGTCAGCATTAAGCACTGCCCAACTATTGAAGTCCGACTTCAATAGAAATTGGAGGAAGGCGGATTCGATGTTGCGGATATTTTTGTAGAAATCAAGGTGCTCATGGTCGAGGTTGGTTATGACGGCGATGGTTGGCGAGTAATTTAGGAATGATGCTTTATATTCGTCGGCCTCGATGACAAAATATCGGGAATGGCCCAAGCGGAAATTGCGGTTGCCGAATTCACGGAGTTTGGAGCCGATGATAACTGTCGGGTCTAAACCGCCTTTTATCAGCGCGAGCGCGGTGAGGGCGGTGGTGGTGGTTTTGCCGTGGGCGCCGGCGACAGCGATAGTTTTGAATTTTTTGGTAAGCTCGCCTACCGCTTGGGCATAGCTTAGCGTCGGAATTTTGATTCTTTTAGCTTTTTTGACTTCGGGATTGTCGGGGCGGGTGGCGGCAGTGTAAATGACTTTTGAAACCGAAGTAGAAATATTAGCTGCTTCGTGCGGGCCGATGAAAACACGGATCCCCTCTTTTTTGAGGGCATCGGTTATTTCCGAGCGGGTAAGGTCCGAACCGCTAACTCGATATCCCCGCGAATTATAAAACCGTGCGAGAGCACTCACGCCAATCCCGCCGATGCCGATGAAGTGGATACTTGCTTTCACTTTTTACTACTATACTAAAATTATACTGGCTTGGCAATGTTGATTTGGGAATATAAAAAAAGCCTGCTCAAGGCGTCTTGAACAGGTAACTGTTTGCGAACAGGGGCCCGGAAAGATAGCCGGCCGTTGTAATCAGGCCGGCAGCTAGGATGATGATTGCCGCCGTGGCAACGCCACTGAGGAACGGTTTGCCCATCAATCTCCATAACCATCCCATACCAAGCAGAATAAAGATGCAGAAAAGTGAGTAAAAGGCAGTTATGAATGTGATCGAACTAGGTGTTGTGAGCATTGTGAGCATGCTCCGCAATAGTACACCGGCGAAGTAGATAGGGAGCAGCCCGCAGATAATCAAACGACGCGTTGGGGTGTCCCTCCACCCCAGCATGAGAACGCCTATGGCTTCGCTGATGGGGCCCATGTTAAGGCCTCCTTTCCCCTCTGCCGTGGTTTACGTTTTCGCCAACTAAGATTTATAATACATTCATAGCTAAAGTAAGTCAAGGTTTTGTAGAAATGCGACTGACTGCCGACAAGCATCTTCACTCCCGGGAGCATCTTTTGGCCGATGATCTTTCGCGGGAAATGCTCGAGCCGAAAAAGTTTGCGGCTTATCTAGGTTTAGCTAAGATTTATAGCGAATCAGATTTGCGGGCTTTAGCCAAACGGGTTCTTGCCAAAGCCGACCTCGATCCCAGAAATAGGGGTAAATATTTTTTTGGGGCGTTAAGAAGTTTACCTCGAAGGCGGTTGGTTCGATTGCGTGGCGGCAGGAGAAAGAGGCTTGATGAGAGCGGTAAAAATAGGTTAGAAAAGCATCATGGCGTTAAAAACAATAGTCAAACTTCCAAATAGTGTCCTTAAACAAGGAGCGAGGGAGATCGCGGCAGGCGAAATAGCCAGTGTTAGAATCAGAAAGCTCATTGCCGACATGAAGGATACGCTTAAGTCGGCGGCTGACGGCGTGGGACTTGCCGCGCCGCAAGTTGGCGAATCTCTGCAGCTGTTTTTGGTTTCGGAAGAAGCTGATTTTGTGGGTAAAAAAGCCAAGAGCGGCGAGAGTGAGGACGTTGAGGAAAGCAAGGCACGGAAGGAAACGTGGCAGCAGTTCGTTTTTATTAATCCAAAAGTAGTCAGGAATTCAAGAAAGAAGGTTGAAATGGCCGAGGGGTGTTTATCTATACCCGGTAAGTTCGGTTTGGTTCCCCGATTTGAGAAGCTGACAATAACCTGGCTTGACGAAAGCGGTAAGAAACATAACCGCGGCTTCTCGGGCTTTTTCGCGAGGGTCATTCAGCACGAGATGGATCATCTGAATGGTCAACTTTTCATCAGCCGGGCCAAGAAAGTTTTTGATATTGATAAATCCTCCCACATTGCCGCGGGAGTCTGACCACTACGGTAATGGAGACTTAAACCACCCTCGCCCGAAGGTGAAAGAATTATATCTTCGCTGGCAAGGCGACTAAAGATCCGCCCTCACCTTGCGATCTTAAAGCCATTTGCATGGTAACCCCCCGCACCGCGGCTTTCCCTAGATGGCCGTAGGACTATGCGCTTTCAGCAGTCTTGCCGCAAGAACATTAACAAACATTTCACGATCGTGAAATGTTTGTTAATGTTGCCATTTGTGCTTTACGAACCCTACTGTTAATAAAACCCCGCTGTTAACTTGATAATTCCGCGACAGCTCTGCTGCGCGGTTACAGATTAGGAGAGTCTAAAAAATCTCTTTATCTGATACCGCGCTGCTCTGTAGCGCGGAGCGTCATTAGCATTTTCGCGATCGCGAGCTATGTATTAATATTAAAGAAATTATGCCTATTAAGGCACTGACATTAACTGAAACAAATGAACAATCACTCGAAAGTTGACAAAGTGATTTTTTTTGGCACTTCGGCTTTCGCTATCCCGATTTTGCAGAAATTGTGCGCGAAGTCTTTACGTCCGCATTTGGTGGTTACGACTCCTGACCGCCCGGCAGGTCGAGGCGGAGAGCGTAAATCATCACCGGTCAAGGAGGTTGCGCAAGAGCTTGGCCTGGAGGTCGCTCAACCGGAGAAGTTGGCGGATGAAGTTTTCTATAAGCATCTTCACGGAGCAGATCTTTTTGTTGTTGCGGCCTACGGCAAGATATTGCCCGCCGATCTATTGAGGATTCCAAAGCTTGGATCGCTGAACGTTCACCCGTCGCTATTGCCGCGCTGGCGCGGGCCTTCACCGGTGCAATACGCCATTTTAAACGGTGACAATGAGACCGGCGTAACCATTATTTTGATGGATGAGAAGGTAGATCATGGACCAATGCTGAAAAATTTGAAATTCGAAATTCGAAATTCGAAGTTGACGGCGCCGGAGTTGAAGGAAAGATTGGCTGATCTGGGAGCTGATTTGTTGTTAGAAGTTATACCCGAGTGGGTGGACGGCGAGATTAAGCCGACGCCTCAAGATGACAGGCAGGCGACTTTTTCGAAAATTTTGAAGAAGGAAGACGGCAAAATAAATTGGCAGTGTCCGGCCGAAGAAATTGAGCGCATGGTACGCGCATTCAAGCCGTGGCCGGGCACCTACTCGTTTCGGGACAAGAACGAGGGCAAGGCAAGGTTAGTTATCGAGGTGGTCGAGTTGGATCCGGAGAGTGAGGGTATTGAAACGAGTGAGCCGGGCACGGTTATCGAGAAACGAGGCGAACTTACGGTTAAAAGCGGCCGCGGTTTGCTGCGGATATTGAGATTGAAGATGGAAGGCGGGAGATCATTAAGCGGCCGAGAGTTTTTGAAAGGCCACCGGGATATTGTCGGCGCTATCTTATATTAGTCGGCAAAGTACGCTATACTCGAGCCATGAACCCCGTGGCGATTATTGCGATAATTATTGCGCTAGTAGTTGTCTACTACAGTTTGCTTGGTGGCGGGATTTTGGGTTCGAACCAAGGGCCGATTGCGACCGGGCCCGGCAACTCCCAGATCGAAAACCCGCAGCCGGTGTACAGCAGCGGTTCATCAAGATATGAGACAGGAGACACTTTAGGTTCGGGAGAAGGAGCCAAACTCAAGCCCGGCGAGTCGCCATATAAAGGCCAAATAAGGATTGAAAACGTTGAAAGATCAAGCGATCGGCCCGAAGAAGAGTATATAACCATTGGCTATAGTTCTTATTCGTCCAGCAACAAATACAAACCGGTTGATGTGAGCGGCTGGAAGATCGCAACCTTGAGGGAGTCGGAAACTATTCCGCGAGCTTATACCATTCCGGAGATTGATGCTGTGGAGAGCGACATTTTTCTTCCTCCGGGAGGAGATCTCGTTGTTGTTTCCGGCTCGCCGTCGTACACCCGAAACTTTCGCGAGAACAAGTGCGTGGGCTATTTCAACGAGCGGCATTCTTTTACTCCGGCTCTTTCCAACTCTTGCCCGGATAACAACATTGATCGCGGTTTGCTGTTGGGCAAAGGGTTTAATGGCCAGTGCATAGACGCCATCGACGGCATATCATCCTGTCATACTCCAGTAGGTCCTTTTGCTTCGGATATAGTCAAGAGTGAATGTATCGACTATATGAGTCAGAATTTCAACTATGTCGGTTGTGTTAAAAACTTCCGCGACGACAAGGATTTTTTAGAGACGACGTGGCGGGTTGCGCTTAGAAGAAACCGCAAGTTTTATAATTCGCGGCATGATCAGGTAACTCTTCGCGACGCCAACGGCTTGCTGGTTGATCAGTTTGAATACTAGGTTTAGAACGACTGAAGTAATGCGCCTCGGCTTGACAGCCTGTTGGGCGAAGCTTAATCTGGATTCAGTTATCGGTTATCGGCATCTTGGGGAGGATGAAAAATGAGCTGGTGGCTGGTCGTGTTGTTGGTTGTGCTCTTGGCGGTGATTGTTTACGCGGCAGTTGGCGTAGTGCTCACGTCAGCCATGAACTATCTGGCGGCGGCGGAGGGCTGTTACATTCCTGCGTTGCGGGATGTCACCTGGCGGGACGTTGGTTCTTTTGCCCAAGGGGTGGCGATAACTCCATTGTCTCTTATCGTATTTTTGGTCTTCTCTTTCAGTGACTGGCTCCGTAAGGTTCGGCAGGTTCGGCAAAATCGCCGACGAGCAAGCAATCCAGCGCGAGCCTAAGAATTTAGATGCGGAAGTTGGACCGCGTCTTTTTTTATTGCTTGTTTGAGAGTAAAGTGCTGCCAAGACTCTTCTCGATTTTGGTCTTTGGTCCGGGGCCGCATAAGATTCAGCGGTTGCCGTAGCTTGCCGCTTCTTCCAATTTCAGCGAGAAAATCTTTGAAATACCATCGTCGCTCATGGTTACCCCGTAGAGCACCCCGGCCTGTTTCATTGTTTCGCGGTTATGGGTAATCAGCACCAGCTGCGATTTTTTTGAAAGCTCGCTTAAAGTAGCGGCGTATTTTTGTGAGTTGGCTTCGTCCAAGGCCGCGTCGGTTTCGTCGAGGATTAGGAAAGGCGGAGGGTTAACGGCGGTTATGGCGAAAAGAAGAGCGATGGACACGAGGGTTCGCTCCCCGCCGGAAAGCATGGCCAATCCTTTGATGCGTTTATATGGCAAAGAAACGTTAATGTCTATACCGTACTCCTTTTCCTCTTCCTCTTCGGTCCCGCTATCAATCCGGACTTTTTTTATCGGGGCATAGGTTATTTCGCCCTTGCCGCCGCCGAAGATTATTTCAAAGTAACGATTGAACTCCTCTTTAATTTTTGCGAAGCCGTGCTTAAAATCAGTTTCGATGCGCTTTTCCAGTTCGACAATCAAACCACGGAGGTCATGATCGGCTTTAGCGAGATCGCCAAGCTCACGCTCCAGAAATTCGAATCGCTTTTGGGTTTCATCGTATTCCCTTAACACATCCTGGTCTATCCCGCCAATTTCTTCGAGCCTGATTTTGAGCTTTTCTGTTTTCTTCCTCAATTCATCAGTGGTCAGCGCCCACAGAGGAGATTTTTCGGATTCTTCTTGGCTCTTGGCGGCGCTTGACTCTTCTATCAGGCGGGATAACTCCCGGCGTTTCGCGGTGAGTTTTTCTTTTTCGAACTGCGCTCTTTGCAAGAGAGCGCGCTCGCGGCTGGCTTCTTCCTCCAAATTGCGGAGTTTTTGCCAACGGCTGTGGAAACTGGCTTGGGCCTGCTGCATTTTTTTAATTTCGGAGTTCAGCGTTTCGCGAAGCCCGGCCAGTAAGCTGTCAATTTTCTTAAGTTCGAGTTGTATTCCTTCGCGTTGAAGCTCAAGGTTGGAGTGTTCTTCGTTTTCGCCTTTTTTTGATGCTGGTTTCGGAATTTTCAACCGGGCGGCCAAGGTTTCAACGCAGGCCAACGCTTGATTGATTTTCTCACGAATGTATTTTGTATCGCTCTCGGCCAGGGCGGCGCTTAGCGCGCCGGATATTTTGGTCATTTCCGACTTGAGGAAAGAAACATCGATGTTAACGGCGGCAGTTCCCGGTTGATCTTTGGCTTGCTCTGCCTTTGATTCCAGGCGGCCTTCGATGCGCCCCAGTTCGCGCTCCAGTTCACTGCGCTTGATTTCAAGGTCTTTCAGCTTTTGCTCCTCGGCTGGCAGTGAATTGGGGTTATGGCCTTTGTCACCGGATGAGCTTATCCCGCGGCCGAGCTCGGAGATTTCTCTTTCCAAGTCATGCAGTTTTAATTCGGCCGGGCGGGTGTCTTTGGCGATTTTAGCTGCGGCTTCAGCGATTTCTTTTTCCTCTTTGGCGATATACACCTGAAGGTGATCTTCCAGCTCTTGATGAACAAGCTCACGCTTTTGGGCGCGGTCGGATTGGGTCTTGAGGAATTTTAAGTGGGGTTTAATCTCGCGAAGCAACGACTCAACTTGACGAATATTTTCCTGGGTTTCTTCAAGCTTTCGTTCCGACTCCCGCTTCTTAAGCTGGAGCAGACGTAAACCGATGGTTTCTTCCAAAAGATTCTTTCGTTCACTGGGCGAGGCCGTAAGGATTCTATCAACTTCCCCTTGGCTGATAATGTTGTGTTTGGCCTCGCCCAAGCCCATGCGGGCAATCATTTCAACGATGTCTTTCAGCCGAACCTGCGAGTCGTTTATATAATATTCATTGGTCCCGTCGCGAAATATTTTGCGCTCGACTTTAACTTCATCAAAGTCAACCGCTATGGCCCGGTCGCGGTTGTTGAATACCAAAGTCACGGACGCTTTGCCCATGCGCGGTGAGCTTGCCGAACCGTTGAAAATCAAGTCCTCGCCTTTGCGCCCCCGGAGGGTTTTGATGGATTGTTCGCCGAGGACCCAACGTATGGCTTCAGCCACGTTTGATTTGCCCGAGCCGTTAGGGCCGACAATGGCGCTTACGGCCACGGGGAATTCAAAAGTGGTTGTCCGCGCGAATGATTTGAATCCGGAAATAGTTAGCTTGGTAAGTCGCATTTTACTGGCGGGGTTATAACCTTTGTTAACGGCGGCTGTGAAGCTCCACGGCCTTCCCCGCTTCGCCGAGCTAAGCTCGGCTTCACTGCGAGGCGAGCGGCCGTGGCATCATATAATACCTCGCCGGAGGCGAGGAGCGAAGCTCTCCGTAGCTACCCTCCTTCGCTCCTGCGGAGCTTCGGAAGGGTACTACCCTCCTTCGCTCCTGCGGAGCTTCGGAAGGGTGCCCTCCCTCCGCATTGCCTACTCCGCGCTCCGTCGCTGAAGCTATGGAGCGTAAGCGACCGAAGCAGCCGCTTCGGCTTCGAAGGTCGGGCATCCACGGGCTTCCACCCGCGGCTTTCTGCAGAGGAGGGTAAATACTTGCGAGGGCTTCCGTATTGACTGACCGAGGTCAGCGCCGTTGAGTTGTCCGTGCTATTTAAGATTATCACAGCAAAACCCGCCTTGGTAGGCGGATTTTTCAACTGGGCCGAAGCCTCTAGGACTTAAAGACCCGCTGGACAATATCGTCAGTTATAATTCCCTCTCGGATTTTTTCTGGGAACAGGCTCTTGGAAACTAAAATCAACTTGTTCAATGAAGCCACGGCTCGCGATTTGTTTCCGCCCGAAGCCGAGGCGATTAGTTTAAGGGAATCAATTGAAAGCCACACATCGGCGTTTATCGTTGCTGGAATTAAGTGGTTGATTATCGCTTTTTCCTTTTTTTGAGCAAGCATGTGCGGCCAGTTTTTGATAGTTAGTGTTTCAAACAGCGGCACAAGCTGGCCATTTCGGTCGGCGATTATGATTTTCCGCGCGGCAAAACCGCTTACTGCAAGAAGGATTATAAGGTAAAGCCACATTTTTAAGTCGTCACCACTGCCGGTGTACGGTATTTGGCGAAGCGTTATGTAAGAAACGGGTTGCAACTCTTTTTTAAGCGTGATTATCGGCCTTGGATATCCTCCGCTAGTTCCACCTCCTCCACCTCCACCACCTCCATTTGGTGGCGGCGTGGGCGATGGCGAAGGCGATGGAGTAGGAGTTGGAGTTGGAGTAGGTGTTGGAGTTGGAGTTGGGGTAGGTGTTGGGGTAGGGGTAGGAGTTGGGGTAGGGGTAGGGGTAGGAGTTGGGGTAGGGGTAGGGGTAGGGGTAGGGGTAGGAGTTGGGGTAGGGGTAGGGGTAGGGGTTGGGGTAGGGGTAGGGGTAGGGGTGGGGGTAGGGGTGGGGGTGGGG
>CAYNAP010000013.1:0-251 GCA_964395285.1 uncultured Candidatus Saccharibacteria bacterium
TTCTACCAAAGGAGTTTCAATTTCGCACTTACCTCTATGCTTATTTGTTTGATGAAAAATTAAGAGAAGCCCTTAATTGGAGCAAGATATTACTGGAAAATAATAAAGCTGTCCAAGATAAACTTGATTTATAGGAGACGGAATACAAAAAAATATTTAGCAAAAATACGAAATGACTAATTGGCCAACAAAAAAATAGGAAGTAGAGAAATTTTTGGGTTGCCGCGCGAGCAGAACAAGCATTCAGAAGT
>CAYNAP010000013.1:261-15910 GCA_964395285.1 uncultured Candidatus Saccharibacteria bacterium
CACTCCCGGCCGCGAACCGGGGTTTTCCATACTCCCCACGGCAAAATTCACACTCCGGCTTTCATTCCCGTGGGCACGAACGCGAGTGTCCGCGCCATGCCGCCGCATGAGTTGAACACGCGGCAGTATCTAGCTACTGTCCGATGAATGCGCTATGCTGGAGATATGCGGTTTACTTTTTCTTCCCACGCGCTCGAGCGTATGCGTGAACGCGCAATACCTAAAGAGCTTATTGACGAGGCCTTGCGCGAACCAACCAAAGTGTCCTATGATGCGAACGGTAGAACGCTCGTAAAGAAGCTTTACTTAAAGAAGAATGTTAAACGACTTCTGCTGATCGCTGGCGAAACGCATGATGATACATTCCATATTATCACCGTCATTGACACATCCAAAGTGAAAAAATACCTATGAACAAAAACAAACCCAAAATCCATTACGACAAAGAAAGCGAAGTGCTCTCTATCGAGATTAAGCGCGCCGAGAGCGTTGATTCTGACATTCAGGGCAACGCTGTAATTGATTATGACCGGCGCGGCAATATTGTGCGGATTAACCTCTACCAATTCAACTTCGATGCTTTCCGAAAGCACCGAAAGATCATCCGACGCTTTGCGCCGGCTTCCGCCCCGCGCTAGTGAGAATGAGCGAATTCTCCTTTCGCATCACCGCAACCGACCACCACTCCCGGGCGAGAACCGGGGTTTTCCATACTCCCCACGGTAAAATTCACACTCCGGCTTTCATTCCCGTGGGCACGAACGCGAGTGTCCGCGCCGCCGCCCCTGCGGAACTTGAAAAAATCGGGGTCGAAGCAATACTGGCTAACACCTATCATCTATTGCTCCGGCCCGGGGCCGAAACCATCGCTCGACTCGGCGGCTTGCATAACTTCATGCGCTGGTCGGGACCGATCATCACCGACTCTGGCGGTTTCCAGACCTTCAGCTTGGGTGCTGGCATTGAGCATGGTGTCGGGAAAATTGCGAGCATGTTTCCAAGCGAAGACCGAGTATCGTCATTGCGAGCCCCGCGAAAGGGCGAAGCAATCTCTCGCAAGAGTCGAAAAGAGATTGCTTCGTCGCCCCGCTCGGCGGGACTCCTCGCAATGACAAACGGCGGAAAATCTCTCGTCCGCATCACCGAAAAAGGCGTTGAGTTCCGCTCGCACCTCGATGGATCAAAACATCTCTTGTCGCCCGAAAAATCTATAGCCATCCAAGAAAAACTCGGCGCGGATATCATTCTCGCTTTTGACGAATGCACTTCGCCCCTTGCTTCAAAAGAATATACTAGCCTCGCCATGGAGCGCACCCACCGCTGGGCCGCGCGCTCGCTTGAAACCAAAAAAAGAAAAGATCAAGCGCTATTTGGCATCGTGCAGGGCGGAGAATATAAAGATCTTCGTCTGAAAAGCGCAAAATTCATCGCCGCTTTGCCATTCGAAGGATTCGCCATCGGCGGCTCGCTCGGTCAATCCAAGCTTGATATGCATAAAATTCTTGACTGGACGATACCCCGCCTTCCCGAAGAAAAGCCGCGCCATCTTTTAGGCATCGGCGGTTTCGATGACATCGTTGAAGCGGTCGGGCGCGGGGTTGATTGGTTTGATTGCGTAACTCCAACCCGCATCGCCCGCCGTAGCGGCATAGTTCTAACCCGCCGCGGCTCTTTTAGCCTAACGCTCTCTAAATTTAAAAATGATCCGAGGCCGATTGAGTCTGACTGCAACTGCCCCACCTGCCAAACCGGATTCTCGCGCGCCTATCTGCGGCATCTCGTCATCGCCAAAGAGCCGCTAGCCATGGAATTGGTCACCGCTCACAATCTTTCCGTAATGATGCGCTTTATGCGCGAACTCCGCGAAGCCATCGCCTCAAAAAAATTCACCGCGTTCAGAGAAGCGGTTTTGAATGGCCGCATATATACTAGCTGAAGCAGCCCGAATAAGTCATTTGCTCCCGGCCCTCAAATTTTTCGCAACCTCGCAGCCACTCCAGCAGTAACATCTGCAGAAGCTCCTAAGAAAACCACAAACCCCAACCCATCACGGGGAGGAAAACACAATGTGCGGAATAATCGGCTACGTCGGATGGCGGGAAGCGCTCGAAGTTCTCCTCAAAGGCCTTCAGCAGCTCGAGTACCGCGGCTACGATTCAGCTGGCCTGGCCACAGCAAGCCAGGACGGACTCGAGGTCCGGAAGACTGTAGGCAAGGTTATCGATCTTGAACGGATGGTTGCCCGCGATCCCATTCGAGGACGGATAGGGATCGGACACACCCGCTGGGCCACGCATGGCCGGCCCTCCACGGCGAACGCCCACCCGCATCTGGACTGTAACGAAGGTGTTGCCGTCGTCCATAACGGGATCATTGAGAACCACGCCGAGATCCGGGCCGAGCTGGAGGCGGACGGGCATTGCTTCCGGTCCGAGACGGACACCGAGGTTGTTGCCCACCTGATTGAAGAGCATTGGGTGGATGGGCTCGGCGGGGCGGTGGCCAGAGCTATCGCTCGCCTACGCGGGGATTTCGCGCTGGTGATCTTGAGCCCGCGAGAGCCGAACCGCCTGCTCGCCGCCCGCCGCGGCACGCCGCCGTTGGCTATTGGAGTGGGCAAGGGCGAATGTTTCGTCGCCTCGGATTTCCTGCCGCTCATGGGCTACGTTGAGGAGGTCATCTACCTTGAAGAGGGCGAAATCGCCTCCATCAAAGCGGATGGACTCTGCGTCCAACGGCCCGGCGCGGGAGAGATCAAACTTCGCCCGGTGCGTATCCCCTGGGACGGAAGAGAGGTCGGCAAAGGCGACTTCCCGCACTTCATGTTGAAGGAGATTCACGAGCAGCCCCGGGCAGTCCGGGACACATATGCCGGGCGGGTAGACGCCGAATCGGGCCAAGTGGAGCTCGCCGAGACAGGACTGTCGACGACGGACCTAGGCGAGATTGCCCGCATCACTCTAGCTGCCTGCGGGACCTCGTGGCACGCGGCACTCATCGGGAAATTCCTGCTGGAGGAGCTGGCGGGCGTGCCGGCCGAGGTAGACTTCGGGTCGGAGCTGCGCTATCGGCGCCTTCTTCCGAGCCATAACCACCTTGCCATCGCCATCACCCAGTCCGGCGAAACGGCAGATACGCTCGCTGCGATGAAGATACTCCGTTCCGCCGGCTCCCGCATACTGGCCATCTGCAACGTTCCGGGCAGCTCGGCGACCCGTTTGGCCGACGCGACCTTGCTCACCGTGGCGGGACCCGAGATCGGGGTCGCCTCGACCAAAGCCTTCGCCGCCCAACTCACGGCCCTGTACTTGCTGGCTGTTGGCCTCGGGCAAGCTCGCGGACGGATCACACCCGCCGAGAGCCAAGTACTCATCAAGGCCGCGCTGGATCTTCCCTACCTCCTTGATAGTGCCCTTACCACCAACGACGCCGTCCGCGCGCTCGCCGAACGCCTTGTAGACCAACAGTATTTCCTTTTCCTCGGCCGAGGGATCACCTACCCAGTGGCCCTCGAAGGCGCGCTCAAGCTTAAAGAGATCTCCTACATCCATGCCGAGGGCTACCCAGCGGGCGAGATGAAGCACGGACCGCTTGCTCTGATCACCGATGGGGTGCCGATTGTCGCCCTGGCGCCTCATGACCGGACCTACAAAAAGATGCTCGGCAACATCGAGGAAATATGGACACGGGGCGGATACGTGGTGGCCCTCGGAACCGAGGGAAGCGAGCAGTTGGCCGCCAAGGCGGATAGCTTCATCCCCGTACCCCAAGGATCGGATTACCTCACCCCGGCCATCCTTGCGGTCCCCCTCCAGCTCTTTGCTTACCATATGGGCGTTTTGCGCGGGCTTGACGTTGACCAGCCGCGCAACCTCGCCAAATCGGTAACCGTTGAGTGATATCTGGCGCTGCCTGACAACTGCAAAGAATGCAGTAAAGGGCAGTGTTTTTTTATTACTGCATCTGCTAGGTTTTATCTTGGATTATCTTCTTGCCGAAAGCGCCACAAGATTTTTGTAAATCATCGCCACAGTCAGCGGCCCCACGCCGCCGGGCACTGGTGTGATGTAAGCGGCCTTGGCTGAAACCGAATCAAAATCAACGTCGCCAGCTAGCGCAGCTCCCATTTTCTGGCCACTAGCTTCTAGCTGGTCGCCAGTAGCTAGTAGCCGAGTGCCGACGGAAGTCCCGGCGTCAATTACCACAACACCTTCTTTGACCATATCGCCGGTGATCAGCCCGGATTTGCCGACGCCGGTTATCACAACATCGGCTCTCCTTGTAAAGTCAGCTATATCAGCGGTCAGCACGCTAACTACGCCGAAGGTCGCCTGCTGGTTCAAAAGCCATAACGCAACCGGTTTGCCAACCAACTCCCCCGCCCCGACCACAACAAAGTATTTACTCTCAACACTGATCTGATATTCATCCAAAAAAGATCTCACCGCTCCAACCACCGGCGGCAGTACTGCCGATTTACCAACGAAAAAATTACCGAGAGCCTTTGACGACAAAACATCCACATCCCTGTCCGGTGGAACGCTATTCAAAATATAGCGCGCGTTTATGTGCTTCGGCAGCGGCAGCTGGACTATTATTCCGTCAGGATCAGCATCGTGAACTATAACAGCAATGCGCTTACGCAACTCGTTGGTGGAAATTTCAGCGCTATACTCGTAAACCCGAAAATCCACGCCGAGTTCTTCGGCCACTTTTTTCTTTTGAGCGACAAATTTGGCGATCACCGGATCATCGCCGACAATGATCGCAGCCAAAGAAAGCTTGCGCCGCGACTTTATAATTTCCTCTTTAAGGCCGGCGAGGATTTTCTGACTTAATTGCCGCCCGTCTAAAATTATCATAAAGCGTCAAGTCCAATATCAACAGTTTAACGCACGACCGTGAGAGTAATTGTTGACATTACTTTTAAGGACCGCTTTTTCACCGGTAAATACGAAACGCTCTGGCCAAGCGCAAAACCTCACGGCGAATCATCTCCGGCGGCGATTTCCTTGCAAGCGCGCCCCGCATCAATTCGGCAATTTTACTCATCTCTTTTTCCTTCATGCCCCGGGTTGTAACCGACGGCGTGCCCATGCGGAGACCGGATGGCCGGAAAGGCGAAGGATCGCCCGGAATTGAGTTGCGGTTAGCAATGATGCCGACATCCTCAAGCATATTTTGCGCCGCCATGCCGTCAAGCCCGAACGGACGAACGTCGGCAAGCAACATGTGATTGTCCGTGCCACCGGTGGCAAGTTTGAAACCGTTGCGCAAAAGTTCGCGGGCAAGGATTTTCGCGTTCTTAACCACTTGCCGCTGATAGCTCTTAAAACCCGGTTTTAGCGCCTCGCCGAACATCGCGGCGATCGCCCCAGTAACGTTATTATGCGGTCCGCCCTGCATTCCAGGGAACACCGCGCGATCAATCTTCTCCGCAATTTCTTTGCGCGAAAAAACTACCGCCCCCCGCGGCCCACGCAAAGTTTTATGCGTTGTAGTCATTACCGCATCGGCATAAGGAAACGGCGAAAGATGCAGACCGGCAGCGACCAATCCGGCAATGTGCGAAATGTCGGCCACATGATACGCCCCAACCTTTTTTGCGATCTTGCCGAATTTCTCGAAATCAACCCTCCGTGGATAAGCCGTTATACCCGAAACAATGACTTTAGGCTTATGTTTACGAGCTAAACGTTCAACTGCGCCGTAGTCAATCAGGCCACTCCCCGCGTCAACGCCATACTGCATAGCGCTCCAGGCTTTGCCTGAAAAATTGACCTTATGGCCGTGAGTAAGGTGACCCCCGGCGGCAAGCGACATCCCCATAAACGTATCTCCGATATTCATCAATGCCGAAAAAATTTCTAAATTGGCTGGCGACCCGGAATATGGTTGGACGTTGACTGCCCACTCTTTCGGTGAAAGGCGGAAGGTCTTAAGCGCGCGCTCGCGGGCCAGATTCTCAATCTCATCACAATAACGATTGCCGGGATAATAGCGCTTACCCGGATAGCCCTCCGAGTACTTGTTGGTCAAAGGCGAGCCAATCAATTCCAAAATCGCCGTAGAGGCAATATTTTCTGACGGAATAAGGTCAATAGTTTCGCTCTGCCTCTTTATCTCGGCTTTAACCAGTTTAGCCAAAATCGGATCGAATTTTTCTACATGTCTTAGCTCCATGCTAAAATTCTATATTTCTTAAATCATCTAATAACAAGCTCGTCATATCCAGTCTTACTATCTTTAGCTCTTTCATAACTAACGCTATCAAATGCCAGCAAAACTATCTCCGCCGTGGTGCGGACAACGCATCCATACGCCAAATGACCACCCAACACTTCTCTTTTCCCATCCGCAACCGAAATATGGATGTGGCAGCCATGACGCGAAACCGTACCAGTGATAGAAACAATCTCAAACACCTTGCGCCAAGATCTAGTAACTTTAGCGCCCGCCAATCTAAGTCTAGCCGCCTTTAAACTTCCGACAGCTGACAAAATACAGCCCGCGCAAACGTTGTACTCTTCAACAATCTTTTCGATCTCCTTTCTCAAATCCTGCCCGTCCACCAATCTTCTGGTTACTTGCCGCGGTGAATTTTTTATCTTCTTCATAATTTTGCTACTTCTTCCACATCTTTAAATACTCATCCAGCTTCTCCTTGGTAATCGCCCCCATGCGGAGAATCTTCGGATTCTTGGGATCGGTCATATCAAGAATGGTTGACGGCGGCGAGGGCGGCAGGCGACCGCCATCCACGATCGCGTCCGGACGCGGCACGTGGTGGATAAAAGTATTTTGAACTTCGGCCGCCGACTGCGCCGGCTCATTGCCGGAAAGATTGGCCGAAGTGCCAACCAGCGGCTGCCCGACGCCAGCCGCTATCTGATTGACCAGCTCATATTCAGGAATACGCAAAGCCACAGTTTTCATCGCCCCCGTGACCAAATCGGGCATAGTCTCTTTCTTTTTAAAAACCAGCGTCGTTGGCCCCGGCCACATTTCCTCGACCAGCGACTTCAGTTTTGCGTCAATATAAGCGTAGTGGCGGGCCATCTCAAAATCGCGGATAAAAACCGGCAGCGCTTTTTGGTGCGATCTGGCTTTTATCCTGAAAATTTTCTTCACCGCGGCATCGCGCAAACAGTCGCCAACAAGGCCGTAGACCGTATCAGTCGGCAGAACCACCACCCCTCCCCGCTTTATCAAAGATACTACCCTCTGAATAACTGCATCTTGATTATTGGCCGTGAGATGCAAAACATCCATAACTTGCCAAATGGCTAGATAACAATATTCGCAACGCGGCCTTTGATGTAAACGAACTTCTTCACTTGTCTATCCCCCACCCACTTCCTGACCGATGGCAGTGCGAGTATTATGCCCCGCGCGATTTCTTCCGCGGCGTCCGCCCCAAGCTCTACCCTATCCCTTACTTTGCCGTTTATCTCGACAATCACCATGCGTTTTTCATCCGCGAGAATTTTTTCGCTAACTTCAGGCCAGCCGCCCAAGTGGATACTTTTTCTTTCGCCGAGCATATGCCACAGCTCCTCGGTGATGTGCGGGGCAAATGGGGCCAGTAATTTTAGGAAAATCATAAACTGCTCTTTCTCTACGCCCTCGGCACTCGCCTCAAAACCATTCAGCAAAATCATCAGCGCCGAAATAGCCGTGTTGTACTGCAGATTTTCTATATCACCAGTTACTTTTTTAATTGTCGCATTAATAAGCCGCTCCACCTGCACAGGGTTTTGGATTTTGGGATTTGGGGCTTGGGATTTGTTTCGGACTTCGCCCGCCCTCGGCTCCGCCTCGGCGAGGCCGGGGAATTTCGGATTTCGGATTTTAGGGATTTGTCCTTGCCCCAACCTCCACACTCTCTCCAAAAACCTCGTAATGCCCTTAATCCCGCTGTCGCGAAAATCGCCTCCGTGTTCAAACGGACCAAGAAACATCAGATACATTCTTAAGGCATCCGCGCCATAAGCCCGCACATATTCATCCGGGTTGACAATGTTGCCCTTGGACTTCGACATTTTAGCCCCGTCTTTGATGATCAGCCCGTGGGCCCGAAACATCTTAAACGGTTCTTCAAAATGAATCATCTGCTGATCGTAAAAAGCCATGGCCAGAAACCGTACATACAAAAGATGGAGCACGGCGTGCTCCGCCCCGCCAATATACATATCTACTGGAAACCACTTTTTAGTTATAGCCGGGCTCCACGGATTTTTTCTATCGCCGACTGATGGGTAGCGAAGATAATACCAGGCCGAATCAAGAAAAGTATCTGAAACGTCAGTCTCGCGCCGCGCCCAAGCCTTACACTCCGGACAGCGCACGCGATAAAAGCTTTTAACCGAAGCCAATGGCGCTTGATCAGTACCGGTTGGCCGGAAATTCTTTATATATGGAAGTTTCACCGGCAGATTCTTTTCCGGCACGGTATACCACCCCGGCATTTCCTTTTGCTCGCCGCGCCCAGCCTTCTGACAGACCTCACAAAAAATCATCGGGATCGGCGGCCCCCAATAGCGCTGGCGGGAAATCAGCCAATCGCGCAAACGATATTGCGTTTTCTTAGCCCCACTGACAAATTTAACAATCTCCCATTTCGCTTTCTCGGAATCAACGCCGTTGAACTGTTCGGAATTAATCACAACTCCGTCGCCAGCCCAACACTCGCTTTCTATAAACAGATTTTCAGAATGCCCAAACGCCGAAGCAGAGATACCAGTAGAACGCGGCGGCTCGTATACATTCGGCACAATCTGTGGGGGTTGAATCACTTTTTTAATAGGGAGTTGATATTTTTTCGCAAACTCAAAATCGCGCTGGTCATGCGCCGGCACCGCCATAATCGCGCCTGTCCCGACATGGCCCAAAACGTAATCCGCCACCCACACCGGAATTTCTTCCTTGGTTGCCGGATTTATGCCTTTAATTCCTTTTACTTCAACGCCTGTTTTCTCCCTGCCTTCGGCAATTCGTTCCTCTTCCGTTTTTGCTACCGCCTTTCGAGTATAGTTTTCTACCTCTAGTTGATTGGAAATTGGAAATTGGAAATTGGAAATTGCCTTGTGTTCCGGAGAGAGCACAAGATATGTCGCCCCGAATAGCGTATCCGGCCTAGTGGTGAAAACCTCAATCGCTTCATCCGTTTCACTAATTTTTAATTTTGAACTTTGAACTTTGAACTTGATTAACGCCCCTTCCGACTTGCCGATCCAGTTCCTCTGCGCGATCTTAATCTTCTCCGACCAGTCAATCTTGTCCAAGTTTCCGGCCAATCGCTCGGCGTAGTCAGTAATCCTAAAAAACCACTGCTCAAGATCCTTTTTAATCACGGCTGTATCACACCGTTCGCATACTCCAATCTGCATTTCGTGTTTGTGATTTTGAATTTGTGATTTTGAATTTGTTTGGGATTTGGAATTTGGGATTTGGAATTTCTGTATGACTTGCTCGTCAGCGAGCACGGTCATACAGCTTGGACACCAATTGACCGCCGCTTTCTTGCGATAGGCGAGCCCTCGCTTAAAAAGCTGGATAAAAATCCACTGGGTCCACCTGTAATAATCCGGATCGTAGGTTTCGAGGCGCTCCTCCCAAGCAAAGCCGTTGCCGATTGCCGCGAGCTGGCGATAAAAATTTTTCTCGGAAATTTTTGCTTGTTTGGCCGGATGCTTGCCGATCCTCAACGCATAGTTTTCAGAATGGATGCCGAAGCCGTCAAGACCAATGGGTTCAAAAACGTCATAACCCTGCATTCTTTTGAACCGTCCGTAAATATCCGCGCCGATGAAGGCGTACATATTGCCAACATGCAGTCCTTCGGCCGAAGGATACGGAAACATCATCAGGTTATAGAAAGGCCGCCCGTGGCGAGCCTCGCCTTTGGCGGGTTTTTTGGCGCGCTTAAAATCCGGCTCGTAGGTTTTGGCCGCGAGCCATCTCTTCTGCCACTTAGGTTCTATTTTTGTAGGGAAGTATCTCATTGATTGGCTAAAGCCAATAAACATTATAAGAATAGCGTAGCTTGGGCCTTTGGGCAACGACTCGAAGCCAACCTGCTAAAAGGGGAGTGAAATGATTCTGGGAGTCACCATCGCTGTTCTTAATATGTCTCCGGATGACATCGTCGCCGCTCTGCACAGAGTCCTGGAAGAAGTGACCGGATCTAAACTGTCTCTCCGGAGAGCTGATGATCAAGCGGTGATTCACTCACCCGGTTTCGAGATAACCACCCAGGGCGGCATTCTCCACGTCGCTCCTGCGGGAGAAAACTGGGAAGAGGGATGCCCGGCTGGCGCCTAAATAGTCCCCAGAACTTCGAGTCCAGGCAATCCAGACATCTCGCCCCACGGCCAAATCAGCCCAGGGTATTTTTATTCCGCCACAAAAACAGCCACAAGACGTAAATAAAACGACCTGCTGCTTGCTAACACTGGTTGCCGTTACAGGTCGCGAAACACGTGAGAATACAAAAGGTACGATGCGGCTATTGAGCCAACAAAGAAGAGCACGAGAGCTGCTAGGCCATACACGGCTTTGCCCTCCTTTCTTGACTACAAGAATAGCCCAAATATTCGCAAAAGACAACTAAATCTTAAAAAGTTTTTTGGTATTGCCAACCGTCGCTTCGGTCACCTCTTCAAAATCCAAATTTTTAACTCCGCCAATTTTACTGGCCACCTCGCGAACGTATAACGGCTCGTTTCTCTTGCCGCGATAGGGCACAGGCGCGGCATAGGGCGCATCGGTCTCAACCATGATGCGGTCAAGCGGAACGTAGCGGACAACTTCCTCGTACTCTTTAGCAAAAGTTATCGGTCCGGCAAAGGAAATGTAGAAACCGAGGTCCAAAAACTTTCTTGCCGTATCCGTGTTGCCGACAAAAAAATGCATCACTCCGCCAGCTGTGGAATTATGAAGTGAGAAGCAAGAATTAAGAATGCGGTAAGCGTCGTCGTAAGCGTCTTGAGTGCCATTTGAAGGTCGGCAGTGGATAGCCAGCGGCTTGCCAACTTCAAGCGCCAGCTCAATTTGGTCAGCAAAAACCTTTCTCTGTTCTTCCTTGATTCCTGATTCATCCTTGCCCGCCGACTTGTCCGCCAAAGGTTTACTGTGCCCTCCGCAGCCTCTGGCAAAGGATGGAACGACGGCGGAAGCTTTTCCGCCGGAGGCGGATCCGCCTCCGGCGGAAGCCAAGGCGGGATTCTTGATTCGGAAGTAGTCGAGCCCGCATTCCCCTACCGCCACAACTTTGGGATGCGAGACGACATTTCGAAATTTCGATATATCGAAAAGCTCGCGACTATGATCGCGTAGTTCCCACGGGTCGTGATACTCATCGCCCGCGGCGTGGCTCGGATGCATGCCAACCGTGGCCCAAATGCCGCTCTCGTACCTCTCAGCAAGCCGCACTGCGCCCTCGGAAGTGCTGTAGGTCGTGCCAATGTTGATCATGCCAACCCCCGCATCGAGAGCGCGTCCAATTACTGTCTCGCGATCTTGATCGTAGGCCGGGAACTGAACATGGGTATGAGAATCTATGAGTATTTGCCGGTTCATGCAAAAGGTGTTAACTTAAATCTTGGAAAGGAGGTGATGCCAGCATGGCAGAACCGCTTAAATTCGTCGAAGGATACGACGCAAGCCTCGGCGTAGTGTTTGTTTGCCACCCGAACGGCAAGATTCATCAATGGCGTCGCGAGGAAACCAAGCTCGCAAACACGGAATCATCCGCCCCAGAAAAGAAATAGTTGGTTGGCGGCAGAGGGTCCAAACCCCTTGTGGTTAGGCCAGGCGGCGGATAAATCCTCCTCCCTGCCTCGCAAACGACCTCCCGCCGAGATTAAGAAGGACTGCAGCCCGTTCACCCTGGCATTCGGGTCTGCCGCCAACCGCTTTTAGAGACGAGGGAAAAGCCCCTCGCCTTTTTTTATTTTTATCTCGTTACCTTCAAGAAAAACCTGACTTCGCATCTTACCAGCCGTATCAGGGATAAACGGTTCAATGAAATCAGCAAACTTAGCGATCAAAAATCCAGCGCTGGCTAAAACGCGTCTAAGTTCTATATCGTCTTGAATCGCCCACGGCCGTCTGTCGTTAATATAGCGATCGGCCGCGCCAACCAGCCTTAACGCGTAGCCCAGAGCCTCATTCAATTGCAGCTCCTGGAAAAATTCTCGATATTTTTTTTCGACATCGTCGCAGGCGTGCCTCAAGCCCGGATCAAGATCGGTTTCTTTAAAATGGATTGGATTTACCTTCTCTCCTAGTTTCGCCACCCGCGCCACCAAGTTGCCTATGCCGTTGGCCAGTTCGCCGTTATAAAGTTCTTTCATTTTTTCCTCCGAAAAATCTCCATCTCCATAAGCCGGAACGGTTCGCAGCAAGTAATAGCGCAAAGCATCAACTCCGTAACGACTCACTAAAGAAAAAGGGTCAACAACATTGCCGAGTGTCTTAGACATTTTCTGGCCTTCAACGGTAATATAGCCGTGGACAAAAAGCGACTTAGGCAGCGGCAAGCCTGCCGACAACAGAAACGCCGGCCAGTAAACGGCGTGAAAACGCAGAATCCCTTTGCCGATAACATGCATATCCGCCGGCCACCACTTTTTGTATTTCGCTTCATCCCAGCCAAAACCCACTCCGGATTGATACACATTTAGCCCGTCAAACCAAACATAAATGCGTTGACTCGGGTCGTTCGGCACCGGAACGCCCCAGTTTTTGGCGCGTTCGTTCGAGCGCGAGATGCTTATATCCTCAAGCGGCCGTTCGAGAAAAGAGAGCGCTTCATTTTTCCTCGAAACCGGAGTGATTTTAAGTTCGTCGGCGGCGATAAGCCGAATGAGTTTTTCGCGGTACTTTGACAGCCGGAAAAAGTAATTTTCTTCGGAAACTTTCTCGAGTTTCCGGCCCGGATGCTCAAAGCATTCGCCGCTCGCATCAAGCTCGTCCAAAGTATAAAAGGCCTCGCAGCCGAGACAATAAAGCCCTTGATAGGGTTTCTTGTAAATATCCCCGGCTCCGTCACAAAGCTGCCATAGCTTTTGACTTGATTCATGATGAACTGGACTCGAACCTTTTTGAAAAACGTCAAAATGTACGTTTAATGTTTCGGCCAGTTCCAAAAAAGCCCGGGCGTTATCGTCCACAAACCGCTGGATCGGAATCTTGGCCTCGGCCGCGGCTTGAATGTTCTTAAGTGCGTTTTCATCACTGCCCGATAGCGCGAGCGTCTCCTTTCCCAACAAACGTTGATAGCGAGCGATAGCGTCGGTTTGAATAAATTCCAAAGCGTGGCCAATGTGCGGTTTGGCGTTAACATAGGGAATGGCTGCGGTTATGTAAAATTTGTTATCTTTTTGGCTCATGCCTAGTCAGATTTTTAAAAGCCCCGAGTGGGGCCTTCTTACTCTTGCACTGTCTTCATCTGGAAAAGGCCGCGCTTGTGTCGATCGATATCCGTTATCAACTCCACCGCGACGGATGCAAGCGGCACGGCAAGAAACATCCCAAGGATCCCGCCAAGTTTCGCGCCCACCAAAAGCGCTATGATAACCACAAGCGGGTTGATGCCCACCGACTTATGCAGCACCAGCGGCACCAAAACATGGCTCTCGATTTGCTGAATGACCACATAAACGATGGCCACGATCAAACCGAGCAGCGGCGAGCTTAAAAAAGCGAAAAACACCCCGGGCACTGCCGAGAGAATCGGCCCGATGACCGGAATTATCTCAAACGCCGCCGCCAATAGTGCGAGTATAAGCGCGTAGCGTACGCCAAGAAGAATCAGAGCTAGATAGACCAGCACTCCGACCATAAGCCCAAGTAGTAACTGGCCCCTAAGCCAGTAGCCCATCTTGGCCTGCGATCGCGACCAAAGATCGAGCGCATATTCCTCGTGTCTCAAGGGTGTTATCATCCGCAAAAACTTTTCGATGCCTTTTTCCTGGCTGGCCAGATAAAACGAAACAACGATGAGTATGATGCCGGAAACTATGCCGCCGAAAACCGCAAAGATAAGATCCAAAGCTTTTCCGCCCGAATCGGCTAAATCGAAAGGCGGATTAAGTATTATATTTTCCGCGTTCACGGAAAAAAACGAATAAAACGGCAGGTCTTGGAAAGAACGCAGTTCCTGGAGAAGAACTCGCTGATACCTGGGGAATGAGTCGAGAAAAGAAGTGAATTCCTCGGCAACCGGCGGGACGATCAAATAAATCAACCCGGCCAAAACGCCGATGGCCGCAATATAGATTATGAGCACCGATAAAATGCGCGGCACTTTGTAGCGCCTAAACCACTGAACTCCGGGCTCGATAGCCGACGCAACTACCACCGCGAAAAGCAGGGCTGCCACTATATCTTTGATCTGAAACAATGCCACAAGGATAACAAGAACAATAACCGCGCGCATTAGCGATATATAGCTTATATTCAATTGATGATCTTTTTGCGGGGGCATTTTAATTGGCGAAAGGTTTTAGCCGAGAGAGCCAAAAATCAAAGACTTCAATTTCTCGCTGTCAAGAGCAGGCCCTAAGACCGCTAAATTCAGCCTATTTGGCTGGAAAATCTCGGTGGCTACTATTTTTAAGTCGCGGCTCGTTATTGCATCCACTCTAGCAAAAACTTCTTCGGGTGTCATGGGTCTCGCGGTAAGCATTTCCTCGCCGCCGACGAAGTTGGCTACCGCATTCGAAGTTTCGAGAGCCATCAACATCCGCCCTTTGATGAAATCCTTGGTCCGCACTAGCTCATCATCAGTCACGCCGCCGTCACGGATCTTCCGGTATTCATCCATTATGGCCTTGATTGTCTGCTCCACATTATTATGGGCAACTCCCGCATAAGTTATGACGTAACCGCGGTTAGAATAGTTTTCGCTTGAAGTGAAAACCGAGTAAGCTAGGCCGAGTTTTTCCCGAATGGTTGAAAACATCCGCGAGCTCCACGCTCCGCCGAGAATCGTCGCCAAAACATCCGCCGCGTACCGCGATTCGTTGAAAATGTCGTAGCCCCTAAACCCGAGAACGATATGGGTTTGATCGGTTTTTTTATCCTCGGCGAGAACGGCCGGCCCGACTTGCTCCTCAATAACTTTTGGCTTCTCGCGAGGCGGCGAGCTGCGGATGTCAGAGAAAAGTTCCTTTATTTTCTTAATTGTCTTTTCCTCTTCTATATTACCGGCGACAACAACCGCTGTGTTCAGAGCAACGTACTGATGGCCAAAATACTCTTTAAGGTTGCTTTGAGCAAGCCCGCGCACGGTTTTTTCTTCTCCGGCTATATCCCAACCCGCCGGCTGATCGCCGTATAGGAGTTTCTCCCAAATCTGCCAGATATAAGTCGTCGGGGTGTCTTTGTCGAGATGCATTTCTTCAATTACCACCTGTTTCTCGCGCTCTATCTCCTCATTGGCCAAAAGCGAATCTCGGTAAATGTCGCTTAATATATCCAAGGCCTGATTCTCATAAAGCTTCGCCGCTTTTATATAGTAACCGGTGGTTTCGTGCCCGGTGAAAGCGTTGGAAATACTGCCCATGCCGTCAAGCTCTTTTTTGATCATTTCCGGATCGGGGCGCTTGGTTGTCCCCTTAAAAAACATGTGTTCGAGAAAATG
>CAYNAP010000014.1:0-15691 GCA_964395285.1 uncultured Candidatus Saccharibacteria bacterium
TTTTAAGACCTTTTACAATAAAAAAAGCCCAACTACTGCTATAGGAGGGCTTGGTACTCCCGCAAGACTACTGGCATTCGCACCAGCACTCTTCTCTCCGGCATGGCATGCAGCCGTGGAGCTGATCATTGCGACAGATTTCACGAATAATCTCTTCTTCACTTTTGCTAGGTGAACGCCCGAACTTTTGGGCGAAGGCGGCTAGTATATGCGGCGTAGAGAGGTAGACAAATAGCGGCTTTAAAATATTGGCAAGCTTGACCAGTTCGCCAAGAACCAACTCATTATCAATCACAATCGTCATGCGACTCCCTCCGTGTTTTTTTCGATAGGGATGTTATGACGCCACTCATACTTTTGTAGCATAGCGCATGATTTTATCAACTAAGGCAGGTGTATAAATGCTCGCGGTAAGAATGGTATAAAAGGAGTAACTATGAAAATCGAGTCTAACGAACTTGAAGAATACATACGCGCGACCCTGGCCTCTATCAAAAAGGGCGTCCACGCCGACGGCAGTTTTCGCATTCACGGCATGATCGAGTTTGACTTGGCGGTAACCAACGTCAAGGAAGCCAAGGGCGGGCTTAAAGTTTATGTGGTCGGCGCGAGCGGAGAAAGAAAGTCAGAGAAAATATCGCGTATCCGCTTTAAGGTTCATCCTTACGCCGACGAGAGTGGCAAAGACATTATTAAAAAGAGTTTGGCGAAAAAATGATCAAGCGGCTAAGCTCTTGAAAATCCATACTGTCGTATGCAAAGTCATCCAGAAACACCTTCAATCTACACCCTAAAAATTTTTATACTGGTTAGTTTGATAATTTTTTCAATGCCGGCCTTAAACCGCGGGCTGGTTGAATTTCTGGTTTCGGAAAAACTCGTTGGCCTTAAGCCCGCATCGGCCGAAACTTTCCGTTTGCCTGATTACGTGGCCTTATCAAAGGGGGCGGTAATCTTTCCGACCCAAGAAGCAGTGCTGAAGAAACGAAACGAGCTTGTCGCCGCCAAGAAAAATTTTATTTTTGCCGATTTGAATGCGATGGAAATTTCTTTGTATCAGGAAGGTCAGGTCTTAAAAACTTATCCGATAAAAGCCAAAGGCAAAGAAGGCAGTTTTTTCGAAACGCCGAACGGCTATTACAAGATACAGTCCAAGGAAGAAAATCATTATTCAACCATCGGCAACGTGTGGATGCCGTGGAGCATGCACTTTTACGGCAATTACTTTATTCACGGCTGGCCGTATTATCCCGATGGCACGCTTGTTTCCGACGCTTTCTCCGGCGGCTGTATCCGTCTTGGCTCAAAAGACGCCGAAGAGCTTTTTAGGTTGAGTAAAAACGGTACGGAGGTTTTGGTCTACGCCGGCGCGACTCCGCTCCCGAGTGACTCCCAGTATTTTACCCGCGTAAGTTCGTCCGGACGGCGGGTTCAGGGTCCGGATTTGCCCGTTAGCGCAGCTTTGGCGGCCGACTTCGAAACCGGTCAGATTTTATTCGCGAAAAACAAAGACACTCCTTATCCCATCGCTTCAGTAACTAAGCTGGTTACCGCCTTGGTTTCGGTCGAAACGATAAATCGTTTTAAGATACTCACCATTCCTGAAGACCTGCTTAAAACTCCCGGCAATTCATCTCACTTGGCTGCGGGCGAGGAGTTTAAGTCCGAAGATCTTCTTTACCCTCTTTTGCTCGCGTCCGCGAACGACATCGCTTTGTTATATACTCGCTCTTCCTGGCAGTTTGTGGATACGATGAATAAAAAAGCCAGAGCCATCGGCATGGCCAATACTAAATTTGAAGATGCTAGCGGGTCGAGCGCCGAAAATACCTCAACTGCCGAAGACTTATTCAAACTTCTGCAGTACCTAGCCGACCATAAAAAGCCGATTTTTGTCTTGAGCGGTCTAGCCGAGGGCGCCGCCACTTCCACCGACGGCCGCGGTCATAAATGGGTCAACGTTAGCTGGCCTAAGGACGAGCGGTTCATCGGCGGCAAAGCCGGTAAAACCAGCGAGGCCTTGGAAACCATCGCCGGCGTCTTCCGGGTGAAATTTTCAGAATATGGCGAACGCCCGGTGGCCATCATAGCTCTGGGTTCAACCGACAGGATTCGCGACGTTAAAAAAATAATCACCCACTTGGAAAACAATTTTGTCTACGGTAAAGTCCTCGTCGAAAAAGACGTTCCGCCTCCGCCGGTGCGCGCTGGCGCGAGCATTTACGAAGCGGTTAAAAACTTTAGCAAGCAGAATGATAACAGATAAGTTTAAACCGAAGCCGAGTCAAATTGACTACACTAAAATGCGTTGGGCGCCGGTTATAAACTGCGTGGTCAGATACCGCGGTAAAATTCTTTTGGTCCGGCGCGATCGCCGTTTAAAGCTTTACCCCGGATATTGGAACGGCATCTCCGGCTTCTTAGATGATAAAAAAAGCCTTAAGGATAAAGTCAAGGAGGAGCTTGGCGAAGAAATAGGACTGAAGCCGGGAAACGTGATGGCTATCAAGGTCGGTAATATTTTTCATCAAGACGAACCTAAATACAAGAAGACTTGGATTGTTCATCCCATTCTTGTTACGGTTAACACTGATCGGATACGTTTAGATTGGGAAGCCGAAAACTATAGGTGGGTTGAGCCCGGGCAGGCCAAAAAATTTAAACTTTTGCCGGGGTTTATCCGAGTTTTAAAAACTTTGATGCCTAAAGTCTGACAGTTTAGGCAGGCGGTCGTGTAATCTGCACGGGTTACTAACGGAGCGTTGTCGTCAAAGGGGCCGCCAGCGTTAAAGTCGGCGGCCGGGCTCCGCGCCTGGCTTTTCTTGCAAAATCTTGATATACAAGCAGTATGGACGACCGGAATAAAAAACCAGTGGTTGTTGCCGTAAGCGGCGGGTTTGATCCTATCCACATCGGCCACATTGAGATGTTCGAGCGGGCTCGAGCCCTCGGCGATAAACTGGTAGTCATCCTCAATAACGACAACTGGCTAAAAAAGAAAAGGGGTCATGCCTTTATGTCTGAAGACGAGCGCATGAAAGTGATTAAAGCCATCCGCTTCGTTGATGATGTAGTCTTGACTAAACATCCGCCTAACCCCGAAGACATGAGCGTTTCGCGCGAACTCCGCGAACTGGCCCCGGATATATTCGGCCCGGGCGGTGATAGAAAAATAGACGTTGTGCCCGAAGTCCGAGTTTGTGAAGAGATTGGTTGCCGACAGGTCTACAACCTCGGCGAAAAAATCCAGTCGAGCTCCTGGCTGTTAGCCAATTATTTAAAGGCGGCCGACCAACCCAAGCCGGAAGAAAGAGAGGTGTAAATTTCTTACTCTGGAGCATGCCTGCAAGCAAAATAAGTCTGAAAAACGCGAAATCGGACAAGCTTTTTTATTTTGTGGCCAACGTCGTTATTTACCGCGAAAGCGATCGGCGCTGCCTGATCCTGCAAAGAAGTTCCAAAGAAAAAGTTCATCCGGGTAAATTCTGCGTCCCCGGGGGTAAGCTGGAATGGGGCGATTTTGATTTGTCGAAACCGACTCGGGTAAATGGCGAGGTGCTGGATTTTTCGCGCGCGGTAGAAAATTTGCTCGTCCGGGAAGCCAGAGAAGAAGCTGGGGTTGAAATAGATTCGAAGCTGGCATATTTAAACAGCATGGCTTTCATTCGCCCGGATGGCATTCCGGTTGTCTTGATTAAATTCGCGGCGAAGTATTTGTCCGGAGAGGCCAAACCGGAGTCGGGAGCGTTTATCAACTGCGCTTGGGTTAACGGCGAAGAAGTTAAAAATTACGACAGTATCTTGGGCGTTCCCGAAGAAATAGAAGCGACAATTGAACTTTTCGCGGGTTAGTCAAAACCGCGTAAACCGAGCATCATTTAGAACTCTATCCTCCTAGAATGCCGCCTTGGCGAAGATCCGCAATTTAAAGCATTGGATAGCCGATTATTTTCATGCCATTCATCGCATGGACCACGTGTTTATTGTCCAGAAGCCGCCGGTGCACTATCTTGGCTATATTGAAAAAAACAAAGTTCCGGTTATTCTTATCCCCGGTTTGTTCATCAAATGGAATTTCCTAAAGTCAATAGCCGACCCATTATCTTTGCGCGGCCACCCGATTTACGTCCTGGGGCATTTAGGCTACAACACCGAAGAAATTCATCAAGCCGCAAAATTGGTAAGTGATTTTATCGAAGAAAAAAAGTTGAGCAATATTGTTATCGTCAGCCATTCTAAGGGCGGTCTTGTCGGCAAGCATGTCCTGGTCTTTCATAACCAGCATCATCGGGTTAAAAAACTGATAACTATAGCTACACCCTTCGGCGGGACCGAAATCGCCAAGCTCGTCCCCCTAAAGATCGTTAGAGAGCTTAGACCCGAAAGCGAAATTATCCAAACGCTCAGTCAGAAAAAGGAGGTCAACAATAAAATAGTTTCTATTTTTGGCATTTTCGACAACCACATTTGGCCGGAATCAAGTTGCCGACTGGATGGAGCGAAAAACATTCAAGTCAAAGCCCACGGCCATCATAGTATTTTGGCCAACCGGGAAGTCATTGGAGTTGTTTTAAGTGAGGTTGAGAAAATGTCTAAAGCCAATTCAAGTAGAGATTAGTACAGCCCCAACTAACCCGGACTGCCTCGGCGGATATTTACCCCGTTAGAACGCGCCGACTCTGCTAGCCTCGCTTCGCGGGCGAAGCGGGCCAGCGGTATGGGTAGAGATAACTGATAGGAGTACAATGCTATCATCAGCTGGTCGCTCAACCCGTTAGAGATTTATATGGCGCTAAAATTGTTTAAGAAAAAACTCATATCTTGCGATAATGCCATAAAGGTCTTTTCGTGCCATATCTCTAACGGGGCGAAGCGCCCGTTCTAACGGGATTTGCTTAAATTTTTCAATTGCCACTCCTATGGCCGATATTAAATCTAGTCCCATAACTTGGAATTTTACTCCGCTTTTCTCTGGCGATAACGACCCCCAAATAACTGAAAACAGGAAAGCCGTCGAGAGGGAAAGTTATGCCTTCGTCAATAAATGGAAAGACCGCGAAGACTATTTGAGCGATCCTGAAATTTTAAAACAGGCCCTCGATGAATACGAAACTTGGCAAAGATCCTTCGGCGTTGACGGCGACGCGGGCTATTATTTTTGGCTGCGCACCCAGCAGGACGAAAACGAACCCGAGCTCAAAGCCAAGTTCAATACCATCCATCAGTTTGCGACCAAAATAAGAAACGATATCCAGTTTTTTGAATTGCGCCTGTCGAGGATTCCGGCCGAACTTCAGCCGAAGTTTCTCGAATACGAGGGGCTTAAGCCCTACCGTCATTTTCTCGAGCGCTCTTTTGTCTGGGCTAAGTATTTATTGAGCGAAGCTGAAGAGAAAATAATCAATCTCAAGGCCGCACCGGCCGAGCTAAACTGGGTTAAGCTGACCTCGTCGTTTCTCACAAAAGAGGAGCGGGAAGTCGCGCTCGAAGACGGCTCCAAAGCCGTTAAAAGCTTTTCGGAAGTATTCAGTCTGATTGACAGCCAGAATAAAGCGGTGCGGGATGGAGCCGCCGCGGCCGTTAACGATATTCTGGCCAAAAATGTCGCCGTGGCCGAGCAGGAAATCAATTCGGTTTTATGGAATAAAAAAGTTGATGACGAGCTCCGTAAGGTTCCCCGCCCCGACTCTATTCGTCATTTAAGCGATGACATTGATAGCCAGGTTGTGGATGCTATGATCGCCGCAGTTTCGTCCCAGTTCGACCTGGCCAAGAAGTACTACCAGCTGAAAGCCCAACTCCTCGGCGTGCCTAAGCTGGCTTATCACGAGCGCAACGTGCCTTATGGCGCGCTTAGCAAGAAGTATTCTTTTGACGAGGCCGCCGCGCTGACTCACCGTACTTTTTTGAATTTGGACGTCAAGTTCGCCGCTATCTTCCAAGAATTTCTTGATGGCGGCCGCTTCGATGTTTATCCTCGAGCCAACAAACATTCCGGAGCATTTTGCGCCCACAACCTTTTGTCCCAGCCGACCTACATTCTTCTCAACCATACCGGCAAATTGAATGACGTTTTGACTTTGGCCCACGAACTGGGCCACGGCGTCAATAACGAGTTCGCGCGCAAGAAACAAAACGCCCTCAATTTCGGAACGACTCTTGCCACTGCCGAGGTAGCCAGCACCTTTATGGAGGATTTTGTATTGCGGGAACTCGAACGCGAAGCTGATGACGAATTGCGCCTGGCGCTTATGATAATGAAGCTAAACGACGATATATCTTCAATTTTCCGCCAAGCGGCTTGTTACAACTTTGAGCGGGAACTCCACGCCTCATTCCGCGCCAAGGGCTATCTTTCCAAAGAAGAAATCGGCTCGCTGTTTGGAAAGCACATGGTTTCGTACATGGGCGACGCGGTGGAGCAGTCGCCCGGCTCGGAAAACTGGTGGGTTTACTGGAGCCACATCAGAACTTTTTTTTACGTTTACTCTTACTCGAGCGGCTTGCTTATCTCCAAGTCTTTGCAAAACTCGGTGAAAAACGACCGCGGCTTTATTGAAAAGGTGAAAGAATTTTTGTCCTCCGGTCTTTCCGATTCGCCGAAAAACATTTTTGCCAAGCTCGGCATAGACATCAGTACGAAGGCGTTTTGGGAGAAGGGGCTCGGCGAAGTTGAAACCTTGCTCGGTGAAGCTCACGCTTTAGCCGAAAAACTGGGCAAGATTAATCCACAGCTCGCTAGCTAGATTTTTATCCCCACACCTTCCCGAATACCCCGCGGTCTCTTGCCCTCCCACCAAAATTTGGTGGGAGGGTGAACCCCCACACCAACACTTTTGGTGTGGGGGTGAAGGGCGGCTTCAAATCCCTCCCACGGGGTCTAATACCCCGTGGGAAAGTGTGGGGATTTATTGTACTATTTTAGTAGGTTTGACCATTGGTTGGGCGGTTAACATCCAAATAGGGGCTCAACAATGATCTATAACAGAATTACATATGGGCGCTTGGTGGGCAGAGGAAAGAAGTTCCGAAACCAAGCCTCTGTCGCGGTTTCAGACGATGGCAGTGTGGCTAAAGTTGGTAGAGTGGCAAGAGTCATTGTGCCGGTCATGCTCCGGCTGCCGAATGGCGCGTCTAGGCTGCGCGCTAGTGTCCAAGTTGAAGTTTCAAACTCGGCCAGGGACCGGGTGATCGTAAGCGTACGACGCGCTTCCGGTCCGTGGTTCAAAGACGCCGACGGCCGAAACCCGACGCTGACAGTGAGGCTCGACCACAGCGCAGGACGAAACCCACGCATTGTGGTCACCGCCGAGGGCGGAGATCGCCAAGAGCTCGAATTTTTGGGTTCGGTTCCGCTGGACAAACCACAGCCCCGGCCCGAACCGAAACCAGCGCGCGAACCGAAACGCCCAAATACTAAATGGCCTTCGGTGGTTGATACCCGCCATCATCTCCCGCATAGCTAAGGTCTGCTTCTCACCGCCCGAACGCGGTGTTTTTATTTTCGTCCGCAAGAATACCCCGCCGCTTGCGGCGGGGATGAATTGCGGTTAACGAAAATAACCCCGCACGCATTTTGCTCCGGTTATCATACTGCGGCGGGAATCGGTAGACAGTATCGGGTTCTGTCACGAAGCACGCATGCCGAATGGATGCATCCAAGGCGCTTCGCCACTGCCTGTCTTACAAAATGTGTGCGGGGTAATTCAGATAAAAATACCCCGCGCCTTGACGCGGAGTTACCAAAAATGTTCACCCATTTCAGCTGGGGATAGCTAACTTGATTTAGCGTTTATATGGACTATATTTACCCCGTTAGAACGCCACTATAGCGAACAGTCGACGGTAGACATCGAACAGCCAACACGAGTATAATTTTATCAGTCTGGTCCGAAGCTCAAGTTCTAACGGGGTTTGCTCCGGCATCAGCCGCAAATAGAGGGGGATGAATCATGGCTGCGGATTTCAGCAACATCGTTTTGATGGCTTTTTCAGGGAGCAACCACCACGGCGCGCCTAACGGCATCCTAGTACCTCTGCATTTCCAGTTTCTTAACGATAGACTCGTGGTTATCGCTGGGCCCGATAAAGGCCATGCCGGCGAGGAAGAAGCCCTAGGCCTCATAGACTCTCTCCTGCAAGAGTTGCAGAAGCACAATATTGTCCACGAAGTAATGCGTAGATCTTTTGGGGATGCCCAGCGTCCCGATATGGTCGTCATACCCCTTCAAAAAGTCCCCGCAGGGCAGCTAGCAGACTAGGCCTGCCTTTTTTCTTTCTAGCCCCGAATCCCATGATGTATGAGAATAGTGCTTCACTTCGACATGGACGCCTTCTTTGCCGCCTGCGAGGAGCGGTATAATCCGCAATTTCGGGGTAAGCCGATTGTGATTTGCACTTCGACCCCGCTCAGTGTTGACCCTTCGAACCCCAAGATAGAATTTAGAGGAACTGGTAACTTAGAAATGCCAAGAAGTGCAAATCACTCGGAGCTTGTCGAAGGGTCAAGCGCAGATCCGAAAGTCAGGGCCGCCTCGCCGGGGGCGGGCGAGCCTCGCCCTACAGGGCGGGGAGTTGTTTCAACCGCAAGTTACGCCGCAAGAAAATACGGCATTAAATCAGCTATGCCCATTTCGCAAGCCTGGCGCTTGTCTGAAGCGGCCAAAAAGCGCGGCGAACCCGCGGCAATTTTCCTTACTGGCAATTACCAGTTATACAACGAAGTTTCAAACCGCATTATGGATATCCTCGCCGAAGATGCCGATGCTTTCGAGCAGGCCAGCATTGATGAGGCATACCTTGAGCCGAAGCTCAAAGTTCAAAGTTCAAAATTCAAAGCTGACGTGTGGATTGAAGTCGAAAATTGGGCAAAAAGAATTAAGAGGAAAATTTTTGGGCAAGAAGGTTTAACATGCTCCATTGGTATTGGCCCGAATAAACTTGTGGCTAAAATTGCCTCCGATTTCAAAAAGCCGGACGGCCTTACTGTTGTCCGGCCGGACCAAGTTGAAACTTTTTTGGGCCCACTGCCTATTCGCGTCATTCCCGGCGTCGGCCCCAAGACCGAGGAGTTTTTGCATCAAAAAGGCATTCGCGCCATTGGCAAGTTGCAGGCGATGGCTTGCGCCGAGCTTGTCGAGGCATTCGGCAAGTGGGGGAGCGAGCTCTACCGCAAAGCCCGCGGCATTTCCGAAAGTCCTGTCTCCGGCGAATGGGAAGCCAAGTCTATCGGTGTCGAGGAAACGTTTAGCGAAGATACTCTCCAGCCGGCGTTTATTCTTGGCCGGGTCCACGTTCTTGCCGGGCAAGTTTTCCGACGCTTCCAAAAAGAAGGCTTCAAATCGTTCCGCACCGTTGTAGTCACGGTTCGCTTCGCCGACTTCAAAACTCAAACCCGCTCGCGAACTTCGTCCCAACCCCTTGCCGCTCTCGAAGCTCTCAATGGCGAAGCGCTAAGACTAATTTTGCCTTTTTTGGACAAGCGCGAGAATCCGATAAAAAAGCGGATACGCCTTATCGGTCTAAGAGTTGAAAAATTTTTGAACTGACGAGCAAACCGCAATATCTGGCAGAAAACGTCGGGCGGCCATATTTGCCCGCCGGCTGCTAGGAGTGTCGGTCTGAAGTCCCGCCGGGGCGCTTAATAGTCAACACTTCCCCGATTTACTTTCATGGTCTATACTTTAACCCATGACTGCTGACAAAAAAATTTCTCTATCGGCATCGGCCTTAGGAGTATTGCGCGACTGCCCGCGCTGTTTTTGGCTGGAGCATAACAGCGTTAGAAGAAGGCCGGATGGCATAAAATCTACTTTGCCGAACGGCATCGATGCTGTACTGAAAAAGTATTTTGATCAATACCGCGGTAGTCTGCCGCCGGAGTTAAAGGGGCAGGTTGAGGGCAATCTAATAGACGACCAAGCTCTCCTGAATAAATGGCGTGAACGCTGGAACGGACTGATTTATGAAGATGCGTTTCTTAATGCCCGTCTAAAAGGCCTTTTAGATGACTGCCTGATTAACGGGGGAGTATATACGCCCCTCGATTACAAAACTAAAGGTTTCACGCCAAAAGACGATGCCCATAAGTGGAATCAGGACCAACTGGACGTTTATTCCTTGCTTCTCGAAGCCAATGGCTATCCGGCTGCTGACTACGGCTACCTTATTTTCTATCACCCGGTAAGCGCCCATCCCGGCGGGATCTTTAAATTTGAGGTGACTCCCCGGAAAGTCGCGACTGATAAAAAATCAGCATTAAAACTCTTTGAAAGCGCCGTCGAGCTGATCCGCGGGCCGGAACCGTCGAACCGCCCCGGCTGTGAATATTGTCTTTTGGAGAGCCGCCAGATAGTAGTATAATTTTAGAAGGAGCGCTTTTTGTCGAAACAGCGCAAGTGTTAACTGTCTTGATTTTTTATGAGTGTTAAAAATAGCATTTCAAGTTTTTTGCTTTTGGCCGCGTTAGGCGTCTTACCGGCGGTAGGCGCTTTGGCCCAGACCGAAGCAGGAACTTCGCCATCAGCCACCGTTAAGCCTTCGGTCCGCCCCGGTGTCATGAAGGAAGAGAGGCAAATGATGAAAGATAACCGCGAGGCCATGCAGGATCAGCGCAAAGAACTGCGGGCAAGACTAGATGAGAAAAGGAAAATGCAGATAAGCAACCACTTCGGTCGCATGGTTAAGCGTTTGGAAGCCGCGTTAGACCGTCAAAGCAAGCTCGGCGAGAGAATTCAGTCGCGCATCGATAAAGCCAAGGCCAACGGCAAAAATGTAACCAAGGCCCAAACCGCTTTGGATAAAGCCAAGGTTATGTGGCAAGACGCGAAAAAAGCTCTGGATGACGCCAAGGCCAAATTCGAGACTCTTCTTGCTTCCGACGACCCGAAGACCGTTTTCAAGGAGGTCCAGACGCTAATCGGGACTGCCCGCGACAAGATAAAGGGTGTTCATGCCGCCTTTGTTGATGCGGTGAAAGCCCTAAAAGGAGTCGGCGAAGGCGGTAACAACAGCGCAAGCGGGACCACCGGCGTAAGTCCCGCCGTATCTCCCTCGACCCCCCCGACGCCCTAATCACTTATCGGTAATCAGCTTTTCACTTCTAAGTTAAACAAACTATGGACCCGATGAACCCCATGAATCAAAATCCTGTGAACCCGATAGGCGGCGGGATGCCAAACCCCGGTATGCCCAACCCAATGATGGGCGGTAATATGCCAACCGGAGTCAAGAAAACATCGTGGATTGCCCTAGCCGTCTTTGTCATCTTAACTGCCGGATTCGTTTACTACTACTTTTTCTACGCTTGGCAAGGCGGCACTCCCGAAACCAATCCTGACACGCAGCCGGTTCGAAGGATGATGGTTGAAGAAGATAATGCAACCATGATGCTCCAGGATCAGTCAGCGTCCGACGACCTTAATGACATTGAGAAAGATCTCAACGCCACTGATCTAAACAGTCTTGATAAGGAAACTGCCGACATAAACTCACTGCTTCAGTAATTGGTTGGAAAACCTGCCCCGTATAACCGGGGCGGGTTTTGCTTTGGATCTGGCAAGGCCGCATGACCAATTTAACCCCGCCCGGTTGCCATATTTAGAGTTTGGGTTTATATTATGTTCTAGAACGCGAGTGGCCGCTCGCTCCATTAAAAATATGGTACGGAAAGACTTCGGCGGCGTTAGTGCCGGATATCTTTTTTCTTAAACCTTTCAGCGATATATGAAGCTCCACGGGCAAGCCCGCGGTATCTCGGACTCACGGCCAAGCCTTGCGGCTTGCCCGTGGAGCGGAATCCCGCACCAAGGACCATTCACCTGCGGGTAAACCCGTGGTCCTCTGGTGCGTGGATGGATTTCTAACGGAGGTTCACTCCCGCCCACGCACCGCTAACATACTGGGCGACAGCCAGAGATGTCATTCTTAACTAAAGTCAGAATCGCAGCGCTAATTGTAATTCTTTTCGGTATCTTCGCCGGTTTTTTTGCTGTCGCCGAACGCGTCCCGCGCGTTGATAAAATTCCAATTCTGCGTTCACTGGTAAAACACTACCGCTTGGGCCTCGACTTGCAGGGCGGTACGCACCTTTTATACCGCGCTGATTTCGCGAACTTCCGAGGCGCCTCGAAGGGTGAGGCTATGGACGGCCTTCGCAATGTTATTGAGCGGAGAGTCAACCTTTTCGGCGTAACCGAGCCGGTAGTGCAAGTGGAAACCAGCGGCGACGAGTATCGCCTCATCGTCGAGCTGGCCGGGGTCAAAGACATACGCGAAGCCATAAGCATGATCGGCGCGACTCCTTTTCTTGAGTTTAAGGAAATACGGTCGCTGGAGGAAACTAAAGACCTTCAAGACAAGATGTCCAAGGGCGAAATAATGGGCGAGGATCCGTATTTCAAATCCACCGAGCTCACCGGCCGCTATCTTTCCCGCGCCCAATTGCAGTTTGACCCGACTACCAACGCTCCCGTCATCGGTTTAGAGTTTAATTCTGAAGGCGAGACTTTGTTTGAGCAAATAACCGAAAGGAATGTCGAGAAACCGCTGGCCATTTATCTGGACGGCGCGCCTCTTTCAGCGCCCACCGTGCGCGAAAAGATTTCCGGCGGCAAGGCCCAGATTACCGGGCAGTTTACCGTCCAAGAGGCCAAAGACCTGGTTAGTCGCCTAAACTCCGGCGCCTTGCCCGTACCCATCGCCCTTGTCAATCAGCAATCAGTTGAAGCTTCGTTGGGCGCCGAGTCGCTTGGCAGGAGCCTCGGCGGGGCGTTAATCGGCTTTTTAGCCGTGGCTGTCTTTATGATCCTTTGGTATAGATTGCCCGGGTTAATTGCCGTTCTGGCCCTCCTTATCTATGCTGCAATTATTCTCTCTCTCTTTAAGTCTATCCCGGTAACCCTTACCGCCGCGGGTATTGCCGGTTTTGTTCTGTCTTTAGGCATGGCCGTTGACGCCAACATCCTTATTTTTGAGCGCATGAAAGAAGAAATGCGTTCGGGTAAAGACTTGACTCAAGCCATAAGCGAGGGTTTTAACCGCGCTTGGACTTCCATCCGCGACTCAAATGTTTCAAGCCTGATAACCGCCTTCGTTCTTTACTGGTTAGGGACAAGCGTCGTCAAGGGATTTGCCCTGACTTTGATTATCGGCGTTTTGGTCAGCATGCTCTCGGCTATTTCTATTTCCCGCACTTTCCTCCGGGCGGTTATGACGCGCAAAATGGATAAATACAAAATGCTATTTTCAAGCGGCTTCAGCCGCTGATACCAATGGTCAATGACCAAGATACAATGACCAAACAAGTTCCAAACTCCAATAACCAAAGGTGTTTTGGATTTGATATTCGGATATTGATTATTGTTTGGTAATTGTATCTTGATGATTGGTTATTCGTCTATGAACATCATCGCTAATCGCAGAATTTTCTATTCACTTTCCGGGGCGCTTATTCTTGCCAGCATCGCCGCGATTATTTTCTGGGGCTTGAAGTTCGGGATCGATTTTACCGGCGGCTCAATTCTCGAGTTAGAGTTTAAGGGCCAGCGCCCTTCCGTTGACGCTCTCACAGCCAGAACCCAGGACTTGAACTTCGGCGATATTCGTTTTCAGCCATCCGGCGATAAGGGAGTCATTATCCGCATGCGTCATATAAGCGAAACTGAACATCAGGAGCTGCTTAACCGGTTGGGCAATGGCAACTCGCAGGATCCGAATCGCCCCGAACTTGCTCCCCAAATCACCGAAAAAAGATTCGACACCATTGGCCCCACCATCGGCAGCGAACTTCAGAGAAAGTCGGTCGTATCGATAATCTTGGTCATTTTGCTCATTGTTTCCTATATCGCTTTTGCTTTCCGCAAGGTGTCATTGCCGGTCGAATCCTGGAAGTACGGTGTTACCACCATAGTCGCTCTTCTGCATGACGTTATTATTCCTACCGGTTTTTTTGCCGTTGCCGGCCGCTTCTACGGCTTCGAGGTGGACACCCTTTTTGTCACTGCTGTCTTGACAATATTAGGCTTCTCGGTGCATGATACCATTGTAGTGTTTGATCGCGTCAGGGAGAATCTCAAAAAGAGTCTTGGCAACACTGATTTTGCAGCGCTGGTGAATCAGAGCGTTAATGAAACTTTTACCCGCTCGATTAACACTTCTTTGACGGTTGTCCTGGCCCTTGCGGCCGTGTACTTTTTTGGAGGAGAAAGTACCAAAGTTTTCAGTCTGACTTTGATTGTCGGGATAATCGTAGGCACTTATTCGTCAATATTTATCGCAAGCCCCCTCCTGGTGACATGGCGCCAGTGGAAGAGGGAGGCATAAGTAGAACCTATCTCAAAAATCAGTTGCGCCGGTAGCTCGACACGGCTCGCTACAGGACAGGTATTGTTCGGGCCAGTTTATCTCGAGCTTGTCGAGAGAAGAACAAAAACGGCTTATTCATTTGGTGTCTTCTCGACTCCGCCCCGCTTAGCGGGGCTCCGCTCGAAGAATAACTATTTTTAAACATTTTTGAGATGGGCTCTAGTTACTGTCATATGAAGAAGCTAAATTTGCCAATTCATCCTAAGGAAATCAATATCAAGGTTTTAAAATCTCTGCCGTCTCCGCGCCTGCGCGAGGTTCTTGAGCGGCGTTTTGGTCTAAAAGCCGGTCAGCCCGAAACTTTGGATGCAATCGGCAAGTCTTTTGGCGTTACCCGCGAGCGCATTCGCCAGATCGAGGCCGATGGTCTGAAAAACCTAGCCAAACCGCAAATCGTTGAAGTCCTCCAGCCGGTTTTAAGTTCTCTCGAGGCCCACTTTGCCGATCATGGCCACGTCTTCGAAGAAAACAAGCTTTTAAACTCCATTGCCGAACCAAGGTTTCATAACCACGTCGTCTTTCTTCTTACCGTCGGCCAGCCATTCGCGAGCAAAGATGAAGATGAACGGTGGCACTTGCGGTGGTTTACGAAAGAAGATGCTTTGAAAACGGCTGAAACCATAATTAGCCGCACCGAAGACGAGCTCTTGAAAATAAAAAAGCCGGTACCGGCTTCCGAGCTTTTTAACATTCTCAAGGCCAAAACCCGCGAGGTCGCCGGCGCTAATCTCGGCCCTGACGTCTTGGAGTCTTACCTGGGTATTTCAAAAGTAATCAAGCAAAACCCCTACGGCGAGTTTGGATTGGTTAGTTGGCCAACCATTCGGCCGCGGGGAGTAAGAGATCGGGCCTTTGCTGTCCTTTCCAAAGCCGAGAAGCCGATGCACTTCCGCGAAGTAGCCACGGCGATTTCCAAATCCGGCTGGACTTCTAAAAAAGCCCACCCTCAAACCGTGCACAATGAATTGATCAAGGATTCGCGTTTCGTTCTGGTCGGCCGCGGCCTCTATGCTCTCGCCGAATGGGGTTATCACCCCGGCACCGTCAGCGATGTCATTGTTAGTCTGCTTAAATCAATCAAAAAACCGCTGGGCAAAGATGAAATCGTCAAAAAAGTTCTCGAAACCCGTTTTGTAAAACCCAACACCGTTCTTTTAAATCTTCAAAACAGAGAGTTGTTCAGGAAAACGCCCGAAGGCTACGCTTTAGCTTAGCCGCCCTTGCTTAGCTCCACGGCGAGCTGTTGCCTAAGAGTGAAGCTCCACGGCCTTCCCCGCTTCGACAAAGCTTCAGCGCCGCCGAAGGCGAGCCTCGCCAAAGGCGGGAG
>CAYNAP010000015.1:0-14684 GCA_964395285.1 uncultured Candidatus Saccharibacteria bacterium
TTTTTCAAGTTCCATATTCATCTCGGCGGCAATTTCTTCCGGCAACGGCTCGCGGCCAAGATCCTGCAGGAGCCGGCGCTTAACCTGCTGGTATTTTGAAATCGTTTCGACCATGTGTACCGGAATGCGAATGGTACGCGCCTGATCAGCAAGAGCGCGGGTGATGGCTTGTCTGATCCACCATGTGGCGTAAGTGGAAAATTTGAAGCCGCGGCGGTAGTCGAATTTCTCGACAGCTTTGAACAAACCGAGATTGCCTTCCTGAATGAGATCAAGAAGGGTCAAGTGCGGCGAGCGCCCGACATAGCGTTTGGCGATGGATACCACCAAGCGGAGGTTGGCTTGGGCCAGTTTTTCGCGCGCGTCGGCATCCCCTTTTTCGATCCTACGCGCGAACTCTTTTTCCTGATCGGCGTTGATCAGCGGGATCCGCCCTATTTCCCTTAAATACATCTGCACCGAATCGGAGGCCTCGGCTTCCACTTCGCCGCCCCTTTTACGTTTGCCGGTGGGGATTTCATCTTCGGCGGTTTCGAGAAGGTCGCGGGTTTCGATGACCTCGACATTAGCTTCTTCGAGATGCTGGTAAAGATCTTCGAGCAGGGGTATGTTTTCTTCAATGTGCGGGAAGGCGTTAAGGATTTCGGCGTAGGTAAGAAAGCCGCGGTCGCGCCCGCGTTTTATCAGTATTTGAATTTTCTTCTCGTTGGCTTCAAACTCGGCTTTGGCTTTGGGCGACATCTTTATCGGCTTGTCGTGAGTGCGGGGAGTTTCTTTTTCCGGCTCGTGCTTATCTTTAACGGTTGCCGATTTTTTGGCAGTGTCTTTGCCGGATGGTTTCGCTGCCGCGTGAGCGGGCGCTTTCTTTTTGATTGAAGGTTTTTTAGTTTTTTTCATCTGCTTTTTAAAACGTATGGCCGCGTGTCAGGCGGCAGTAAGCTGCTGTTCATTTCGCCTGTTCCCGGCTTAGCTCTGCGAAGTTTCATGCTTACCGCTATTGGGTTTTTGCCGATACGGATTGAAATTCGCTCAAAAGCCTGGCGAGGCGTTCCTCGTCGTGGCGTTTTTCGGCTTCGGCGATGTCGGTTGAAATTACGCGCAGTCTTTCGCGGGTCCACTCGCGCTCCAGTTCGCGGGCGAAAACGGTTACTTCGTTCGCCCTTTCCTTGGCGTTGTCAATTCTTTCCAAAATAACCTCGGCTTGGAAAGCCAGATGATTGCATGGTTCGCGCAGTTCATCTGGCAATATGGCCAAAAAGGCCTCGTAGCTTGGGTTGGGGTCAGCGAGCTTGGCAAGGGTTTCAAATATTTTACGGTTGGAATCTTCAATGAAAACGTAGCTCGAAAAACCGGTCAGGGCTGGGGTGTGCGCGGGGTAGCGGATGAGGGTGCCGATCAAGAGCGCTTCGAGCTGCTGGCGCCGGGTTTTGGGGCTCGCGGATCGCGAGGCCTCGGGCAGGATAATATCATTCGCGGCGGGGCGGACTTTTTTTAGCTCTTGCCACAAAACCTCCTCGGGTATGTTTATTTCTTTGGCCAAGGCCTGCAGCCAGTGGGTTTTTTCAACTTCGCTTTGGATGACTTTTATCTCGGGGAGAACTTCCTCGGCGATAGATCGCTTGCCTTGGCCGGTAGCGCGGTCGTGCCTCGCCAGAGCCGAATCAAGATAGAATTGGACTATCGGCTGGGCTTGGTCAACGGCTTTCTGCCATAAGGCCGGATCTTTTTCAACTATTTCGGCGGGATCTTTAAATCCTTGGGGAAGCATAGCCGCTTTTCTTTCGAAGTCAAAAGAGGCGGCGAGGTCGAGAGATCGCTTGGTGGCTTTCTCGCCGGCGGCATCGCGATCGAAAGAACTGATTATGGAATTAGCCAGACGCTTGATGGTTTGCAATTGTTGGGAAGAAAGAGCGGTGCCGGAAACGGCCACGGCGTTTTTTACTCCGGCCTGATGCGACATGACCACGTCCATCTGGCCTTCAACCAGAACTACGGCGTTTTGGCGGCGGATTTCTTCTTTGGCCTTGTCGAAACCGTAGAGCACGCGCGACTTGTCGTAGACCGGCGTTTGGGGAGTGTTGATGTACTTTGCTGGCGCGGCTGTTTGCTTCTGGCTACTGGCTACTGGCTGTGAGTGACTGCCGGTTGGCTGCTGGCGGCTGGCGGCTGGGAGCTGGGAGTTATCGAAGATCCGGCCGCTGAAGCCGACGGTTCTGCCGCTCGCATCGGCGATGGGAAAAGTTATCCGGTTGCGGAAGCGGTCGTAATAACTGCCTTGCTCCGATTTTACGGCAAGTCCCGCTTTTTCAATTTCTTCGTTTTTGTAGCCCTTGGCGCGGAGGCGGCTTGTCAGGAAGTCCCACGAATCGGGGGCATAGCCGAGGCGGAAATTTTTGACGGTTTCATCGGCGAGCCCGCGATTTTTTAAATAGGCCAGTGGAGGAGAAATACGCGTTTCGGGGCTTGGGGATGAATGCAAAACCGCTTCGTAAATTTTCGCAGCTTCTTCGACGAGATTGTAAAGCCGGGTTCGCTCGGAACGCAGTCGGGGATCCTCGCGGCGCAACTGGACTCCGGCGCGCTTGGCTAGAAGCTCGAGGGCGTCGGGGAAATCCAGTCCTTCGATTTCCATGACGAATTTGAAGTGATCACCACCTTTCGAACATCCAAAACAATGCCAAATTTGGCGTGTTGGCGAGACGACAAAAGAGGGCGTCCTCTCGTTATGAAAGGGGCAGTTGGCGCGGTAGTTAACCCCGGCTTTTTGGAGGCGGATATAGCTTTGGATGAGTTCGACCAGGTCCAACCGCGCTTTGATGTCGTCAATTACCGAGGACATAGATGACTAAGGACTAAAGATTAAGGACTAAAGGCTAATGGATTTTGTTAAAACCGACGAGGAAATAATGGAGTGAGTGGGGTTAACTATCTAAGAAAGATTGCTTTCGGCAATCTTTCTTTTGGGGTTAAGGGTGGTAATTAGAAGATACTATGCTATCTCCCGCTTTTCAATGTTTAGAAAGGTGGTTGACGTAGAGTTTATCCCCACACCTTCCCGAATACCCCGCGGTCTCTTGCCCTCCCACCAAAATTTGGTGGGAGGGTGAACCGCGGGGATGAACCCCCACACCAAAAGTTTTGGTGTGGGTGAAGGGCGGCTTCAAATCCTTCCCACGGGGTCTAATACCCGTGGGAAGGTGTGGGGATTTATTTTGCCTATGGGAGCAGGTAAATTGATTGGTTTCCCTGAATCTTCGGGTGTTTGCCAAACTAGTCAGCAAAGTCGAGCGGCTTACTTTTGGTTCTTAGGCAGTTCTCTTAAGCCGTCGAGGATGGTTCTTGCGTCATTTACGGCGTCGTGGCCGCGGCGCTTGGTTTTTTTGCCGAAAGCGGTGATGATTGTCCCGCTGTGGTAGTTTTCGGCGGCGATGCCGTGTTTTTTAAAGTAGTCGCGGATATCGTGAAAACGCTCGCGGTCAAAGGGGAAAGTTATGCCAAGGAGTTCGCAGTTTTTTTCGAGGACGTTGCCGTCGCGGCCAAAGCTGTAAAGCGGCAAGTTTTCGGACCAGGCGACAAAGCGATTGATCGCGGTTTTAAAATCAATGCCTTCTTGATTTATTTTTTCTTGGGTCAGGCCGGTAAGGTTGGTGAAGAAACTCGACAGTTCGGGGTTTATCGCCGGGCGGATGATTAGGCTGAAGCTATCCAGTTCTTTAAGCTTTCCGGCCGATACCTTTATCGCGGCAATTTGAACAATTTCCTTGTGTTCGTTGGGGCCGCTCCACTTTCGCTCCATAGAGCCGGGCCAGGCGGTGTATTCGGTGTCGAAGATTATAAATTTTTCAGGCAGGTCAGTCATGGTTGATTCTGTTGGCTTTTCTTGCGAGCATGAGGAGAGTAATCAGCGCGAACGCGGTTAAGGCCATGGTTGGGATGGTTATATAGCCGAATTCGAGAAAATATCTTTGCGCGCAGGAGATGGATAGACCGGATGATGAGCAAGGGACGAGAGACGAGCCGCCAAATTGGAGATAAGAATGGTAAACGGCGATGGCTCCGCCGATGACCGAAAGGGCTATGATATAATCTGTGACGTTTTCATCTTTACGAAAAAAAGCAACGGCCAGCAAAATAACCTGGGGGTAAAGGAAAATGCGCTGCCACCAGCAGAGCGAACAGGGGGCAAAGCCGGCAACCTCGGAATAAAACAGACTGCTTAACGCCGATCCCAGAACAATAGCGAAGGCGATGATGAAGGCGTAGGCCCCGAAAAACCCGATGATTTTGGCGGCAATAGGTTGGACACGGTCAAACTTCCTTGCCAGTAAGGCGAAAAGTATAAGCAGAGCGGCCACACCGCTCGCGACCACGAGAATAGACAAGCCCTTGGTAACAAGTTCGACCAGCGGAGTCATGGGTTACTTGGGGAGCGCGCAGGCGGTTTTGGCGGCGAGCGTTTCGAGCGGGATTTCGCCTTCTAATCTCGAGCCATCTTTAAATTCCCAGGTAGGATAGCCTTTAATTCCCTTGTCGATACAGACTTGAGTTTGTTTTTGGCCGTCGGGGGTGGAACATTCGACGTAGGGCAGAAGGTTTTCAGAATTGCCGAACATGGCTTTTTGGTTTTGGCAGTGAGGACACCAGAAAGCGCCGTAGAAAGCGGCGCCTTTTTCTCCAAGGCATTGGGCGAAGGCATCAAGTTTTCCGGGCTCTTTTTTGGAATTTACTAAAGACCAAGTTCCGGCAATGATGGCCATGGCGGCGATGGCCAAGATAAGCAATATTTTTGCCTTTTTGGTCATGGGTTTAATGATAACTTATCTTTGATTTATTTCAAACCGCGATTTTAAAGGTTTGAGCGCGGTTTTGCCGGAGATGAACCAACTTGAGCTCATTTTTTGAAAATAAGCTTTCGCAATTCCTCTCTTTTGTTGGGATCGCGTCGCGCCTCCCCGAGGTAGTAGATAAATTGCGGCGGGACCCAGAAGCGGGGCTCGTCAGTAAGGTTGAGGAGTTCGTCAAAAGTGATAAGTTTTGTTTCAATTTTTTCGCCGGCGTCTAATTGGGGCTCTCGGATTTTTTGGCAATTCTTGGCGATAAAGTAATATACCTCGTGCAAAACTTTGGCTTCTACGCCATGCTTCATAAGCAGACTCCAGTCGCTCGACTGATAACCGGTTTCCTCGGCGAGTTCGCGTTTGGCTCCTTCCAAGGGATCCTCTTCGTCACCGATTCTGCCGCTGACTAGGCTTATGATGTCTTGGCGATCGGGCTGGGCTTGATACTCGATTATGATTTTATCGCCAGCAGTGGCGATAACCTCGACCGTGGGCGGTCGCCATATTCGCTCAAAAATCTCCTTGGTGCCGTCAAACATTTCCTGCTCCCACTGCCAAACTTCAAAAATAATTCCTTTGAAAACTCTTTTGGCGTTGGCGGGGAGGCCTTTTCGGGGGTAGGGGGTTTTCATGGTTGTTTTATCTGTTTTTGTTCGTCTGATGGGATTTTTGCGGAGCAAGGTCAGGAGCTCTTTCTTTTTAAGACAGAAGACCTTTTATAAGTTCGCCCGTCAATGCGTCGCTCTTTCGAAAAAAATTCCTTTTCGATGTTTAGTCCCAAAGCAATACCCACCGCAAAAACCATGTTAATGACATCTGCCACCTCCTCGCCAACCTTGTTTGCGGCTTTGCGTTTTTTATCCACATTCATCCCGCTTATGTGCCTGCAGGCGTTGATAAGCTCACCGACTTCTTCGGCCAATAGCAAAAGTCTCTCGTGCAATGATTCATCGGCGAATCCCCGCTGTTTTATTTTCTCCTTAATGTAATCCTGAAGATAAACCAATGTTCCCGTTTTTAACTTTGTTTCCGATCGTTTCTTCATAGAGTGCAGATTTTTTCTTTGCTTTGCGCTCCGCGGCTTTCCTTGCCTAGCGGAACCTCGGCGAGGTCAGGAGTGAAGGGCGTGGCGGCAAATTCTAAACCAAATCTTTTTTCTTTTCTTCAAATTCTTTCTTGTTTATCTCGCCTTTGGCGTATCGCTCCTGCAAAATTTCAAGCGCGGATTTCTCACGATTGTTGGCGCCGCGAGATTGGCCGGCGAGCCATTTGACAAGCGCGACGATTCCCGCGATTATCAAGATCCACCAGAGGATCATAAATATCCAGCCGAAAGAGCCAAAAGACCCAAATCCAAAATTCATCATATTGTTTGTTGAATTATTATCGCCAAAGGGAGACGACCTGTTCTGAGCGCCGTCGAAGGACCACCCTCCCCACATCATATTCATCATCGGCATCCAGCCGAGGCTTTCCGCCGGAAACGCCGCCGAAGGGTCGCAACCGGAAAGACGCTTACCCATGATAATGTGAATCTGCTCCTCGCCGTCTTCACCATGCGCCTGGATCATCATTGCATTCATGGCGGCGTGAGAATCTCCGGCCATTTGCCCCATGAAGTGCTCGCCGAGAACTCCGAATTGCTCGTCGCTTAAATCCTCGCAAACAGCTTCCTTGGCTTGGAGTTTATTCCAAAGCTCCTTGCCTTCCTGTTCTTCGCGGGCAGTGTGTAGAACGACTTCGTTCCAATCAACCGTCGTGTTGTAAAATCCCTGCCCGTCCGGCAGGCGGGCGCCCATCCCCGAACGAGAACCTTCGGTTCCGTATGGGGCAGGCATTTGGGCGTTTGCATTGACGGCAAATGAGCCAATGACGATGGCCGCAAGAATTGCGAAGATAAGTTTTTTCATATTTTACCTTTTATTATTAAGTTAGCCGAAAACTAAAACTTTGTCCGAACTCTCGACCATTTTTAGCAAGTCGGACATCGTGGAAACCGGGCACACTTTGCTCTCGCTTTTTCCGCGTAATTCGAGGCAGAGGATGTTCCACGCGTGCTCTGGTTTATCCCCACACCTTCCCGAATACCCCGCGGGAAGGTGTGGAGATTTATTTGATTGTAAAACGATGCCTAATTTCATATGACCACTTTATCATTTTTCTTCTTATGATTTCACAAAAAGCACAACTTGGCGGAGGCGGGAGGCCCCGCACGACAGACAGCAGGGTTGTGTACGGGGTAAAATTCGTCCCGCACAAAACGGAAGGGGCGAGATTCGAACTCGCGAACCCTTGCGGGTTGCACGCTTTCTCCCGCACAAAGCGGAAAGGGAGGGATTCGAACCCTCGGTGCCATTTCTGGCACACAGTCTTTCCAGGACTGCCGTTTAAACCACTCACGCACCTTTCCGCTTTAAGCGGGATTGCGATTTGTTTCTAAAAACTCTACGCGTTCTTGAATTTTTAGACAAATCGGGAACAAGCAGCCGCACTAGACCGCTATGCGACCCTTCCGCTTTGGGCGGGATTGCTCCAGCCAACCTCTCCGCCAGTTGGCGGACCGGGAACTGGAGGGAAAACTTGCGGTACCGTTTCTAGTACACAGTCTTTCCATAATTGCCGGTTTCCGCCATAAGCGGGATTGCGCTTTTTGCCTAAAATTTTATCGAAATCCTTTTGGGTTTTATCTAAATAGTTGGGGGTAACGCGAGAAGTAATAGCAGTATTGGTTTGGTGAAATGCCAATCTTATCACAAAACTCCGTGATTGACTGGCCCGCGCGGCCGCGGTAGTTCGGGATCTTTCTTACGGCGGTCATGTCGCGCGGTTTTTCAAGCGGTTTTTGCTTTCGGGGCCTAGACATTTTTGCGCTTTTTGGCGATTACGGCCACTCGCGATAAATTGGCCGGGAAGTAATCGGCGGAAAGGCGGATTACTTTGGTGTCTTCCAGCCCGGCAGATTCATTAGCTGAACGCATTTCGGCGATGGTGTAGGGCCGGACTTTATACATCATGGTAAGCACGGCTCCGGTGGCGTTCTTGCGCATGCCGAGATTGAAAAACGTGCCGCCGGGTTTCAGGAGTCTTATCAGTCTCGCGGTTGAAGCGGCCAAGGGTCGCGCATGTTCCATGGCGCCGCTCGCGAAAATGGCATCGAAGTAGTCAGGCGGTATGATTGTTTCCTCTCCGTCCGCGGCTTTTATTTTTTCCGGCTCTTTTAAGTCGCTTTGCGCCATGATAAACCTGTGGCCGTTTATCCTGGATTTTGCGAGCATCAGGGCCAATTCGCCTAACATGTTCGCATCTATATCCGTGGCATAAATTTTGGCGTTGGGGAAGCGTTTGGCCAAGTAAAGCGCAAGCAGGCCGGTGCCGCAGCCGGCATCGAGAATCTTCGCCAGCGGCGGCAGGTTAAAATTGATTGCGTCTAAAAAGCGCTCAACGCCGCGTTTGAAGCCGCTGATGTTGAGAAAAGCCCTGTAAAGGTGGGCAATTTTGCCGTAAGGCAGACTGTCGCTCTTGATCATCGGGGAATGTGATAGCGGGGCTAAGGGCGGGGCGTGATATCGTAGCAGTAACGGTTGATTTCGCTATTGCAGCCGCGGGTATCCGTGCCGTCGAAAGCCGTGGCGCGGTTATAGCCGGAGCGGTAAGGGCATTTGACACCGGTTATTGAGTTGCAATCTTGATCACTGCCGAGAGCAGGGTTAGTCGGGTTCTCCAAACTAGCTCCAAGATGATAACTGTCATATTTATTACTGCCGCTTGCGGAAGCGCGGGGGGAGTAGCGGTAGGGTGTTTGGTCGGTTGGATCCAGCGGAGCCAAAGGCAAGCATTTAGAGTACTCTTCAACCGAAGATGGCAAGCAACTAGATTTGGCCATTAATGCCGACAGGGAAGAAGGATAGCGCTTGTTGTTGGCGTCGTAGTAGAGCTCGAGAGCGAGCTCGGTTTGCTTAATATCCGTAATGCGGCGGGCATCTTGCGAAGTGGTTCGGACTTCGCTAAGCGTACTCCACGTGCTCCCAACGAACTTTTTAAACTCATCATCAAAAGGGATAACGGAAGCGGGCTTGTTGACCTCGGCTTGATTTACGTCGGTAAATTCAATAGTCATATCGGCGTTGAGGTAGAAACGGTCGTAAGGGTAGTTAGGGAGGCTGACTTCAAGTTTTCTTAAATGGTGGCTGTCAGCATCGATCCATTCATCTATTTCGGCATTTTGCAGCTGGCTTACGAGATCGTCTATTTGCTGTTCCTCGGTTTTGGTGACGTCGCGGTCTTCCTGTATCTTTTTCACTTCGCGAAGGAATGTTTTTAGGTCGGCGATGCGCGGAGCGAGGACATAGCGGTAAACATGGACGTTATCTATATATTCCCCTCTTGCGGTTGACGTTATATCAAAAAGTTTGCTCTTGGCGATGAGCTTATTTACGCGCTCGCGCGCGGCTTGGATTTTTACTTCATCGGTGTCGGCTGGCGAGGGCTGGAGTTTCAAGTCGGCGAGGGTTTTAGCCTTGAGCGAGTACCAGTTTTTCAGGTAACTGGTAGGGTTAAGCATTTGAAAAGGAGCAACCTCCTGCATCAACAAGGGAAGAATTTGCACCGGCAGTTCGGTTAAACGGAAATAATAGGTGTCGTCAATGGAACGGAATTCTGCGCCAAGGCCGACTGGCTGGGGAGCGGCGCCAGAAATATTGAAATCAAAAAGGGTTGAGAAGTTGGGGCTTGAATTGGTTCTGGACTTGAAACTGCCGCTGGCGCGCAGTTCGACTACCAAATTCTTGAGTTGGTCTGGCAGGGCGCTCGGCATCATGGTATCGGCGCCGGCTCCGCTTATCTTTTGGCTGAATAGCGCTTGAGCGTTTGCGGAGTCAGCCGGGTTTAAAATGCGAACTACGCCCCCGAAAATAGAGGCAACGTTGGCGCCTTTAAGCTTGGCTTCAAGAATCTTTTTATCTTCTTCCGAAAGTTTGTCGGATTTGGGCGAGGCGCTGACTTTCAGCTTGACTTTATAACTCGCGCTTTCAATAGCGGCCATCTTGGCGGGCATGGCCGCAAAGGCCTTTTTGGGAAGGCTGTCGTAGTAGTACCAGCCCCCGCCCCCGGCCAAAGCGACGGCGGCCGCGCCAACTATAATCATTACTATTAGGGCTGTTTTGGGCGACTTGGATTTGACCGGTAAAGCGGCGAGGCTCGCTGAACCCATGCCAACTGACGGGTAACGGCCGCTCGGGCTTGAAACCGGAGTTTGGCTAATCGGGAAATCATACTTCAGTCCTGTCGGGGCAGGCTGGCTGCTTTGCTCGATGCGGTTAGGATCCTGCGGCGCCCCAGCCGGGTAGTTTGGTTCCATGCTTAAAGTTTAACAGTTTGCAGACGCAATATAAAGCCGCAGAAAAATAGCTGTGGATTACCTGCCCTGCTGTTAATACTGCTAGCTTGTTAATTCCGTGCCAGCTTGCTGCGCGGTTCCGAAGATGTGTTCTCGACAGGCTCGAACAGTACCTGTAGCGAGCACTGTCGAGCTATTCTTCGAGCGAGCCCCGCTATAAGCAGGGCGAGTCGAGAAGTTGCCTTTGATGCCGCGCGGCTTGCTGCGCGGAGCGTCATTGAGCGGGCGCAGCCTGGGCTGTAAGACCTTTGGTGCCTCAAGTTAACTGCTTCTCCCAAACAAGTTGGCGGAATTCTTCTTTGGCCCGGGGGTCGTAACGGACGCGGAGAAGGTGGTCCACGATGGCGTTATCCTGAAATTGGGGGTTGTCGGTGAGAAGAAGGAATTGGTCAAGAGTCAACAGGTGATTTTTGATTTTTTCCCCGGCTTCCGGCGAAGGCAATTTGTCCTCGCGACAGTTTCGGGCCAGGTAAGTGCAAACGCTCCAGATAAGTTTGCTGAACGGCTTTTGCTCGCGCAGAAGCGCCCAGTCGTCTGATGTATAGCCGGTTTCCTCGACGAGTTCGCGTTTGGCCGCCTCAAGCGGATCTTCGTCCCATTCCGCCGCGCCGCCCGGCAAGGACCAGTAGGATTTTTCGCGGGTCGGCTGACGTTGTTCCTGGGCGATGATTTTATCGCCGACGGCGGCGATGATGATTATGGTCGGTGGGCGGCGCACCCGCTCGTAAGTTACAATACTTCCATCGTAGAGGGTTTGCTCCCACTGCCAGACTTCAAAAATCTTGCCTTTGAAGGCAAGGCGGGCGTTAGCTGGAAGTTGGTTGGGGATGCTGGCCATATGGATTTGGGCTTGGGAAGTTTTAGCTGCCGGGTTTGAAGTTGACGATTAGCACGGTGCGATCGTCTTTTGATTTGGTTGACTTGTATTTGAGATATTTATGCGGGTCTTCCCGTTCCACGGTTTTATGCATATCTTCCCATGACTTGATGGCAGCGCTTTTAGGGACAGCGAAGTAGCCGTCGGTAAAAATTTCGAGTGTCCTTACCTTCCACAAGGGAAACTTAAAGGTTCTGATAAACTTTGTCGGCGTCTTTGTCCCGTCAACCACGCCGAAGCCCAAGCGCGAGCGCGGATCGTTTTGGTAGCGGTGTTGGGTTTTTAGGAGGGGCAGGAGGAATTCGCGGCTACCGGCAATGTCTCTGGTTAGTTTGATATAGTCGGACCGGAATTTCGAGTATAGGGTGTCAACAAGCATGTCCTTCGGCTGGTAGACTTTTTTGCCATTGATTCGAAATGCCGTGTCGTTGACTTGAGTGATAACCAAGTTGCCGCCTTTTATCCGCGCGCAGGCAAGAGTGCAGCCGAAACGGTAGGCACTGTCTTTTATGGCTTTTGGATTTATTTTTTTGTAGAGATCAGCTACTGCGGCGTTCAGGTAGTTGATAAGGGCTGGGCCGGTTTTTTCGGCAGTGAGGCATTTTTCAAGTATGAATTTGGAGATGATTTCTCCGCCGGTTTTTCCGCCGTAGCGCTTGCCGCTCTTGTCCGTTACGCCGTCAACAACCGTAAAGGCGGTTTTAGTGTATCCGAAACTGTCTTCGTTGGCTTGATCGTTTTTTCCCGCAGTGAAGTGTGAGATGCGCATAATAATAACTTAGCAGCAATGCGGTTAAGCGTTCATTCCCCGTAAAGCGCGTATGCGGTCTTCCACTGTCGGATGGGTCACCCCGCACCAATTTTGCGGGTAGCACCATTGCGGCGCACTTCGCTCTTAAGGGGACGGCCTATTCGGTCACGCGTGCCGTTTTCTCTCTTTGCCCCGATGGCAAAGTTGGTGCGGGGCGAGAGTCACTTCAGTAGGCGTTATATTTCAGTATTTTTCAATGCCCGTATCCTATCCTCTACTGGTGGATGAGTCATGAAAAGCCTGACTAGCCAGGATACGCGCCTTGACATTCGAGCGTCGGCTTTAAACGGGTTTTCGAAATAGAGGTGAGCGGTGGCGGTGCGGGCTTGACGCAGTTGGTTGGGGTCGCCGGCTATTTTTTCAAGAGCGCTTATTAGTCCTTCGGGGTAGCGGGTGAGCAAAACCCCCGAGGCGTCGGCGAGAAACTCGCGACGGCGGGAAACAGCAAGACGGATAAGAGTCGCGGCGAGAGGGGCAAGTATGGCGCCGACAAAAGCGAGGATTATGAATATCCCTCCACCTTTTTCCTCGTTGCGGGAGCGCATGCCGCCGAACCAAGTCATGCGTAAAAAAATATCGGAAACGATGGCGATTATACCGGCAAGGACGACAACAACGGTGGAAATAAGCATATCGCGGTTGCCAATGTGCGACAGCTCGTGAGCCAAAACGCCTTCCAGTTCAGTTTTATTGAGGCGTTCGAGCAAGCCGCGGGTTACGGCTACGATGGCGTGTTGAGGGTCGCGTCCGGTGGCAAAAGCGTTGGGAGCCGGGTCGTTAATCATGTATATCTTTGGCGTGGGTAAGCCAGCGGCGATGGACAAATTTTCAACCAAGCGGTAAAGCTCCTCGTTTGCATGTTTATCAACTGGTTTGGCGCCGCTTATCGCGAGAACCAATTTGTCCGAATACCAGTAGCTGGCAATGTTCATTGTGAGCGAAAGGGCCACTCCGAACCAAAGTATGACCGGATTGTTATAGGCATAGCTAAATACCCAAAACAAGGCAATGATCAGAACAAAAATAAAGCTGATCAAAAGCCAGGTCTTTTGAATGTTGGAGGAAGCTTGGGTATAGAGAGTGGCCATATAGATTATTCTAGCATGGAAATTGGGGTTGATCAAGCGTGAAGCGGGATGGAAAGCGGAGCGCGGAGTAGGCCAAGACTGCGGGGTATTCGGAAAGGTGTGGGGAAAAATTGTCCGATGGGGTAACAAAAAAATGCCCGGCTGGGTGCTCTCCAGCAGGGCGATGTGGCTACTCAAACTCTGTCCGCGCGGGCGGTTTGTTGGTTTCGCTGAAGTAAACCCCCGCGACTCTTGGGTGCTTGGGAAGTTCGAAGTCAATCCTGCGCCGTGTGCGCGGCGGGAACTGGTAGCCCCAGCAGGTCATGAAGTCCGAAGTTATGACGGCGCGTACGCCGATTCCGTAGTCATAGCTCCGGCCATCACCTTTGACTCCCGCCGTTTTCACGCCGAGCCGCGCTACAACAAGTTCCGAGTATTCATTCTCGATTCCATCCTCGCGGTTGATCGTCCGAACTTTGGCGTCGGCCCAGCGCGTTATTCCGAGTTCTTCAGGCGTGACGCTGATGCCGACTATGCGGCAGAACAGCCCCGGCCCCGGAAAAGGTTGTCGTTCCGAGATGCTCGGCGGCAGGCCAAGGTGTCGGGCTAGCGCTCGGACTTCGTACTTGAAGCGGTCGTGAAGCGGATCGAAGCGGATGAGCGATGTCTTGCCGACGTTATGGTGGGTGACGATGTGACTCGCTCCGCCGACTTTTCCGGACTCGATTACGTCCGGCGCGAGCGTCCCTTGGATCAGAACACGCGCTCCGACCTCTTGGGCTATATCCTCCAGTACGCCGAAGTAAAGGCGCTGAAAGATCCTGCGCTTTACTTCCGCGTCAATCGAGGCTGCGATCTCTGGAGGGAATTGGCTGCTTTTGTCAACAATCATGGTTCGGCAGCCCACTGCGTCGGCGTTCGCTATGATCTCTTCGAGTTCGCCCTCGCGCAGGTTGCCGCCATCAATCGTGACAGGAATCAACCGCTTGCCGAGATCCGGCCCAAGAATAGCCGCGGTAGTCGAGGAGTCGACGCCGCCGGAAAAAGCAAGAACGCACTTCTCTCCTTTCGGGATTACCTCCCGCGCTTCGTCCCGTATCCGGGTGATGATATCGCCCGGGCTCCAGTCCGGAACAGCCCCGCAGATGCCCAGGAAATTGCCGAGGATGGCGAGGCCGCACTCGGTTTGCTCGACTTCGGGGTGGAACTGCACTCCCCATATCGGCGGCTTGCTAATGGCGGCAAACTGGCAACTGTCTGTCCAGCCGATTTGTCTAAAGGCTGGCGGCATGACCACTACACTATCGCCGTGGCTGGCCCAGACCGTGCTTACATCTCCTGATAGCTTGCCGTTGCGCTTTAGATCTTTGAATAGCGGATCGGCGGAACTGCACTTTAAGGAACTCTCGCTGTACTCGGTAGCATCTTGCGCTCTCTCAACTTCTCCGCCAAAGAGCCGGGCTAGCCAATGCATACCGAGGCAGATACCAAGCACCGGCACTTTGCCAATTAAAGCAACTACAGCATCCGGCGGCTTCTCGAAATCTTTGTCGTAGACACTTGCCGCCCCACCGGAGAGAATGATGCCTTTTGGGTCGTTGTCTTTGAGCCATCTCGCGGCCGGTTTTGGCGAAAGGACAATCGAGGACACGCCACACTCTTCCATCCGTCGGCGGATGAGCAGGGTATACTGCGA